>JAQSWP010000258.1 GCA_029266575.1 Alphaproteobacteria bacterium | reverse complement strand
AAGCGGCGCGCATCCTTGCGCACCTCGTAGTCACGCAAGCCGGTCCAGCTCGCCGAATGCAGGTCGAGAAACGGCGGCTCGAGCCGCTCGATCAGCTCTTTGCGCACGTACAGGAAACCGGTGCCGCGCGGCCCGCGCAAGTATTTGCGTCCCGTGCCGGAGAGCATGTCGCAACCGAGTTTCGCCACATCGAGCGGCACCTGTCCCGCCGACTGGCAGGCATCGAGCAGATAGAGCACGCCGGCAGCGCGCGCCACCTGCCCGACCGTCTCCGCCGGCTGGATCATGCCGTTATGGCTGGGGACATGGGTGATGGCGATCAGGCGGGTGCGCTTGTCGACCATTTGCTTCAGCGCCGCGATGTCGATTTGGCCCTGATTGTCGTCGGGCACTACGTCGATCACCGCGCCGGTACGCTTGGCGGTCTGCAGATAGGAGATGAAGTTGGAGGCGTATTCGGAGACCGAGGTGAGGATGCGGTCGCCGGCTTTGAACTGCAGCGAATAGAACGCCATGTCCCACGCGCGGGTGGCGTTCTCGATGAAGGCGACTTCGTCGCGCTGGCATTTCAGCAGCGACGCGGTGGCATCATAGAAATGCTCCATGCCGGCGATCTGACTGTCATGCGCCTCGTAGCCGCCGATCTGCGCTTCGAGCTCGAGATGGCCGGTGACGGCACGCAAGGTTCGCTCGGTCATCAACCCGGCGCCGGCATTGTTGAAATGCAGCACCTGCTCGCAGCCCGGCGTTTCGGCTCGCAGCTTTTCGATAATGAGCGCCATGTCAGATCGTGGCCCGCATCAGCGCGGCGGTGCGCCGATTGTCCTCGCCGCCCAGCGACTCCAGCATCGAGGCGGCGTTTTCGCGGTCCTTGACGGTTTTGTTCTGGCTGAGCTTGGCCTTGCCTTCCAGCCGCGCGATCTCGATTTCGAAGGCGACGATGCCGCGCGTCATGCCTTCGGCGAGGCCCGCCGGCAGCGCCTCCATCTGCCACGGCTGCGCGAAACCGCTTTCGTAGGTGCCGACCAGCCGGCGCAAGATCTCAAGCGCGCCGGCGCTGTCCTCGACCAGGCGCGGCGTGCCATAGGCATGCACGGTCTCGTAGTTCCAGGTCGGCACCTGGTTGGGTGTGTCGTACCAGCCGGGCGAGATATAGGCGTGCGGGCCCCAGAACACGACCAGCGCCTCCTTGCCCTGCTCGAAATGCCGCCATTGCGGATTGGCGCGCGCCATGTGGCCGATCAGCTTGCCCTGCCCGCCGCTATCGACATGCAGCAGCGGCAGATGACTGACGAAGGGCCCGGTTTCGGTGCACGTCGTCAACAGCGCAAAACCGTTGCGCCGCATGAACGCGACCATATGGGCATGGTCATCGATGCTGAAATGGCGTGGAACGTACATGGCAGACCTCCGCTGGCCGGCACTCTAGAAGAAGCCACGCCCGGCCCGCATGCAAAATCGCGGGACGGGAGGTGCTTGGCCTGCAACCGGATTGGGTTAGGATCGGTTCGCAAAATCAACAGGAGGAAATTTCATGGGCGAGCAGCGCACCATCGAGTCGACGGACGGAACCCAGATCGGCGCCTACCAAGCCAAGCCGGGCAGCGCCACCGCCGCAGGGCTGGTGGTGATCCAAGAGATTTTCGGCGTCAACCGCCATATCCGCAACGTCACCGACCGTTTCGCCGCCGATGGCTATCTGGCGCTGGCACCGGCCATGTTCGACCGGCGCCAGAAGAACGTGCAGCTCGGCTACACCCAGGAAGGCATCGCCCAGGGCCGCGACATCGCCATGTCGCTGAAGCCCGACGAGATTCTGGCCGACGTGCGCGGCGCCATCAAAGCGTTGCGCCATCAGGGCTGCCGCAAGGTCGGCATTGTCGGCTTCTGCTTTGGCGGCACGGTGGCCTGGCGGGCAGCGGCGAGCGCCGATGTCGATGCGGCGGTGGGCTATTACGGCGGCGGCGTCTATGCCGCTCGCGAGTTGAAGCCCAAGGTGCCGACGGCGCTGCATTTCGGCGACAAGGACGCCCATATCCCGATGGACCAGGTGAAGGCCGTCGCCGACGCCCATCCCGAGGTCGAGGTGCATGTCTATGCCGCCGATCACGGCTTCCACTGCGACGAGCGCGCCTCCTACGACGCGGCAGCGGCGAAGCAGGCGTATCAGCGGACCTTGGAGTTCTTCGGCAAGCATTTGAAGTAGGCGGACGCCGCACACTCCCCTCATTCTGAGGACCGAGCGCGAGCGAGCGTCTCGAAGGATCGGCTCCACAGGCAACGGTGCGGTTGCCGATCCTTCGAGACGCGGCCCTGCGGGCCGCTCCTCAGGATGAGGGGAGTTGTTGAGCCGTAAAAACTGAAAAGGCCGCCTCGAGGAGCGGCCTTTTACTTTGTCGGCGGCGTAGCGCTCAGTGCGGGACGTTGGCCCAGACCTTGCGTTTGACCATGTACATCAGCCCGGCCAGCACCAGCAGAAACAGGACCACCTTCAGCCCGGTCTGCTTGCGCTGTTCCATGCGCGGCTCGGCCGCCCAGGTCAGGAAGGTGGTGACGTCGTGCGCCATCGCTACGGCGGTGTTGGGCGCCTCGTCGAGGAAGGTGACGGCGCCGTCGGTGAGCGGCGGCGGCATGCGGATGACATGACCCTTGAAGTACTCGTTGTAGTACTGCCCGTCGGCCAGTTTCTCCGGCAGTTTGAGGGCCGTGCGTTCTTCCGGCGTCAGCGTGGCGAAATCCTTGTAGCCGGTCAGCACGCCCTGGATGTAGTCGGGCCCGCCATAGCGGATCTTGGCGGCGAAGGAGCGGATCACCGGAATGCTGCCGGCCTCGACGATGCGCGCCTTGGCGAGCAACGACAGGTCGGGCGGCAGCGCGCCGTTGGCGGCGATGGCGGCCTGTTCGTTGGGATAAGGCTTCTTGAAGCGGTCCGACAGCAGCGCCGGACGCTCGAACATCTCGCCGGCATCGTTGGGACCGTCGGTGACCTGGATGTCCTTGATCGCGTCCTTGATCTGGTTGTCGCTCAGACCGATATCGCGCAGATCGCGATAGGCGACCAGCGACAGGCCGTGGCAGGCGGCGCAGACGCCCTGATAGACCTGATAGCCGCGCTGCAGGGCGGCGCGGTCATAGGAGCCGAACAACCCGTCGAACGACCATTTCTGCCTCGGCGGCGTCGGACCGTGGCCTTCGGCGGCAAGAACCGGTGTCGCCAGCAGCGAGCCGGCGACGGCGATAGCGGCGAGGCGCAGCATGTTTTTGGTCGACATGTGATGCGCTCCCCTTACTCGGCCGCGACCGGCGCGGCCTTGTGTCTGGACAGCACCGCATCGGCGATGCTGGCCGGCATGGGCAGCGGCGTTTCGATCTTGCTGAGCAGCGGCAGCAGGATCACGAAATGGAAGAAGTAGTAGGCGGTGGCGACGCGGCTCATCCAGACATAGACGCCTTCCGCCGGATTGGCGCCGAGCCAGCCCAGCACCAGGCAATCGACCGCGAACACCCAAAAGAACACCTTGTAGATCGGCCGGAAGGTGGCGGAGCGCACCTTGGAGCGATCGAGCCAGGGCAGCACGAACAGCACGGCGATGGCGCCGAACATCGCCAGCACGCCTAAAAGCTTGTCGGGCACGGCGCGCAGGATGGCGTAGAACGGCAGGAAGTACCATTCCGGCACGATGTGCTCGGGCGTCACCAGCGGATTGGCCGGCACGTAGTTGTCGAC
>JAQSWP010000257.1 GCA_029266575.1 Alphaproteobacteria bacterium | reverse complement strand
GCTGGAGCCGTTCCGCGCGGCGCAGATCTGGCACTGGATCTACTGGCACGGACTGAGCGATTTCTCGCGCATGAGCAATATCGCGCGCAAGGTGCAGCAAAAGCTCGACGAGCTTTACGTCATCGAGCGGCCGCAGATCGCCACCGAACAGCGCTCGAGCGACGGCACGCGCAAATGGCTGCTGCGGCTTGCCGACGGCAACGAGATCGAGAGCGTCTATATCCCCGAAGACGATCGCGGCGCGGTCTGCGTCTCGAGCCAGGTCGGCTGCACCTTGACCTGCTCGTTCTGCCACACCGGCACCATGAAGCTGGTGCGGAACCTCAACCCGGCCGAGATCGTCGGCCAGTTCATGGTGGCGCGCGATTCCTATGGCGAGTGGCCCTCGCCCACCGGCGAAACCCCACGCCTGCTCAGCAACATCGTCATGATGGGCATGGGCGAGCCGCTGTACAATTTCGACAATGTCGCTGCGGCGCTCGCCATCGCCATGGACGATCAGGGCATCGCATTGTCGCGCCGGCGCATCACGCTGTCGACCTCGGGCGTGGTGCCGATGATGCAGCGCTGCGGCGAGGAATTGAACGTCAACCTCGCCGTCTCCCTGCATGCCGTGACCGACGAATTGCGCAACGAGCTGGTGCCGATCAATCGCAAATGGCCGATCGCCGAATTGCTCGAAGCCTGCCGCGCCTATCCCGGCGCACCTTATTCCGTTCAATCCCTGGCCCGGCGCGCCCTATGAATGCTCGTCCAACAACCGCATCCATCGCTTCGCCGAGATCCTCAACCAGGCCAATCTTGCGGCCCCGGTGCGGACCCCGCGCGGGCGCGATATTCTGGCCGCCTGCGGCCAGCTTAAGTCGGCGTCCCAGCGCGGCCGGCGCACCAAAACCGGCGATCTCAATCGCGCCGCCGGCGCGTAACGAAACCGTGCGCAACTTCCTTACGCTGTAATTTATTCCGACATGAGATGAACAAAGCCGTCTAGTCGATTGACTCCATGCGATTCATTTCGAAATGAAGAAAAAAGCCTGCATTTTCAGGACAATATACGAAAGCCGTACCAAAGGGTGCGATGGTCCTAATACTGCGATGATTCGTTGCAGCGCGTAATGCAGACGTGCTTTGATCTTTTCGCGGGTAAAACCTGCACGCGTACGCATCAAAGAAATACAATCGACAGGCAACAGGGAGATACGGGTGCAAAAGAGCATCCCGGAGGGCGCAACGACGCCGATCGAAGACGCGACTGCTGCGCCTCGCAGCGGCGTTGGTGATCGTTTTCGCGCCATGAGTGACGCCGCCGCGCTCGCGCGGCTTGGCAACATGTCCGCGCTCGACCCCTCGATGGTGGTGCGTGCGCTCGAGGAAGCGACGGCGCGCATGAAGCAGGAGTTCCTGTGCGCGCTGGCCGACCGCCTCGTTGAAATCCTGATGGGCGAGCGTTTCCCGGCCGCAACGGCCCTGGCGCTCGCACACGCCAACCCCTCGCTGCTGGAAGCGGTGCGAGCTGAGATGCCTCAGGTCGTCGCCATGGCCAACGCGGCGCGGCTGTTCAACGGCCAGCATCTGGTCGAGAACGCGCCGACCCCGGAACAGATCATTTCGGCCGACATCCCCGGAGTTACCGACAGCAAGCACTGGGCTGCGCTGCAGGGCATTCCGACGGATGGTTCGATGCCGCCCAACTAAGCGGGCGCAAGGAGACCGCACGATGTCGATCGAAACCGCAGCCTTCTCATTCGTCGAGCAGATAGCCAACTGCAACGATGCCGATCGCATCGCGCGGCAGTTCCGCTCGCTGCTCGAGGGCATGGGCTACGATCGCATCCTGGTTTCCGACCTGAAGGATCCGCTGGCGCAGCCGCAGAAGCTGGTCACCTGGCCCGACGTGTGGCGCAACCGCTATCGCGAGAAAGGCTATTTCTATCGCGATCCGGTGGTGTTCGACACGCTGCATCGCACCGATCCGTTCACCTGGGCCGAATCGCTCGACCGCCACAACTCGCCCTTCGCCGAGCGCTTCTACCAGGAAGCGCGCGAGTTCGGCATGCGCCACGGCTTTGTGGTGCCGATCCACGGCGCCCGCCGCTATCGCGGCATCGTCACCGTGGCCGGCGAGCATGTGGCGCTGGACTCGCGCAGCCGCGCCGCCATCCATCTGATGGCAATCTACTGCCACGACAAGCTCTCGCGCCTGCGCCAGCAGAGCGAGGAGACCGGCGAGCGCAAGAAGCTGACCCCGCGCGAGCGCGAGTGCCTGCACTGGGCCGCGGTAGGCAAGACCGACGACGAGATAGCCTCGATCCTGACCATCTCCTCGACCACCGCGCACTGGCACATCGAAAACGCCAAGCGCAAATTCGACGTCGCCACCCGCGTCCAGGCCGTCCTGGCCGCCTTCCGCTCCGGCGAGCTCAATATCTGACCCTTCGGGCCCTCCACCGACCGCAAACCCGGCTTTCGCCGGGTTTTTCTTTGCCTGATTTCCATGGCGCCGCAGCGCAAACGCCCTTCAGTTTCCAATCGAGACTAGGGCGCGCCTGTAAACCTTTCTGATTCAATGATATTTTTACTGTAACTGAAACCTGATTTGTTCCCCCTCTGATCGGCGGGGTGTTGGGATGCGCCGCCTCGCTTCACTATCAGGTGGATGACATTGAGGTATGTGGGACATGATTGAGGTCGTAACCAAGGACAACGCCCATCTTTATGGGGAAGCGCTGGAGGAGATGTTCCGCCTGCGCCATGAGATTTACGTCAAGGAACGGAACTGGGTCGATCTCGACCGGCCGGACGGGCTGGAGAAGGACCAGTTCGACAGTCCGGACGCGACCTATCTTCTGGCCTTCGAAGACAACCACGTCACCGGCTGCGTGCGGCTGCTGCCGACCACCGGCCCGCATCTGCTGGGCGACGTCTTTCCGCATCTGTGCGAAGCAGCCCCCGTGCCGCGCAGCGAGGAGGTGTTCGAGATCACCCGGCTGTGCGCCCATCGCGACTTCCGCCAGCCCGGCCAGGGCGGCGTGCTCGACAAGCTGGTGTGCGGGCTGTTCGAACATGCGCTGTCGCTGGGCCTGCGCCACATGAGCATGGTCACCGACGCCTTCCTGCTGGCCAAGGGCCTGCAATTCGGCTGGAAGCTGCGGCCGCTCGGCCTGCCGGCGCCCTATCGCGAGGGCACCTGCATCGCCTGCGTCGCCACCGTCGACCGTTCCACTCTCGATGGTTTCTACAAGATCGCCGGCATCACCGGTCCGGTGCTGAACTATGTCGGCATTCCCAAGCCCAGCGTCGATCTGCCGGGCGAACACGTGCAACGGCCTGCCAGCCTGCACTGAAGCGACTTCTTCGTTCCCTGTCGTCCAACTCAAATCCGGCCAGGCAGTTTTCCTGGCCGGTTTTTTTTTGTGACAGACGCCTCTCTGAAATGCCCTTCTTCCGCAGGCGGGAGAAGGGCATTTATTTTTTAAAGCTAATGCGACTGGCTGACCGTGATCTGCAAACCCGCATCCGCCAAACGCTGACTGAGATCGAGTTCGCCCGAGGCGAAGCGCTGCAGTTCCTCCGCCGTCAGCGTGCCAAGCACGCAGGTGCTGCGGTAGAAGCGCAGCAGGCTGTCGCTGTCGCCATTGGCCAGATGCTTCTGCGCCTTGACGAAGGGATGGCACAGAATGCCGTTGGGCAGATGCACCGCGCTCTCGCCGTCCTTGCTGGTCCAGCGCCCGCCCTGCAACCGGCACAGGCAGTCGCCGACGAAGGCGGCGGCCAACTGCGCCATCTGCCGCGTCTCCGGCTCGTCCGGCGCGCCACGGGCATGGTTGATCCACACCGAAATCTGCGCGATCGAGTCCTCGTCGTAGCCGAAATCGGGCTCGCCGCTTTTGTGCATCAGCTGCACCAAAAGCTCGGCCAGCCGCGGCGGCACGCTGGGATCGAGATTGGTCGGTGCGATGCTCGTGGGATCGGCCTGAGCCATCGGGTTTCCTCCCTGGTTCCCTGTCCTGGACCCAGTCCTAGGCGCCAATGCTACAGGCTGTTAGGGCAATTGTAAGGCCCTGCCTGGGCAAACGGCCGGATTCCGCATGGTTTTGGATCGCCCGGCCTTGCCCCGCTGCCCTCCCCGACTATACTCCGCGCCGATTTCGACCCCCGGGAGCGGTGCAATGAAACGCGGCGACGTGAAGAAAGTGGTGCTGGCCTATTCCGGCGGTCTCGACACCTCGGTGATCCTGAAGTGGCTGCAAACCACCTATGGCTGCGAAGTCGTGACCTTCACCGCCGATCTCGGCCAGGGCGAGGAACTCGAGCCCGCGCGCAAGAAGGCGCAGCAGGCCGGCGTGAAGGAAATCTTCATCGACGATCTGCGCGAGGAATTCGTGCGCGACTTCGTGTTCCCGATGTTCCGCGCCAACGCGCTCTACGAGGGCCAGTATCTGCTCGGCACCTCGATCGCCCGGCCGCTGATCGCCAAGCGCCAGATCGAGATCGCCC
>JAQSWP010000256.1 GCA_029266575.1 Alphaproteobacteria bacterium | reverse complement strand
TTCCGTCCTGGCGCTGGCCGCCTGCGGCGGCTCGCGCCAGTCGCAGACTAGCACCCCGCAAGTTGCCAGCCCACCACCGGTAGCCGCGCTTCCCGCGCCGCCTTTGCCGGCGGGTGGCCCACCGCCCTCGCCTGACGGCAAGACGCGGATTGCGCTCCTGCTGCCGCTCTCCGGCCAGAGCAAGGATATCGGCAACGCCATGCTGGAAGCAGCCCAGTTGGCGCTGTTCGACCTGCAGAAGCCCGACGTGATCCTGCTGCCGCAGGACACCGGCGAGACGCCAGAAGGCGCCATCGCCGCGGCGCAGAAGGCCCTGGCCGAAGGCGCGCAGATCATCCTGGGACCGTTGTTCTCGACCTCGACCACCGCAGTGGCGCCGATCGCGCGCGCCGCCGGCGTGCAGGTGATCTCCTTCTCCAACGACACCACCGTGGCGCAGCCTGGTGTCTATGTCATGGGCTTCACCGTGCAGCCGCAGGTCGAGCGCGTGGTGAGTTACGCCGCCAGCCAGAATCTCACCAGCATGGCCGTGCTGGCGCCCTCCTCGCCCTATGGCCAGAGCGTGGTCGCCACCATGGAGGAAACCGCGCGCAATCGCGGCGCCACGGTGCAGCCGGTCGGCTTCTTCGATCCGCAGGGCGCCGATCTCAACGCCAGCGTCACCGGCTTCGCCGCCTCGGCCAAGGGCGTGCAGGCGGTGATGGTGCCGGTGGGTGGCGCGCGGCTGTCGCAGGTCGTGCCGTTGATGGCCTACCGCGATCTCGATCCGCGTCAGACCAAATATCTCGGCACCGGCCTGTGGGACACCGCCAACACATGGCGCGAAGGTGCGCTCTTGGGCGCCTGGTATGCCGCCCCGCCGCCGGAAACCCGCACCGATTTCGAGAAACGCTTCAACGAAACCTATGGCCGTGCGCCGCCCCGTCTGGCGAGCCTGGCCTATGACGCCACCGCCCTGGCCGGTCTCATCGGCACCAAGGCGCCGAATGGCTCGCTGCTGACGGCCCAGACGCTGTCCGATCCCAACGGCTTTGCCGGCGTCGACGGCATTTTCCGCTGGGGTCCGGATGGCCTGCCGCAGCGCGGCCTGGCGGTGATCGAGATCCAGCGCAACGGCGTGCGCACCATCAGCCCCGCGCCGGCCAGCTTCCAGCAGCAGACGACGATGGTGACGCGCTAGAGCAAATCACGTTTGACGGAATCGCTCGCGATTCCGTCAAAGCGTGGGAGTTTGCTCTAAACATTAAGAGTAGAGCGGATTCACACGACTAGATGGAAGCGCATGCGCTTCCATCCAGTCGTGATCCGCTCTAGTCCATCAGCTTCAGCAGCAGCGTATTGAGCACCTGACGGCCGGCACCGGTGGCAACCAGCCGGCCGTTGGCGATTTCGAGCAAGCCGCCTTCGATCAGCGGCGCAAGCTTGCGCTGGTCGAGCGCCACGTCGATGCCGCGCGCCGCCAGCGCCTTGAGATCGACGCCCTCGGCCAGCCGCAGTCCCATCATCAGCGCTTCCCGCCACATCGTACCGACGTCGATGGTTTCGCTTTCCGCCGTGCCATGGCCCCTGGCCTCGACCTGTTCCAGCCAGGCTTCCGGTCCGCTGGTGCGCCGCGTCGCCTGCTTGGCGCCGTCGCTTGTGAAGCGGCCATGGGCGCCGGGGCCGACGCCGACGTAATCCTCGTAACGCCAATAGACCAGATTGTGCCGCGACTCGCCGCCGGGCTTGGCGTGGTTGGAGATTTCATAGGCCGGCAATCCTGCGGCCTCCAATCGCTCCTGCGTTGCCTCATAGAGCGAGGCTGCCGCGTCTTCGTCCGGTACCGTGAACTTGCCTTTGGCATGATCGGTCCAGAAGCGGGTGCCGCGTTCGATGGTGAGTTGATAGAGCGACAGATGATCGCCGGCCAGCTCGATCGCTTCGTCGAGTTCGATGCGCCAGTCACCCAGAGTTTGATCCGGCCGCGCGTAGATCAGATCGAACGAGTAGCGATCGAAATGCCGGCGCGCGACGTCGATCGCCGCCAACCCCTCCTGCAGATCATGGGCGCGGCCCAGGAAACGCAGCGGCTCTTCGCGCAAGGATTGGATGCCTAGCGACAGGCGATTGACGCCCGCCTGACGCAAGGCGGCGAATTTGGCGGCCTCGACGGAAGACGGGTTGGCTTCAAGCGTGATCTCGGCACCGGCATCGACGCGCCACAGTTGCCCGATGCGCTCGATCACCGCGGCCGCGGTGTCGGGCGGCATCAGGCTGGGCGTGCCGCCGCCAAAGAAGATGCTGGTGACAATACGATCCGGCGCTTCCTGCGCGGCGTGATCGAGCTCGGCCAATAGTGCGTTGCGCCAGCGGTTCTGGTCGACGCGCTCGCGCACGTGGCTGTTGAAATCGCAATACGGGCATTTGGCGACGCAGAACGGCCAATGCACATAGACGCCGAAACCGGGGGCGCTCATGTAAAGCACTTATCGTAGAGCGCCCGCACCGCCCGCGCGCGATGCGACAGCGCGTTCTTCTCGCCCGGCGCCATTTCGGCGAACACGCGAGTTTCGCCGTCGGGCAGGAAATAGGGATCGTAGCCCCAGCCGCGCGCGCCACGCCCGGGATGCACCAGCCTGCCGCGCACCTCGCCTTCGGCGGTCTCGACATGGCCATCGGGCCAGCACAGCGCCAGCACGGTGACAAAGCGGGCCGACGTATCGGCATTGCCGTCGAGCCGTTCGAGAATGCGGGCCATCGCCAGTTCATGATCGCGCTCGGGCCCACCGATATCGGCGGTGATAACGCCAGGCCAGCCATCGAGCGCTGCGATTTCCAGACCAGTATCGTCGGCCAAGGCCGGCAGGCTGCTCGCAGCGACCGCGGCGCGGGCCTTGATCAGAGCGTTCTCAAGACAGGTGGCGCCGGTCTCTTCCGGTTCGGGCAGGTTGAGCAGGCCCGCGCCGATCAGCTCGACGCCAGCCGGCGCCAGCACGGCGGCGATCTCCGCCAGCTTGCCCTTGTTGTGGCTGGCCAACACCAGCTTATTTCCGACAAATTTTCGCGTCACCTTAACGCCCATGCCCACTTTGAAAAGTTTCCGCCTGCCGGCAGCAGTGGCAACACTGCTGGCCGCAATCATGGTTTGCGCCTCGCTGGTCGTTGCCAAGCCGACTGAAGTGCCGCGCTTTGCCTATACCGAGACCTTCACCGCGTCGGAAATATTCTACGACTATTGCGTCGGTTTCGCCTGCCGGCCGACCGAGCAGTTCGCCGCCGCCAAACGCGCCGTGGCGGCGGGCGATCCCGCCATCGTGCCCTATCTCGAAGCACGCTTCGACGTTGCCCCCCGCGCCGGCCAGTTCTACATCGCCCTGGTGATCCGCGCCTACGACCCAGCCAAAGGCGAGAAACTGTTGCATCGGCTGGCCGACGAAGAGGGCGAGGTGCGCGTCTTCTCCGGCTGCGAGTTGGTGCCGGAGCGGCTCGACCGGCTGGCGATCTCCTATCTCAGGAAACCCAGCTTCCGCTTCGGGGCTTAAAGCCCCAGCGCCTTGCGCTGCAGCACCGACAATTCGCCGACCCCCGTGCGCGCCAGCCGGAACAGCTCGGCGAATTGCGCGTCGGAGAACGGGTCCTTCTCGGCGGTGCCCTGCACTTCGACGATCTGGCCTTGGGCGGTCAGCACGAAATTGGCATCGGCCTCGGCATTGCTGTCCTCGGCATAGTCGAGATCGAGCACGGCATTGTTCTTGTAAAGACCGCAGGAGATGGCTGCGACCTGGCCGGTCAGCGGCATCTTGACGAGCTTGCCCTGCTTCA
>JAQSWP010000067.1 GCA_029266575.1 Alphaproteobacteria bacterium | reverse complement strand
AAGCGCGTGCCCGTCTTCCGCCAAGCGGCGATGATCGACTCCGAGTCCAAATCCGCCAAATCCGGGAAAGCCAACTGAATGCGCCTGCTGTGCCTGTCGCTTGCCGCCCTGATGGCGCTGGCGGCAAATGGCATGGCGCAGGCTCCCAAACCGAAACCGGCGCCAACCGCCGTCGAGCCGGCCACTGTCGAGTCGACCCAGGCGGCGCTGCTGGCGCCATTCCATAAAGCGCTGAACGATCTTGAAGCCGGCAGGCGCCAGCGCGTGGTGGTGCTGCAGATCGGCGACAGCCACACCCATGCCGATCACTTCACGCAAGCTTTGCGCGAACGGCTGCAAAGCCGCTTCGGCAATGCCGGGCGCGGCCATATGCCGACGGCATACTCCTACCCCGACTACAATCCTTACGGCGTGCGCATCCAGAAGACCGGCAACTGGACCCTGATGAATGCCAGGCGCGAGGACGATGCCGGCCCGTTCGGCATTGCTGGCTTCCGCCTGATCGGCAACAACGCGGCGGACTCGATTTCGCTGGCGGCCGATCTGCCCTTCGACGAGGCCGAGATCGAAATCCTGGCGCAGCCGGGCGGCGGCAGTTTCACCGTCAGTGTCGATGGCGCTGCGCTGGGTGAAGTTTCGACCAACGCCAATGCGGTGCAGATGCGCCGCGTGCCCTTGAAGCTCGACCGGCCGGGGCAGAGTTTGAGCGTTGCGCCGCGCGGCAACGGCTCGGTGGAATTGCTGGGCTGGAGCATCTGGCAGCGGCAGCGGGGCGTGGCATTGGTCAGCCATGGCGTGTCCGGCGCCACCGCCGCAATCATGGAGCGTTTCGATCCCGCCATCGCTGCGCAGGAAGTGGCGCTGCTCGATCCGGCGCTGATCGTCATCGCCTTCGGCACCAACGAAGGCTTCTCGATGACTTTCCAGCACGATGCCTATCGGCAGCAATTCGCCGCCCGGCTGGCTGAGTGGCGGCGGATCGCGCCCAACGCGGCGCTGGTGGTGGTGGGTCCGCCCAATGCGCTGCGCGTGCCCGATTTCTGCGGCTCGGCCGGGCAGCGCGACCGCATGGCCTGCGCCGCCCCGCCGGCGCAAACCGCCGCCGCCTATTACAATCTGCTCGGGCAGCGCAGCCGGCTGCTGTGCCGCTGGCACGAGCCCGGGCCGCAGATCGAGGCCCGCGCCATCCAGCGCCAGGAAGCGGCGCGCGCCAAGGCGCTGTTCTGGGACTGGTCGCAGATCCCGGCCGGCCCCTGTGGCATGGATGCCTGGGCGCGGCGAAATCCGCCCTTTGTGCACAAGGATCGCGTCCATATGCGACCCGAAGGCTATGCGCTGGGTGGCGATGCGCTTTATAAGGAACTGATGCGCTCCTATCGTCCGCGATGATCTTTCCCACTCTCGATTTCCTGCTCTTCTTTCTCGTCGTTTTCGCGCTGGTGTGGCTCGTTAGCCCGCACCATGTGGCGCGCAAATGCATGTTGCTGGGCGCGTCCTATTTCTTCTACGCCTACTGGGACTGGCGCTTCACCTTCCTGCTGGCGGCCAGCACCCTGGTAAACTGGGGCGCCGGCTGGTTGCTCGCGGCGGAGAAAAGCGAGATCCGCCGCAAATGGATCGCCGCCTGCGCCATCGCGCTGAACCTACTGGCGCTCGGCTTCTTCAAATATTACGGCTTCTTCATCGAGAGCCTGGACGGGCTGCTGCGCTCGGTCGGCTGGCAGCGCGATCTGCCGTTCATCGAAGTGATATTGCCGGTCGGCATCTCCTTCTTCGTCTTCCAGGGCATCTCCTACGTGGTCGATGCCTATCGCCGCGATCTGCCGCGCGCCTATTCGCTGCTCGACGTCGCGGTCTATAAATCCTTCTTCCCGCAGTTGGTCGCCGGCCCGATCGTGCGCGCCGCCGATTTCATGCCGCAGCTCGAACGCCCGCCGCGCCGCGATGCCGTCTTCATGAGCATGGCGCTGCTCTTGATCCTGTGGGGCCTGTTCAAGAAGGCGATCGTCGCCAATTATCTGGCGACGGATCTGGTCGATCCCGCCTTCCTGGCGCCCAGCGAATACGGCGCGCTCGATCTGCTGCTGGCGATCTACGCCTATGCGGTGCAGATCTATTGCGATTTTTCGGCCTATTCCGACATCGCCATCGGCGTCGCGGCATTGCTCGGCTATCACTTCATGCGCAATTTCGACCAGCCCTACCGCGCCCAGAGTCTGCAGGAGTTCTGGCGCCGCTGGCATATCTCGCTGTCGAGCTGGCTGCGCGACTATCTCTACATTCCGTTGGGCGGCAACCGCAAAGGCAAGGTCCGCACCTACGTCAATCTGATGATCACCATGCTGCTGGGCGGCATCTGGCATGGCGCGCATTGGAAATTCGTGCTGTGGGGCGCGCTGCATGGCGGCGGGCTGGCGGTCGAGCGGGCGCTTGGCCTCGGCGAGCGGCCGCGCAGCACGCGCTGGGGCCGTATCCTGGCGACGCTGGTCATCTTCCACTTCGTCTGCTTCGCCTGGATCTTCTTCCGCGCGTCTTCGATGGAGAACGCGCTGGCGGTGCTCTCAGGTCTGGCGCGCTGGGGCGAGCCGTTGCTCCTGGCCAAGCCCTACCTGCTGGCGCTGATCACGCTTGGCATCGCCATCAACTTCACGCCGCGCACCCTGCTCGATCGGCTGGAGATCAAGTTCCAGCGCTGGCCGCTGGTGCTGCAGGGCATCGCCGCCGGCCTGGTCGTGGTGCTGATCGAAACCATGGGCGGCGACGGCGTCGCGCCCTTCATCTATTTCCAGTTCTAGCCGCCATGGCAAAGGAGCCCTTGCCCCATCTCGATCCGGCGGTGATGTCGCATGCGCCGGAACCCTCGCTGCAGCCCTGGATGTATGCCAAGCGCGAGCTGGTGGTGGCGCCGACCATGCACCGCACCACCGCGCTGCATGCCGGGGTTGTGCTCGGTATCGGCGCCTTGGTGCTGGCTATGCTGGCGTCCGAACCGTTGCTCAACTGGTGCAACAAGTTGCCGGCCCATCCGGTCAACGAACACCTCATCCTGGTTGCGCAAGCCTGGCACGACACCATGCGCGCCATCGGCCTGGCCGATGTATTCGCGGCGTCAAAGCGCTTCTTTGCGGCGCTACGCGGGATTTAGCAGGAGCGTGCATGAGTTGGGATGATTCCGGCCTGACACTGGTGCTCGGTGGCGAACAAATTCATCTGCCGGTCCTGGTAATAATCGCTTTTGTCGTCAGCTTTCCGGTCTTCCTGTTCGTTCTTCTGCGTCTGGCGCGATTTTTCGGGGCTACGGCAAGACCATGCCGGTGGAAACGCATGCCGGCGAAAGACCGTCCGTCTTTCGTTCTCTGGCAATGCTCAATCTGCGCCGTCGAAGCCTACTCGAGCGGACGGCAGCCGCCGAAAGAATGCAAAAAGCTGCTCAAATCAGGCGTGTGACGGCGGCGCCGGCCGCTGGCCGATGCCGCCGCGCTTCTCGCCCGCCTCGATATTGCCCCACAGCACTTCCTGCCCCACTGGCAACGCCCTGCAATTGGGCATCGACAGCCAGAGGCGCAGCAGCAGGCGGTCCTTGCGGTTCTGCGGATCGTCGGTGAATTCGGTGCGGCCGTGATAGGTGACGTGGGAGTTGATGAACTGGATGTCGCCCGGCTCCAGCACCATCTCGAAGCTGAGCTCCTCCGCCGTCGCCATCAGCAGCTCGATGGCTTCCTTCTGCAGCGCCGTCAGCTTGGGCACCGCGGCCACCATCTGCGCCGCTTCGATATAGGTCAGCGAATAGTGGCTGGTGAGCTTGCCCTCGCGCAGGCCGAAGATCGGTAGCGGATAGACCGTCTCGGCCTTATCCGACTCTTCGCCCAGCCGGCTGCGCCAGAAATCCTGGAATAGCGTCTCCAAAATATCGGGCCGCCGTTGCAGCAAGGCGTTGTGGATGGCGCCGGTCGAGACCAGCTTGCTGATGCCGCCTGAAGCCGCCTGACGCACGCAGAGCAGGCCGACCACGTCGGTGCGGTCGGTGTGAAAGCGCAATTTTCCGTTCGACAGCGTACGCGCATAGGAGGACAGGAACGGGCCCGTGCCGTCCTTGGTGTCGATCTGCCCGTAACGCTTGCCGAGATCGCCGCCCTCGTCACGGATATCGCGCATCAGCTCGCCGCGCGGATTCTGGAACACCGGCCGGCCCAGCACGCAGCCGAGGCCGAAATAGAGCAGACGCAGATCGGCGTCGCTGTATTTTTCCACCGGCAGCGTGCGGATTTTGACGATGCCGCTGCCGTTCTCCAGCTCCTCGGCGACGTCTTCCATCAAGGCGACGATCGCAGGCGTGGCGAAATCCTCCCGCCGCACCTGGTCCCAGCGCAGCTGGCGCTGCTTTGCAGCCTGTAGCGCGATGGCGATCTCCTCCAGCACGCGCGAATCCAATTCGCGCAGCCAGCGCGGCGAAGCGACCATGTCTTTGCCCAGCCAGACGCTGGGGCCGGAAAGCGGGGGGCGGGAGCTCATGCTCGATGTTCCATCGGTTCTGCCGACATTCTATCCGTCCTCGGCTGAGATAGAATAGGCATCCCTCGCAGGGCACGTTTGCGCCGGTGAGGCGTTTGCCGCCTGCCAGGAGACATCATGAGCTACCAGACGCCGGCCTCTGCCTCCTTCGTCAAATCGAAGCTGACGGCGCCGATCTATCGCTGGGCCAAGACCGTGCTGCCGCGCCTGTCCGACACCGAACGCGATGCGCTGGAGGCGGGCGACGTGTGGTGGGACGCCGAGCTCTTCACCGGCTCGCCCGACTGGCAGCGTTTGCTCGATACCAAGCCCGCGACCTTGACCGCCGAGGAACAGGCCTTCCTCGACGGACCGGTGCGACAGCTCTGCGCCATGCTCGACGACTGGAAGATCACCTGGGAGCTGGGCGATCTGCCGCCCGACGTCTGGGATTTCATCAAGGCCAACAAATTCTTCGGCATGATCATCCCCAGGGAATTCGGCGGCTTGGGCTTCTCGGCCTATGCCCATTCCGAAGTGGTGCGCACGGTCTCGACCCGCTCGATCACGGCCGCTGTCACCATCATGGTGCCCAACTCGCTGGGGCCGGGCGAATTGCTGATGCAGTTCGGCACCGATGCGCAGCGCCAGCATTACCTGCCGCGCCTGGCCGATGGAAGGGAGATCCCGTGCTTCTCGCTGACCAGCCCGCAGGCCGGTTCCGATGCCGCCGCAATGACCGACACGGGCGTGGTGATCCGCCGCGAGGGCAGCAACGAATTGGCGATCAGGCTCAACTGGCACAAGCGCTATATCACCCTGGGGCCGGTGGCGACGGTGATGGGGCTCGCCTTCAAGCTCGAAGATCCCGACCATTTGCTGGGCGAGACGGAAGACATCGGCATCACCGTCGCGCTGGTGCCGACCGATGCGCCGGGCGTGGAGATCGGCCGGCGCCATCTGCCGTCGATGCAGAAATTCCAGAACGGCCCCAACAAGGGCGTCGACGTCATCCTGCCGTTGGATGCGGTGATCGGCGGCGAGCAGCGCGTCGGCCAGGGCTGGAAGATGCTGATGAGCGCGCTGGCCGTGGGGCGGGGCATCTCCTTGCCATCGCTGTCGGCGGCCGGCACTGCCTTATCGGCGCGCACCACCGGCGCTTATGCCGGGTTGCGCCGCCAGTTCGGCATCGAGATCGGCCGCTTCGAGGGCGTGCAGGAGCAGCTCGCCGCGATCGCCGTCAATGCCTACACGCTGGATGCGGCGCGGCGGCTGACCTGCGCCGGGCTCGACGAAGGCCGCAAGCTTGCCGTCATCTCGGCGATCCTGAAATACCACGCCACCGAACGCATGCGCGAAAGCGTCAACGATGCGATGGACGTGCATGCCGGCAAGGCGGTGATCGACGGGCCGAACAATTATCTCGGCGCGCTTTATCGCGCCATCCCGATCGGCATCACGGTCGAGGGCGCCAACATCATGACGCGCAATCTGATGATCTACGGCCAGGGCGCCATTCGCTGCCATCCCTTCCTGCTGGAGGAAATCCTGGCGCTGGAAGCAGCCGACGAGAACGAAGGCATCGAGCGTTTCCACAAGGCGTTCTGGGGCCATGTGCGCCATGCCACCGGCAATTTTTTCCGCACCCTGGGACGCGGCTGGACCGGTGGGCTGACAGCGCCCGCTGTCGGCATCGACGGCATCGATCATCATTTCAAGGCGCTGGGCCGCTACGCCTCGGCTTTCGCGCTGCTCTCCGATCTGTCGCTGCTTAGCCTGGGCGGTTCGCTGAAATTCCGCGAGATGCTGTCGGCGCGGCTGGGCGACGTCCTGTCGGAGCTTTATCTGCTGTCTGCCGTGCTCAAGCGCTGGATCGACGAAGGCTCGCACCAGGATGATCTGCCGCTGGTCGACTACGCAATGGCAGCGGGCGAAGCGCGCATCGCGGCAGCATTCGCCGGCGTGCTGCGCAACCATCCGGCCCGCTGGGTTGCGTGGTCGGTGCGTATGGTGGCGTTTCCGTTCGGTTTCGAGCGCGATGGGCCTTCGGATGCGCTGGCCAGAGCTTGCGCCAACATCCTGCTGCAGCCCTCGCTGCAACGCGACCGGCTGACGCCGGGCATCTATCCCGGTAGCGACGGCGATGCCATTGCCGTGCTCGAGCGGGCGTTCGCGGTAGCGCAGGAGGCCGCGCCGCTGCGGCGCAAGCTGCGCGAAGCCAAAATCGGCGATGTCGAGGAGGCCGTCAGTCGCGGTGTGCTTTCGGCGGAGGAGCAGGATCGCCTGCTAAACGCCGAGGCGTTGCTGGAACAGGTCATCGCCGTCGACGATTTCCCGCCACACGAACTGGCCGCTGAGGCGAGGCGATAGCTGCCTTGTCAGCGGCGCGGGCCGCGCTGCTGCTGTAGCAACTCATCCTCGCGGCTTCGCTGCTGCTGCTTTTGCTGTGGCTGCTGCGCTTGCGGCTGGGGTTTGGGCTGTTCGGCCGGCGGCGTGGCCTTTGCCGGCGCGGGTGCTGCTGCTGGCGCTTTGGCCGGAGCTGACGCTGGCGGCTGGCCCTGCTTGCCGGTGCTGAATCTCTTATGCATAGGCTGTTCCGCCTGCTTGCCCCGGCCACCGGTGGGGGGCGCAGCGTTCTTCTCGTCGCCCGGGCCGCGGCGGACGATGGGCTGGTTGGCCTGCGGCGGATGCGTGTTGCGAGGGGTGCCGGCCTTCACCTCCGGCGGCGGCGAGGGGATTTTGGTCTGCACGAAACGCGGCGGCAGCGCGGGCTTTTCCGGCGGCTTGAAGCGCACGCGGTCGGGCTGCCAGTGCCGGTTGCGATCGACATGCACCCTGTCGAACTGCGGATGGAATACGGGGCGTCCGTTGCGCCAATAGTCGCGATTGCAATAGTAGATGCGCCGCCGGCCCCAATCCCAATCCTTGTCGAACCACGCGCCATAGACGTAGCGCGGGCCGAAAAAAAGAAACGGCGCCGTTCCGGCAACATAGCGCGTGACGTAGATGACTTCCGGGTCGTAGCGCGGCACGTAGACGTAGTCCTGTTGCGCCGGCACGATACGCACGTAGCCGCTATCGACGTAGACGATCTGCTGCGAATTGGTGCGCAGGCTGCCGAGATCGTAGGCCTGCAGGCGCCAGCGCTGGATGGCGTCGGCGATGTCGTCGGGCTGGTTGACGTTGGCGATGCCCAGCGCCTGGGTCCATTCCAGATCGCGCGCCAGGAAGTCCAGCACCTCGCGATAGCGCGCCACTGCCCGCACCGAGGCATCCCAGTCCTGCCGCTCGATATCGGCATCGCCGCTTCTTTCGACATGGCGCAGCGCCATGGCGATTTCGTCGGGATAGGCGGATGCCGCCAAAATCTGCGCCAGCAGCGGATCGGGATAGAGCGCGATAGGCGCGGTGAGCTGCTCGATTTCCTCGCGCTCGAAATAGCGCGCCTGCTCGTCATAGGCGTAAGCGACAGGCGCCAGGATGGCAACGGCTGGCAGGGCGAAGCTCGACAGGACGGCAAGGGCGAGCGACCGGGCGACGGCCGTGCGGATCATCTTGGTTTCCTCGGGCGCCGCTGGTGTCGTTGGGGCGGCGCGCGTTCCTGTCATTCTATTCGAAAGCCAGGCTTCAGGCATCCCTGCCGGCTTGGGCGACATTGAAGAAGCGCTTGATCCAGTCGGTGCCGGGCAACGAGCGCGGCTGCTTCGGCGGCGGCCGCTCCAGCGCCAGCGCCAGGGGAATCCAGTCAGCCAGCGTATTCTCCGATGGCGTTGCCGCCTCCAGCCCGCGCGCGCCCAGAGAGAATTTGGGCACCGCGACTGTCACCACGCCTTCCTGACCGGCATTGGCGCAGGCCGCAGCCGGCGAGGTAACAAGATACTCACGGCAGACCAGCGGCCTATCCGGATGAATGGAGCAGCTTTCCTGTTCAAGGAAAGGACAGGGAATGCGCAAGGCGAAATAGGCGAGGCTGAGTTCGCGATCGGTCCTGCCCTGTCTTTTCGCTGGATCGAGCAGCGCTTCGGACAGGCCCGCGTCCCGCACTCGAACGGCCGCCGCGTCGAAGCGCTGGCGCAGGGCGTCGCGTCGCTCCGCCGGCTGGGCGGCAATCAGCGCCCGCATGGCCCGCGTTTCGGTGCGCGATATCGGCACCAGCTGCCGGCAGCACGCGCCGCAGCCCTTGCGGCAGGAAATCTCGCGGCCGGCGGATGTCTCGCGGGCTTCCGCCGCATCGACCATCGCATTGATCACTTTCTGCAATGTCGGCAGCACGGTCTCCGGCTGCATCGCGCCGCCCGGCACGCTGACGGGCGTGTCGATGGCGAGATCGCCCACGCTCAGCTTGAGCCGGAAAGTCTGCGGCGCTGTGGGGTCGGCCATGATGCGGCGGACCATACGGCCAGACCGGCCATTCGTCCACAGGCGCCGCTCTCGACAAGCGATTCGCATGCGCTACTTTGCGCCAGCGTCCTTGGGGGTTTTTGCCATCGATTCCATTCACGACACGCTGCGCACCGTGTTCGGCTTCGGCGGGCTGCGCCCGGTGCAGGAGCCGATCCTGCAGGCGATACTGGCCGGCAGGGACGTGCTGGCCGTGTTGCCGACCGGCGGCGGCAAGTCCTTGTGCTACCAGCTTCCCGGCGCGCATCGCGACGGGCTGGTGGTGGTGGTCTCCCCATTGCTGGCGCTGATGCGCGAGCAGGTGACGGCGCTGCGTGCCATGGGCATTGCCGCTGCCAGCCTCAGCTCGGCCAATGACTGGCAGGAGAACCGGCGCGTCGAGAATGCCCTGGCCAAGGGTGAGCTGCGCCTGCTCTACCTGGCGCCGGAGCGGCTGACGCGCGAGGACACGCTCGATCTGCTGGCGCAAATCAAGCCATGGCTGCTGGCGGTGGACGAGGCCCATTGCGTGGTCGAATGGGGCCACGATTTCCGCCAGGAATACCGGCAGATCGCCTTGCTCGGCGCGCGCCTGCCGCAGATGCAGGTGCTGGCGCTGACCGCCACCGCCGACCAGGCGACACGTACCGACATTTGTACGAATCTCTTCAAGCGCGCGCCGGAGATTTTCGTCGCCAGCTTCGACCGGCCCAATCTGCATCTGGCCATGGCGCCCAAACAGAACGCGCGGCGGCAGATCGTCGAACTGGCGCTGCGCCACAAGGGCGAAAGCGGCATCGTCTATTGCGCCTCGCGCAATCGCACCGGCCAGGTGGTGGAGTGGCTCGCCGATGCCGGGCTGTCGGCGGTGGCCTATCACGCCGGCATGGAGACGGCCGAACGCGAGGCGGCGCAGGATCGCTTCCTGCGCGAGGACGACCTCATCGTCTGCGCCACCGTCGCTTTCGGCATGGGCATCGACAAGCCCGACGTGCGTTTCGTCGCCCATGCCGACATGCCCAAGACGGTCGAGAGCTATTGGCAGGAGATCGGCCGCGCCGGCCGCGACGGCGCGCCCGCCAGCACGCTCACCCTGTACGGGCTGGACGACATCATGTTGCGTCGCCGCCAGATCGACGACAGCGTCGCCGACGACATGAAAAAACGCGCCGACCGGCAGCGTCTGAACGCGCTCTTGGCATTGTGCGAATCGCCGCGCTGCCGGCGCCAGACCCTGCTGGCCTATTTCGGCGAGACCTGCGATCCCTGCAATAACTGCGATCTCTGCCGCACGCCGCCCAAACGCATCGACGGCACGACGTCGGCGCGCAAGATGCTGTCGGCGATGGCGCGCACCGGCCAGCGTTTCGGCGCCGAGCATCTGATCGCCATTCTGCGCGGCGAGAAGACGGAACGGGTGGTCCAGCTTGGCCATGACGCGCTGCCGACCTTCGGCGTGGGTGTCGAGCACGATGCCCGGCAATGGCGCTCGATCCTGCGTCAGCTCGCCGCCGCCGGGCATGTTCAGCCCGATGCTTCGGGCTTTGGCGGGCTGGCGCTGACCGAGAGCGACGGTTTTCACCAACCGTACCCTGGTCGAGATGGCCGAGCATGCGCCGGTGACGGCAGCGCAACTGCGCGCCATTTACGGCGTCGGCGAAGCCAAGCTGCGCACCTATGGCGAGGCGTTCCTGAACGTCATTCGCGAATGGAAGCGTAGGCAGTAGCGCCTATTCGGCGCGGACCCAGCTTTCCAGCAGCATGCGCACGGCGGCGACGAAGGCGATCGGCTGGTCGAGCATGACGTGATGCTCGGCCTCGGGGATTTCCACCACCGGCGCCTGCGGTCCCATGAGCGAGGACATGTAGGAGGCGGTGCGGCGGGAGACCAGCTTGCTCTTCTCGCCAAAGATCAGCGCCGCGCGGCAGCGCACTGCCTGCAGATATTCGCGGAACGGCTCGCCGAAGCGGCGCGAGCCCATGCCGTCGGCATCGAATTTCCACGCCCAGCCGCCCTCGACCGGTTTCAGCGAATGGCGGGCGATGAATTCGACGATGTAGTCGTTTTCGCAGGGCTGCGCCGGCATCAGCCGGAAGCGGGCCAGCGCTTCGTCGAACGTGGCGTAGGTTTTCTTGTTGCCCATCGGCGGCGGCGGGCGCGGATCTCTGGCCTCGGCTTCCGGCGAGCGGATCGGCGAATCGACGATCACCGCACCGCCCAGCGCCGGCCCGTAGGTCGAGGTTCGGAGGAGTAGTCCTGCCGCCGGCCGCTGTCGCCCATGCCGGAGAGATCGATGGCGGCTACTCTGAAGTCGCGGGTGAAATAGGGGGCGATGAAACTCCACCAATTGGCATGCGCGCCGCCGCCATGAACCAGCAGGATGCCGCGCTGGTTGGCTTCCGGCGTCTTGCCGGGCCACAGCAGATAATGGATCGGGCAGCTCTCGACCGTGACGATGTGCGAGCTGCGCTCCTGGCCGAGCGCCCAGCGGAACCAGTCGGGCGACGCGGCCTTGATATCGAGATAGTCGGGCGGGATCGACGGCAGACTCACTGGCTTTTGCCCCTTGGCGGCCGAAAACGCGGGCCGTGCCCGATTTTAGGACCGCTGCGGCTGCGATGGATACTTGCGATTTCCACGCGAGCCGACATGCGGAAGGATATGGCGAATTCGAGAGCAAAACAGCCCGCGGCGAGCGCATGAACTGCGCCGTTCCGTCCGATGGCCCGGGTCGAAAAGACCTGCTAGGACGGGCGCGAAATTCTTTCAGTGGAGCAGAAGATGATCGGCCGCCTGAACCATATCGGCATCGCCACCCCGTCGGTGGAGAAGACCGCCGCCATGTATCGCGACCTTTATGGCGCCACCAAAATCGGCAAGGCCTTCGTCATGGAAGCGCAGGGCGTCAAGGTGCTGTTCGTCGACCTGCCCAACGCGCAACTCGAATTGGTCGAGCCCTATGGCGAGAAATCGCCGCTGGCGAATTTCCTCAAGAAGAATCCGGCCGGCGGCCAGCACCATGTCTGCTTCGAGGTGCCCGACATCATCGCTGCCCGCGACGATATGGTCGCCAAGGGCGCCACGGTGCTGAACGACGGCGAGCCCCGCATCGGCGCCCATGGCACGCCGGTGATCTTCGTGCATCCGAAGAACTCGGGTGGCGTGCTGGTCGAACTGATGGAGACGCCGAAGGCTGGGCACTGACGCCCCTTCCGTCATCCTGAGCGTAGCGAAGGATCTTGTCTCAATCCGGCCGGTGGTGACCGAAGCGAGCAAGATGCTTCGCTTCGCTCAGCATGACGGAGGAGTGTGTCAGCCCAACTGCCCCGGCTTGTCGCAGGCCACCGTGCCCATGTCGGCCGGCACCGAGACTTCCAGCAATTCGAAATCGTCCGACATTGCCGTCTCGTTGTGCTTCATGCCGCCGGGGATCAGCAGCGATTCGCCGGCCTTGACGCGAATGGTGCGGCCGTCCTCGAACTCCAGATCGACCCAGCCCTTCAGCCCGTAGATGAACTGCGCCTCGCAGGTGTGATAATGCCAGCCGGTGGGCTCGGTCATGCCGGCGGTGGCCTTCATGATCTGCGCCCGCATCACGCCATCGGTGGCGTCCTTCACCAGCAGATCCTTGTATTTCAGGAAATCGCGCCGGCCCGGCACGTAGGATGCGGTGGCGTCGGTGGCATGGGCGAGCTTGCCGCTGACCTTGGGTTCGCTCTCAAGACGGATGGGCTTGTTCATGGCGTCCTCCGAAATCGTTGCAGCAATGATGGCAGCGCCCACCGATGGCGGCAAGCCTAGGCCAGCGGCGGCTCCTTCAGGCTCAGCATCACCTTGGCGACGAACTGCAGCACGATTTCATCGCGCTGGTTCAAGGTCTTGATCTGCAGTGTGACCATGCCGCGCTGCCCGTCCGACAGCGAGCGTTTTTCCGCCACCAGAATGCGGGCGCGGATGGTGTCGCCAATCCGCACCGGATTGGGGAAGCGCATCTCGTCCATGCCGAGACCCGCGAGCGTCGAGCGCCCCAGCACGCTTTCCATCATGCCGGCCACGATCGAGCAGGTCATGAAGCCCGGCGCGATGCGGCTGCCGATGGCGGTGGTGCGGGCATAGGTCTCGTCGTTGAAGATCGGCAGCGTCATGCGCGCGAAGCCGATGAACAGCGAGTGATCGGCTTCGGTGACGGTGCGCGAGAAGGTCGGATACTCGCGGCCTTGCTCGATATCGTCGAACGCCAGTCCCATTCCGGTCTCCTATTTCGCGACCGCGATGCGCCTGGCGATCAGCCGCTCGATATCGCTGCCGGCATATCCGAGCTCCGCCAGTATGTCCCTGGTCTGCGCGCCAATCGCCGGCGCCGGCGAACGCGGTCCGTCCTGGATCGGCGCGCTGCCAGGCAAAGCCGGCATGGTCAATGTGCCGACGCCGGGCTGTTCGTAGCGCGCCATGCGCCCGGTCGCCACGATGTGCTCGTCATTTGCCACGTCGCTCAGCGAATGGATCGGTGAGGCCAGCACGTCGGCATCCTGCATCTTCTTGAGCCAGTTTGCCGTCGTGTCGGTTCTGATCCTGTCGGCCAGGATCGCCGTCACTTCGCGCGCATTGGCGGCGCGGGTCTTGAAACTGTCGAAGCGCGGATCCTTCGGCACCTCTTCCAGCCCCAGCACCTTGCAGATGTCGACGAACTGCGCCTCGCGCATCATGGTGATGGAGATCCAGCCGTCCTTGGTGCGGTAGTTGCCGGCCGGCACGTTGAGCGGCTGCGGGTTGTCGCCTTCCAGCGCCGTCTCGATGAACTTGTAGCCGATCAGCGCCGTCGCCGCGTCCATCAGGCTGGCATCGACATAGCGCCCGCGCCCCGTTTTCTGCCGCTGCAGCAGCGCCATGGTCGCTGCCTGGAAAGCATAGAGCGAGGCCACCGCGTCGATCACCAGGAAGCCGATCTTCATCGGCTTGCCTTCGCCGTCGCGCGTCAGCGACATCATGCCGGAGCAGGCCTGGCCGATCGTGTCGGTGGAGACGCGCTGCGCGTAGGGTCCGGTCTGGCCGAAGCCGGTCATCGACACGTAGATGAGCTTGGGATTAAGCGCGCTCATCTGCTTCCAGCCCAACCCCAGCCGCTCGGCGACGCCGGGCCGGTTGTTCTCCAGCAGCACATCGGCACTGGCGACCAGCTTGCGCACGATCTCGACCGCTTCCGGCTTCTTGAGGTCGAGGGCGATCGACCGCTTGCCGCGGTTGACCGCCAGCGACAGGGCGGAGTGATCCTCGTACATGCGGCCCAGCCGGCGCACCCAGTCGCCGTCCGGCGGCTCGATCTTGATGACTTCCGCGCCATAGGCCGCGAACTGCATGCCGCAATTGGGTCCGGCCATGCCCTGGCTGAGATCGACCACGCGCAGACCGGCGCAAGGCAGTGCTTCGTCCATGGCCAAATCCTTCCGAGCCTCGTTTTGGGTGTTTTGCGGCCGCTTTGGTGCGTTGACAAGAAAAAATTCAGCATATAGAAATTTCTTTTAGAAAAGCGAATAAATCGCGGAAAGTTATGTTTCCGCGCCAGCACCCTTTGGGAGGGAACATGAGCAAGATCAGCAGACGGACTTTCGGTGGTCTCGTGATGGGTGCGGCTGTGGCCGGCACCGGTGTGCGCGCCTCGGCGCAGGAAGTGACCATCAAGGTCGCCGACTCCTTCCCGCCCAAGCACAATATCGCCAATCACGGCACCAAGTGGTGGATGGAGCGCGTCACCGAGCTTTCCGGCGGCAAGGTGAAGTTCCAGTATTTCGGCGCCGAGCAGCTCGGCAAGCTCAAGGACATGCTGACGCTGCTGCAGAGCGGCGCCACCGACATCGCCTACGTGCCGCCGACCTTCTTCGAAGGCAAGATGCCGCTGTCGTCGGTGCACAGCCTGCCCAACATGTTCAGCTCTTCGCATGTCGGCGGCCAGGCCTTCTACGAGGCGTCGATGAAGTCGGCGATCCAGAAGGAAGACTACCAGCGCAACGGCATCCGCCTGCTCTGGGGCACCATGACTTCGACCTACAACATCTTCACCAGCAAAAAGCCGATTCGTTCCGTCGCCGACATGAAGGGCATGAAGCTGCGCTCCGCCGGCTCCTATCAGGACGACGCCGTGCGCATGCTGGGTGCGGTGCCGGTGGACGTGCCGAGCCCCGAAGCCTACCAGGCGATCCAGCTCGGCACCGTCGACGGCGCCATCTTCCCGACCTCGGCAGCGCAGTCCTATCGCATCCACGAAGTCTCGAAGTATTTCACCATCGGCTTCGACATCACTTCGTTCTATGCGCCGTACTCGGTCAACCTCCGTGCCTGGGACCGGTGGCCGGCCGATGTGAAGGCCGCTTTCGAAAAGGCCAATCTCGAGGCCAATCTGCGCATGGGCAAGTATTTCGACGACAGCAACCAGGAACTGATCGACGGCTACGCCAAGTCGGGCGTGGAAATCATCAAGCTGCCGGAAGCCGAGCAGACCAAGGTCAAGCAGACGCTTGAGCCGCTCTATGGCAAGTGGGTGGCCGACATGAAGGCCAAGAACCTGCCGGGCGATGAAGTGCTGAAGAACTTCCGCGAAGCGATCAAGCGCGTTCCCGCCGCCTAGGCAAAGGCAAACAGATCATGGCGCCTGACAGCGAAAAGCCGCCCTCGGGCGGCTGGTTCGCGCGCGTCGAGGATTTCTTCGCCGCCATCTCGCAATGGGCCCTGGCCGTATTGCTGGCGCTGGTGGTGGTGCAGATCGTCACCCGCTACGTGCTGAACGATCCGCTGGGCGAGGTGGTCGCCATCACCGAGACCTATCTGATGCCGGGCATGGTGTTCTTCGCCATCGCGGCCCTCCAGCGCAACGACGGACATATCCGCGTCGATTTGCTCTACGTCGTGTTCAAGGGGCGGTCCAAACAGGCCGTCGACCTGATCATCTTCATTGCCTCGATCGCTTTCTGGGCTTTCGTCATCTACGCCAGCGCCACGGAAACCCTGTTCAGCCTGCGCATGGATTACGAGGTCTCGCGCACCATTCCGCTCCCGCAATGGACGGCGCTGGTCGTGGTGCCGATCGGCGGATTGCTGATTCTGATCCGCCTGCTGCTGCAGACGCTCTCGACCGTGAAAGCCATGAACCAGCCACTGCCGCCGGAGACCGCGCCATGACCGTTGCGCTGGTCGTCTTGCTGCTGGCCGTGCTGATGCTGATCGGCATGCCGATCGGCTTCGCCATGGGCCTGGCGGGGATCGTCGGCATCTATGTGGTCGGCGGCGTCGATTCGCTGATGGGCATCGTTGCCGTCACGCCCTATCGCCAGTCGGCATCGTGGATCCTGACCGCCATCCCGCTGTTCGTGCTGATGGCCGAGATGCTGGCCTCAAGCCGCATCACCTCCGACCTCTTCGCCACCATGAACAAATGGGTCGGCCATCTGCCGGGCGGGCTGGCGATCGCCGGCGTGCTGGCGGCCGCCGGCCTGGGCGCGGTGTCCGGCTCTTCGACGGCGTCGACGGCGGCGCTGTCCAAGTCCGTCACGCCGGAATTGCTGCGTGCGGGCTACTCGCCCGGCCTCGCCATCGGCACCGTCGCCTCGGCCGGCACGCTCGCCATCATGATCCCGCCCAGCGTCATCATGGTGATCTACGGCATCCTGACGGAAACCTCGGTCGGCCAGCTCTTCGTGGCCGGCATCGTTCCCGGGCTGATCACCGTGGTGGCCTATGCCGTCACCATCATCCTCTGGGCCAAATACGTTCCCGGCGCCGCGCCACGCACGCAGCGTCACGGCTGGGGCGAGCGCATCGTGGCGCTGCGCAACATCTGGCCGATGGTGGTGCTGTTCGCGCTGGTGATCGGCGGGCTCTATTCCGGTATCGTCACCGTTACCGAATCGGCCGCCGTCGGCGCCGCGGGGGCGGTGGTGCTGGCCTTCTGGTTTCTGCGCGGCCAGAGCTGGGCGGCATTGAAGGAAGCGCTCTCGCGCACCGTCGCCACCACGGCGATGATCTTCACCATCATCGTCGGCGCCCATCTCTTCAGCTATTTCATGACGCTCACCGGCACGCCGCAGGCGCTGCTGGCCTATGTCGACGGGCTGGGCATCGCGCCCTGGATCATCTTCACCATCATGATCATGATCTACATCTTCCTTGGCTGCTTCATGGATCAGCTCGCCATTCTGGTGCTGACGCTGCCGATCGTCTTTCCGATGATCTTGCGCTTTGGCTACGACCCGATCTGGTTCGGCATCATCCTGACCAAGACGGTCGAGATCGGGCTGATCACGCCGCCGTTCGGCATGAACTGCTTCGTCGCCAGTTCGATCAGCAAGATGCCGGTATCGCAGGTGTTCCGCGGCGTCACGCCGTTCATCGGCGCCGAGATCGTCACCATCGGGCTGCTGATGGCCGTGCCGCAACTGGTGTTGTGGGTGCGCTGAGCGCCGCCGACTTTCGAAGGCAGGGAAAATGAGCCAGTTGACCAACGAGCAGCAGATGCTGAAGGAGAACGCCGAGCGCTTTCTCGAGCGCGAAGCCACGCCTTTCATCGCCCAAGCCGAGAAGGGCGGCGAGTTTCCCTGGCAGCTGCTGCCCAAGCTGGCCGAGTTCGGCTATATCGGCCCAATGCTGCCCGAGGAAGACGGGGGGCAGGGCGCCAGCTACACCGACATGACGATCCTGATGGAGGCGGCGGGCCACCAGTGGCTGGGCCTGCGGGCGCTGATGAACGTCGCCAACATGATTGCCGGCCTGCTCAATGCGCACGCCAATGAAGAGCAGAAGCAGCGCTACCTGAAGCCGCTACTGGCCGGCCAGCGCCGCGTCTTCGTCGCCATCACCGAACCCAACCACGGCTCCGACGCCAGCTCGATCGAAACCCGCGCCATCGACCGCGGCGACCATTTCGAACTGCGCGGCACCAAGCAGTGGATCACCAATGCGGCGGGCGATTTCGGCGTCGTGCTGGCGCAGGTCGTCTCGCCCGATGGCGCGCCCAAAGGCCCCGCCGCCTTGATCGTCGACAGGAGCGAGGCGCAATACACGGTGCGGCCGCTGGAGACCATGATCCTGCGCGGCACCGGCACTTCGGAGATCGTCTTCGACGGCACGAAAGTGCCGCGCTCGCGGCTGGTCGGTCAGATCGGCGGCGGGCTGAAGACCATCCTCACGACCTTGAACGAAGGCCGGCTCAGCGTTTCGGCCGGCGCGGTGGGCGCGGCGCAGAAGGCGCTGGACTTGTCGATCGAATACGCCAGGACGCGCGTGCAGTTCGGCCGGCCGATCGGCGAATTCCAGCTGGTGCAGGGCATGCTCACGGAGATGGTCACGCTCGTCCGCGCCTCGCGCCTGCTGTGCCGCGATGCGGCCGCAGCGCTGGATGCCGGCCGCACGGCCCGGCTGGAATGTGCCATCGCCAAGAAATTCTGCACGGAGTCCGCCCATAGAGTCGCCAGCCTGGCGCTGCAGGTGCATGGCGGCTCGGGCTACAGCACCGACCTGCCGCTGGAGCGCATCTTCCGCGACACGCGCGGCGGGCTGATCCCCGAGGGCACCTCGGAAATCCAGATTCTCATCATCGGGCGCGAGTTGCTGGGCCTGTCGGCCTTCGGCGACCGGCCGAAAGCCAGGAAGGACAAGTGAAGATGAGCGTATTGCAGGATATCGAGACCTACGAGGTCCATTTCGAGACGCTGACCATCGGCGACAAGTTCAAGACCGCCGGCCGCACCGTCACCGAGTCCGATATCGTTTCCTTCGCCGGCTTGTCGGGCGACTACAACGCATTGCACACCGACGCCGAATACGCCGCCACCACGCCGCATGGCGCGCGCATCGCCCATGGCCTGCTGGTGCTGTCGATCGTCTCAGGCCTCTCAACGCGCCTGCCGGTGATGAAGGCGATGGAGCGCACCATTCTGGGCCTGGCCAACCTGCAATGCCGCTGGCGGCGGCCGACCAGGATCGGCGATACCATCCATGTCGTGCTGGAAGTGGCGGAAAAGAAACCCGGCGCCAAGAACGATCGCGGCTCGGTGGTGCTGCGCCGCACCGCCGTCAACCAGCGCGGCGAAACCGTGATGGAAAGCGACTGGAGCTTGATCCTGCGTCGCCAGACGCCGCTTGCCGCCTGACTATTGAGGAGAGTTCCCATGGCCGCCGTACCCAAAACCGCGATTGCCCGTCACACCAATGAGAAGATTTTCGTCCGCAATCTCGACCTGCTGGACGAGGTCGTCGGCAAGATGAACTTCACCACCATGTTCTTCCACCAGATCATGGCGCGCCTGCCCACCCCGCAGGAAAGCGCGGTGCTGGATGCGATCCTGGTGACGTTGATGGAGCACGGCCTGACGCCCTCGGCCATCGTCGCCCGCATGACCATCGTCTCGGCGCCGGAAGCGTCGCAAGGCGCCATTGCCGCCGGCCTGCTGGGCGTCGGCAGCCAGTTCATCGGCACCATCGAGGACAGCGCCCGCCTGGTGCGCCAGCTCGTGGCCTCGCCGGACGGAGTCGAGAAGGCCGCCACTGAGGCCGCGCAGCGCTATCGCAGCCAGAAGCTGCTGCTGCCGGGCTTCGGCCACCATCTGCACCGCCCCGACGATCCGCGCTCGCCGGTGTTGCTGGGCGTGGCGGAAAAGCAGGGCCTGGCCGGCAAGCATATCGCGGCCTTGCGGCTCTTCGCGCGCGAGGTCGACAAGGCCTATGGCAAGCACATCACCATCAACGCCACCGGCGCCATCGGCGCCATCCTGTCCGACATGGATATTCCCATCGCGGCCATTCGCGGCATCGCCATCGTCGCGCGCGCCGCCGGCCTGGTCGGGCATATCCTGGAAGAGCAGGTCGAGCAGACCACGCGTTTCATCTGGGACATGGCGGAAGAGCATATCGAGCACACCGCCGCGCCCGGACGCTGATAGTCTTGCCGCGCGACGAACCTAGAGCAAATCAGGGACTGACGGAATCGCCTGGATTCCGTCAGTCCCTGTGAATTTGCTCTAAACATTAAGGAATAGAGCGGATTCACATGGTTTGATGGAAGCGAAAGCGCTTCCATCAAACCATGATCCGCTCTAGGCGCGGTCGGGGGATGCGAGAGAACGGCGACGAACAGGTGCCCATGGTCCAGCGCACGCTGGACCTGTTTGAGGCGTTCGCCCGCGCCGACGGGCCGATGCGCCTGTCCGACCTGGCCGAGGCCATCGGCGCGCCGGTCAGCTCCTGCCACGCGCTGGTGAAGACCCTGCAGGCGCGCGGCTATCTCTATGCCAGCGACAAGCTGATCTTTCCCACCCGCCGCCTGCTCGACGCCGCCGCCCGCATCCTGGCGGCCGATCCGCTGCTGGCCAGGATCCGGCCGGTGCTCCAGCGCATCCAGCACGAGACCGGCGAGACGGCGGTATGCGGCAAGCGGCTGGGCGGCGACGTGCTGTATATCGACGTGGTCGAAGGCACCTACCCGGTGCGCTTCGCGGCCGAGATCGGCGCGCTGAAACCCCTGCATTCGAGCTCGCTGGGCAAGGCCTGCCTCAGCCTGCTGAAGACCTCCGACTACACCAAGCTGGTGGCGCGCCTGCCGATGACGGCCGTCACTGCCAACACCATTACCGACCGCGCCCGCCTCGCGGCCGATATCGAGAATGGCCGCCGGCGTGGCTTCTTTCGCACCATGGGCGAGAACGTTTCCGACGTGCTGGGGCTGGCGGTGGCGCTGCGGGTCGATGGCGAAGGCGTCGGCATCGCCGTCGCCGGCCCGATCGGACGCATGCAGGAGAACGAGGCGCAGCGCCTGCAGGTGCTGTGCGAGGCGACTGCCGCCTTGCGTTAATGCGGCTCGACGATGCCGGCCTGCCGCAAGCGGGCGACGGTGGCGCGCAGCGCGGCCAGGTTTTGCGCCAAGCGCGCTTCGTACCGGGCGATCGGGCCGCCCAGCGCCAGCGCCAGGATTTCGCCGTCGATGCGCACCAGCACGGCGATGGCGGTGACGTCGGTGACGTTCTCCGCCCGGCTGGTGATGTAGCCTTCGATCTTGCCCTGCTGCAGTTGCCGCCACAGCGCATCGGCATCGGTGATGGTATTGGGCGTCACCTTCACCAGCGGCGAGCGCTGCACGAAGGCGTCGAAATCCTGCCGCGTGTCCAGGCTCAGCAGCGCCTTGCCCAGCGAGGAGGAATGGATCGGCTTGCGCTCGCCCGGGCGGGTGGCGTAGCGGATGGTCTGCGGGCTTTCGAGGACATCGAGATAGACCACCTCGTCGCCCTCGCGCCGCGCCAAAACGACCGTTTCGCCGGTGTCGCTGCGCAGTTCGGTGAGAAACGGGCGCAGCCGTTCCAGCAGCGGGTCGTGCCGTGCCATGGCGGCGGCGAGTTCGTAAAGCTTGCGGGTGGGACGCAGACGGCGTTTCTTTTCCAGAAGATAGAGGTAGCCGCGCGCCTGGAGCGTATGAGCAATGCCATGTACGCTCGACAGCGGCGCGTCGATCTTGCCTGCCAGCTCGCTGAGCGAAAGTGGTCCGCCGGTGGCGGCAAACGCTTCGATCAGGTCGAGCGCCCGGAGGGCGGCTTTGACTGACGGGGTGGTCTCTGAGCTGGTCATGCGGGTCAGATTCTTGCGCGCCCGAAGCTGCGGGTCAATTGCCGAACACACCGCCCCCATCGGCTATGTGCTCGGTCTCATTTTTGAACATTTGTTCAAGTAAAATTGTGGTGCGATAATCGGCCAAACACGTCCGCGAGGAAACGCCCATGCTTGATCTACTCATTCGCGACGCCCGCATTGTGGACGGCACCGGCCGCAAGGAATTCTCCGGCGATGTCGGCGTGCGGGACGAAAAGATCGTCGAGGTCGGCAAGGTCTCGGGCGCCGCAAACCGCACTATCGACGCCGGAGGCCGGTTGCTGACGCCGGGCTTTGTCGACATCCACACCCATTACGACGGCCAGGTGTCGTGGGACAGCGTGCTGGCGCCGTCATCGGTCAATGGCGTTACGTCCGTCGCAGTCGGCAATTGCGGCGTCGGCTTCGCACCGGCGCGTCCCGACAAGCACGAGTTCCTTATCAACCTCTTGGAGGGCGTCGAGGATATTCCGGGCACGGCGCTGGCCGAAGGCCTGACCTGGGACTGGGAAAGCTTCCCCGACTATCTCGACGCGTTGGCCAAGCGCAGCTTCGCCATCGATGTCGGCGCCCATCTGCCGCATGCGGCCTTGCGCGCCTATGTCATGGGCGAGCGCGGCGCCGATCACACCCAGGAGCCGAGCGAGGCCGAAATCGCCGAGATGGCGCGGCTGACCGGGCAGGCGATGGCGGCCGGTGCTCTGGGCTTCACTACGTCGCGCACGCATGTTCATAAATCGCGCACCGGCAAGAACATCGGCACGCTCACCGCCCCGCAAGCCGAGCTGGCCGGCATTGCCGCGGCGATGGCACGGTCCGGCAAGGGCGTGATCCAGCTGATCTCCGATGCTTATCTGACGGCTGACGACGATTTCGCCACCCGCGAACTCGATCTCATCGCCGCCATGGCGAAGATCGCCACGCGGCCGCTGTCCTTCACCGTACAGCAGACCGACGATGCGCCCGAGCGCTGGCGGCTGATCTTCAAGCGCATCGAAGCCATGGTGGCGTCCGGCCTGTCGGTCAAGGCGCAAGTGGCGCCGCGTCCGATCGGCCTGATCCTGAGCTTCGCCACCACCGTCAACCCGTTCATGGTGTCGCGCACCTGGAAGACTCTGGCGCAAAGTCTGAAACTTGAGGAACGCCTGCGCGCGCTGGCGCAGCCGGAGATCAAGGCGGCGATCTTGGCTGAACACGCTGCGCGCACGATCACTGGTCTCAATGCCGGCATCGTGCATGGCTTCAACCGCATGTTCCGCATGACCGATCCGGTCGATTACGAGCCGCAGGAATCGGCCTCGCTGCAGGCCGAAGCGCAGCGCGCCGGCCGGCCCGTGACCGATTACGCCTACGACGTCTTTCTCGAGAAAGGCGGGCGTCAGCTCATCTACCAGCCGCTGATCAACTACACGCACGGCAATCTCGACGTAGCCCACGCCATGCTGGTGGCCGACAACACGCTGTTCGGCCTGTCCGATGGCGGCGCGCATTGCGGCACGATCTGCGACGGCAGCTTCCCGACCACGACCCTGGCGCTGTGGAGCCGCGGCAACAAGAGCGGCAAGCGGGTGCCGGTCGAGGCGCTCGTCCATGGCTATACCCAGCGCAACGCCGCCCATGTCGGCTGGCTCGATCGCGGCGTGATTGCGCCCGGCTATCTCGCCGATCTCAATGTGATCGATCTCGACGCGCTATCGCTCAGCCCGCCCGAGATCGTGCAGGACCTGCCGGCCGGCGGCTCGCGCCTGCTGCAGACGCCGCATGGCTATCGCTACACGATCAAGAACGGGGTGGTCAGCTTCGAAAACGGCGAATGGACCGGCGAATTGCCGGGCCGGCTGCTGCGCGGCGCCCGGCCGGCACTGTAGGACACCTGTCGCGTTATTGTCTGAGATGAGCAAGGCTTTCACCAAGGAAAGCGACGCGCCGGAGGAGGAAGATCTCGAAGAGATCGATGCCAGTCTCCCGGGCGGCGCCAAGAACTACATGACGCCGGAAGGCTTCCAGGCGCTGCAGGACGAATTGCGCCAGTTGCGTCGGGTCGAGCGGCCCAAGATCGTCGAAATCGTGCATTGGGCCGCGGGCAACGGCGATCGCTCGGAGAACGGCGATTATCTCTACGGCAAGAAACGCCTGCGCGAGATCGACCGGCGCATGCGTTTTCTCACCAAGCGGCTGGAAAGCGCCGAAGTGGTCGATCCGGCGCAGCAGAAGAATCGCGACCAGGTATTCTTCGGCGCCGCCGTCACCTATATCGACCAGCATGACGTCGAGCGCACCTTGCGCATCGTCGGCGTCGACGAAGCCAATCTGGAAGGCGGCAAGATCAGCTGGGTGTCGCCGCTGGCGCGCGCTCTGCTAAAAGCGCGGCGCGGCGATACGGTCGATCTGCGCACGCCCGCCGGCGTCGAGCAGATCGAAGTGGTGGATATCTCTTATTAGCGGACCGCGCCGGCCGGCGGCAGGTCGATCTCCAGCACGGTGATGGTCAGCGACCACGAGATGTCGCCCTCGTCATCGTCGCGATGCAGCACGCCGACGAATTCGCCGCCCACCGTCACTTCGACCGGCTGGTTGGGCTTGCGCGGCTTCTGGATCGAGATGGTGTCGTTCTTGAACAAACGCCGCAGATAGGTCTGCACGCGGGCGATTTCGTTGGGAGACATCGGGGGCTCCGTGATGGACAGACTGATGTTGTAAGTTGCCGGCCGGCAAGGCGCAACCCCGCGCCTTAAAGGGCGGCGGCCTGCAGTTCGAGTGCCGCACGGGCGCGCCGCAGATCGATCTCGCCCACGATCGGCAAATGGTCGGAGGCGATATTGGACAGGGTGGTGCGATGCACCCGGGTTTCCACCAGCGGATCGTTGGGAATGGTCCATACCCGGTCCAGCGACATCAGCGGCCGGCGGGCGGGAAAGCTGCGCAGCTTGGGCAGTTGCCGCGGCGCGCCAATGCGGGTCAGGGAGCGCCGCTCGGGGCCGAAAATGTTGAAATCGCCCAGCAGCACGGTGAGCGGCGCCGGCCGTTCGGCGATCAGGTCGGCGATCTTCTTGAGCTGCCGGCCGCGCTCCTGCGGCAGCAGGCCGAGATGGGTGGAGATGACGCGCACCGTCTGGTCGCCCAGTTCGATCAGGCAATCGATGGCGCCGCGCGGCTCGAACGACAGCACGGTGAGATCGATTACCTGCGCCTCGATGATGCGGCCCTTGGTCATTACCGCATTGCCGAAGCGGGCGCGGCCGCGCCGCAGGGTCGGACCGGCGATACCCTGCATGCCCATGTGCTTTTCGAGATAGCGGAACTGGTCGGCCTCGTCGACGAAGGCGGCGGCGCCAACCTCCTGCAGCCCCAGGATATCGGCATCGATTTCGCGCAGCACATGCACGGTGCGCTCGGGATTGCACTCCCGATCGCCGCCGATGCAGGAATGCACGTTGTAGGTCGCGACACGCAAACTGGCCATGGCCCCTACCTTGGCAGATGGGCGGCGGTGCTGGAAGGATGCGGTTTGCCGCGGCGTGCGCGGCGAGTGCGCAGACCCGAGAGCTCGTCCTGCGCAA
>JAQSWP010000066.1 GCA_029266575.1 Alphaproteobacteria bacterium | reverse complement strand
GAGAAGGCGGTGATGGCCGGCAGCAGCATGGCGTTGGAGAGACCATGCGGCACGTGGAAATGCGCGCCGATGGGCCGGCTCATGCCATGCACCAGCGCCACCGAGGCGTTGGAGAACGCCATGCCGGCCTGATGCGCGCCCAGCATCATGGCTTCGCGCGCCTTGCGATTGTCGGGCTGGGCGCAGACGTCGCGGATGTTCTTGTAGATCAGGCGCATGGCATTGAGACCGAGGCCGTCGGAATGCAGATTGGCCTTGCGGCTGACATAAGCCTCGATGGCGTGCGTCAGGCTGTCGATGGCGGTGTCGGCGGTGAGGCGGAACGGCTTGGTCAGGGTCAGCTCGTAATCGACGATGGCGGCGGCCGGCAGGCAGGCCAGGCCGGAGATCAGCATTTTCTCGTCGGTCTGGGTGTCGGTGATGATGGTGAATTTGGTGACTTCCGAGCCGGTGCCGGCGGTGGTCGGAATCGCCAAGAGCGGCAGGCCCTGTTTGGGGATCGGGTTGGGCACCTTGTAATCGCGCATCCGCCCGCCATTGGCGGCCAGCACCGAGATCGCCTTGGCGGTATCGATCGGCGAGCCGCCGCCCAGCGCGATCAAACTGTCATAGGCGCCGGCCTTGAGCTGCGCCACGCCGGTTTCGATGATGTCGGTGGTGGGATCTTCGACCGTGTCGGAGAACACGGTCCATTTCACCCCGGCCATGTCGAGCACGTCGGTCAGTGCGGCAAGCTTGCCGCTCTTTTCCATGAACTTGTCGGTGACGATCAGCGGGCGGGTGCCGCCGATCTGCGTCAGGGTCTCGGCTGCCTGCGCGATGGCGCCGCCGCCGATCAGGATCAGACGCGGGGTGAGAATGGTGGCGATCATTGGCGTGCTCCCGAATTCATTGCCGCCAGTCTAGCAATCCCGGCGTTTGCAGGCGACCCGCTCCTAACGAAAAACGGGGGCCGAAGCCCCCGTTTCCGCCGCATATAAAGACGTATCAGCGCGCCTTGAACACGAATTCGGCGCCGGAGCGGATGCCGGTCGGCCAGCGGGCGGTGACGGTCTTCAGCTTGGTGAAGAAGCGCACGCCTTCCATGCCGAACATGCCCATGTCGCCGAACGCCGACGATTTCCAGCCGCCGAAGGAATGGAACGCCATCGGCACCGGGATCGGCACGTTCACACCAACCATGCCGATCTTGACCGAGCTGGCATAGGCGCGCGCGGCATCGCCGTCGCGGGTGAAGATCGCGGTGCCGTTGCCGAACTGGTGCTCGTTGACCATCTTGATGGCGCTGTCGAAATTGGGCGCGCGCACCACCGACAGCACCGGGCCGAAAATCTCTTCCTTGTAGATCGTCATGTCGGTGGTGACGTTGTCGAACAGGCAGCCGCCCATGTAGTAGCCGTTCTCGTAGCCCTGCAGGCGCAGGCCGCGGCCATCGACCACCAGCTTGGCGCCTTCCTTGACGCCGGTATCGACGTAACCCATCACCTTGTCGCGGTGCTGACCGGAGATCAGCGGACCCATTTCCGATTGCGGATCGAGGCCGGGGCCGACCTTCAGGCTGGCCACGCGCGGCGCCAGCTTCTCGATCAACTTGTCGCCGACATCGCCCACCGCCACGGCCACCGACACCGCCATGCAGCGCTCGCCAGCGGCACCATAGCCGGCGCCGATCAGCGCGTCGGCCGCCTGATCGATATCGGCGTCGGGCATGATGACCATGTGGTTCTTGGCGCCGCACAGAGCCTGCACGCGCTTATCGTGCGCTGTACCAGTGTGATAGATGTAGCGGCCGACCGGGGTCGAGCCGACGAAGCTGACGGCGGCGATATCGGGATGGGTCAGGATGGCGTCGACCGCTTCCTTGTCGCCCTGCACCACGTTCAGCACGCCCGGCGGACCGCCGGCCTTGATGAACAGGTCTGCCAGCATCAGGGCGGTGGTGGGATCCTTCTCCGACGGCTTGAGGATGAAGGTGTTACCCGTCGCAATGGCCATGGTGTACATCCACATCGGCACCATGGCGGGGAAGTTGAACGGCGTGATGCCGGCCACCACGCCCAAAGCCTGGCGCATCGAATAGGAATCGATGCCGCCCGAGACGTTCTCGGTGAAATCGCCTTTCAGCAGATGCGGAATGCCGCAGGCGAACTCGATCACTTCCAGGCCGCGCACCACTTCGCCCTTGGCGTCGTCGAAGGTCTTGCCGTGCTCGACGGTGATGGCGCGGGCCAGATCGTCGTGGTGCTTCTCGATCAAATCCTTGTACTTGAAGAGGACGCGGGCGCGGGCCAGCGGCGGCGTATTGGACCAGCCGGTAAAGGCCTGCTTGGCGACTTCGACGGCGTCGTTCAGCTCGGCCTTGCTGGCCAGCGCCACCTCGCCCGATTTTTCGCCGGTGGCGGGGTTGAAGACGTCGCCCTTGCGGCCACCCGATTTGCCGGCAACTTCCTTGCCGCCAATGAAATGCCCGATCTGCTTCATCTTGTTCCTCCTCGGCTTTTCTGCCCAATGCGGCGGCAAATTAGCACCCGGTCCGGAGGGGGAAAAGCCCCGCCGCTGCACGCCGCCTAGGGCAAAAACGCCCAGCATTCCGCTTGCACCGGTTTTTCACACCAGCCATTCCGTTCTGCGGTGGACAAGCCGGCCAAGGATGCCGACCCTGTCGGCAACCAGATCGAAGAGGAAACCCATGGCCAGATCGCAAAAAGACAAAGCCGAGGAATTCGCCGCCCTGCACCGCGAGGGGATTTTCGTGCTCGCCAACGCCTGGGACATCCCAAGCGCCGCGATCGCGGTCGAGGAAGGCTTCAAGGCCATCGCCACCACCTCGGCCGGCATGGCCTTCACCCTGGGCCTGCCCGATCACGAATATACCGGGCGCGATCGCATGATGGCGATCGTGCGCGAGATGGCGCCGCGCTTCGACGTGCCGCTGTCGGCCGATCTCGAGGCCGGTTACGGGCTGAAACCCGAAGACGTGGCCCTGACCGTGAAACAGGCGATCGAAGCGGGCGCCGTCGGCTGCAACATCGAGGACGCCGATCCCTCGACCGGCAAGCTGATCGATTTCGATCTGTCGGTGAAGCGCATCAAGGCCGGCGCGGACGCAGCGAAAGCGGCAGGTTTCGCAAATTTCGTCCTCAACGCCCGCACCGATCCGTATCTCGCCCGCTTCGGTACCCCGGAGCAGAACTTCGATGAGTCGGCTCGCCGCGGCAATGCCTATGCCGCCGCCGGCGCCGCGTCCGTGTTCGTACCGCTGCCGCCGGAAGCGACGGTCATCGGCAAGCTGGCCGCAGCGGTCAAGGCGCCACTCAACATCCTGGGCGGCTTCGGCGGCAAGGCGGCGCCCAATCTGTCGGAGCTGAAAAAACTTGGCGTGCGCCGGGTTAGCATTGGCGGCAGCCTGATGATCGCCGCCTACGCCCATGCCCGCGATTCGCTGCGCGCCATCCGCGACGACGGCAGCTTCGCCTATGCCGAGCCCAAGACGAAAAACCCCGACTTCAACGCGCTGATGAAAAAATACGTGAAGGCCTGAAACAAAAACGGCGGCCCGAGGGCCGCCGTTTCCGTTTCTGCCGCGCCGCCTAGTTCCAGCGCGAGATTTCCAGACGGCCCACCTGGTCGCGATGCACCTCGTCCGGGCCATCGGCCAGGCGCAGGGTGCGCTGATGGGCGTACATGAAGGCCAGCGGGAAAGCCTGGCTGACGCCGCCGCCGCCATGGATCTGCAGGCAGCGGTCGATGACGCGGGTCGACATGTTGGGCACCACCACCTTGATCATGGCGATTTCCTTGCGGGCAACCTTGTTGCCGACCTTGTCCATCATCCAGGCCGCGCGCAGCACCAGCAGGCGGGACTGGTCGATCTCCATGCGCGATTCGGCAATCCAGTGCTTGGTGACGCCCATCTCGGCCAGGCTCTGGCCGAAAGCGGTACGGCTCTTGGCCCGCTTGATCGCCAGTTCCAGGGCCCGTTCGGCCGAACCGATCGAGCGCATGCAGTGATGGATGCGGCCCGGCCCCAGGCGGCCTTGCGCGATCTCGAAGCCGCGGCCCTCGCCCAGGATCATGTTTTCCTTCGGCACGCGCACGTTGGTGTAGCTGACCTCGGCATGGCCGTGCGGCGCGTCGTCGTAGCCGAACACGTGCAGCATGCGCTCGACCTTGATGCCCGGCGTATCGGTCGGGATCAGGATCATCGACTGCTGCTGGTAGGGCGGCGCCTTGGGATCGGTCTTGCCCATGAAGATCAGGACCTTGCAGCGCGGATCGCCCATGCCCGAGGACCACCACTTGCGGCCGTTGATGACGTAGTCGTTGCCGTCGCGCTCGATGCGCGAGCCGATGTTCTTGGCATCGGAAGAGGCGACGTTAGGCTCGGTCATGGCGAAGCAGGAACGGATCTCGCCGTTCAGCAACGGCTTCAGCCACTTGGCCTTCTGCTCTTCAGTGCCGTAACGGGCCAGCACTTCCATGTTGCCGGTATCGGGCGCCGAGCAGTTCATCGCTTCCGATGCGATGTGCGAGCGGCCCAGAATCTCGCAGATCGGCGCGTATTCCAGATTGGTCAGGCCCATCGTGCCGTGGGTGTTGCCGTCGCGCTCAGGCGGCAGGAACATATTCCACAACCCGCGCTTCTTGGCTTCCGCCTTCAGCTCTTCCATCACCGGCGGCAGCTGCCAGCGATCCTTCTGCCTCTCGAGCTGCTCGTGATAGACGTGTTCGGCCGGGTAGATCACGTCGTCCATGAACTTCTCGACCTTTTCGATCAAGCCCTTAACCCGCTCCGAATATTCGAAATCCATTCGTTTCCTCCTGTTTGCGCCGGAATTATGCCCGCCCCCTCATAGGGCGTCCACCGACAGCCGGAAATCGAGCGCACATTACGCGATGGGAATGACGGTTCAACGGGGATTTGGCGCTTTTCCTTGCGCGTTCGGCGCAAGGGGACTTACCTTTTCGGCAACAAAGAAACTGGCAAATCCGCACAGCGGATTTGGTGCCCGGGAGCGCCATGAACGTTATCGCCAAGCCGCCTTTCAAGAAGATCGATTTCCTGCCGCGCGATATCGAGGTCGAGCGCCGTCCGGACGGCGTCATCGTGCTGCGCTCGCGCCACAAGCTGGCGCCCTATGAGCGCCATATCCCGGCCTATCTGGCGCGCTGGGCCAAGGAACGCCCCGGCCAGGTCTGGCTGGCGCAACGGCGCGGACCCAAGCGCGAGTGGTTCAAAGTCACTTACGAGGAAGCAAAACGCCAGGTCGATGCGCTGACCCAGGCGCTGCTCAACCGCGGGCTGGACCAGAGCCGGCCGGTGATGATCCTGAGCGGCAATTCCATCGAGCACGCACTTCTGGTGATGGCCGCCATGCAGGCGCAGGTGCCGGCGGCGCCGGTGTCGCAGGCCTATTCTCTGATGAGCCAGGACCACAACAAGCTGAAATACGTCTTCGAGCTGCTCGATCCCGGCCTGGTCATGGTGCAGAACGGCCCGCCTTTCGAGCGTGCCCTGAAGGCGCTCGATCTGTCGCGCTGCGAAGTGGTCTATGTCGATGCGCCGCCCGAAGGTATCAAGGCCACCGCCTATGCCGATCTGCTGGCGACCAATCCCGGCCCCGATGTCGAGCGTTCCATTGCCGCTATCGGCCCGAAGACCATCGGCAAGTTCCTGTTCACCTCCGGCTCCACCGGCATGCCCAAGGCGGTGATCAACACGCAAGAGATGATGTGCGCCAACGTCATCATGGGCAAGCAGGTGCGGCCGAAGAAGCCGGAAGACCCGATCCCGCTGGTGCTGGACTGGCTGCCGTGGAACCACACGATGGGCGGCAATGCTTCCTTCCACGGCATTCTGGCCGATGGCGGCACGACCTATATCGACGACGGCAAGCCGATCCCGGGCATGTTCGACGAGACATTGCGCAACCTGCGCGAAGTGTCGCCGACCTATTTCAGCAACGTGCCCGCCGGCTACGCCATGCTCGCCTCGGCGCTGGAGAAGGACGAGGCGCTGTGCCAGAGCTTTTTCAAGCAGCTCGGTTCGCTGGCCTATGGCGGCGCCACCTTGCCCGACGATCTTTACGAGCGCATGCAGGCGCTGGCGGTGAAATACACCGGCCACCGGCTGCTGTTCGGCACCGGCTGGGGCTCGACCGAGACGGCGCCGACCGCCACCGCGACCTATTGGGAGACCGAGCGAGTGGGTCTGATCGGCCTGCCCTTCCCCGGCGTCGAGTTGAAGATGATTCCGGCCGGGCCGAAATACGAGCTGCGCCTGCGCGGCATCATCGTCACGCCGGGCTATTACAAGCGGCCCGACCTGACCGAGCAGATGTTCGACGAGGAAGGCTTCTATAAGATCGGCGATGCCGGCGATTTCGTCGATCCTAGCGATCCCTCGCAAGGGCTGGTGTTCAAGGGGCGCGTGGTCGAGGATTTCAAGCTGACCAGCGGCACCTTCGTGCATGTCGGCTCGCTGCGCGTGGCGGCGATCGCCGCGGCAACGCCGGTCGTGCAAGACGCCATCGTCGCCGGGCAGGACAAGGAATATGTGGCCATCATGGCGTGGCCCAGTCTTCTGGCCTGCCGCCAGATCGTAGGCGATGCCGCCATGCCGCCGGAACAACTCGTCAAACAGGCAAAGGTGATCGAAATCCTGCGCCGGGGCCTGCAACAGCACAACGCGGACAACCCCGGCTCCAGCCAGCAGATCAAACGGGCGCTGTTCCTGACCGAGCCGGCCTCGATCGACGGCAACGAGCTGACCGACAAGGGCTACATCAACCAGCGCGCCACTTTGGAACGCCGTGCCGCGCTGGTCGACGCGCTCTACGCCGAGAAACCGGGACCGGAAGTGATCGTGGTCTGATGCTGGAAGCCTTACGCCTGCATGGCGATCTGATCGGCAAACAGGGTTCGCGCCGGCGCCTCAACACCCCAGCGCTGGTGATCGATATCGAAGCGCTGGACGCCAATATCGCCGCCATGGCCGAATTCGCACGCCGTCACAAAGTGGCTCTGCGGCCCCATTCCAAGACGCACAAATCGGCCGACATCGCGCGTCGCCAGATCAAGGCCGGGGCGCTGGGCGTGTGCTGCGCCAAGCTGGGGGAAGCCGAAGCCCTGTCGGAAGCGGGCATTGGCGGCCTGCACATCACTTCGGCCGTGGTGACGCCGCAGGGCATCGAGCGGCTGATGGCGCTCAATGCAGCAACGCGCGGGCTCAGCATGGTGGCCGACGATGGGCAGAACATCGATGCGCTCGATCGCGCCGCTGCTGCCGCCAAACAAAAGCTCAACGTCATTCTCGACATCGATCCCGGGATGCATCGCACCGGCGTGTGGAACGATGCCGATGTCATGGCGCTGGCCAAACGCATTGGCGCCTGCAAGGCGCTGCATTTTGCCGGCGTGCAGTTCTATTCCGGCCGGCTGCAGCATGTCGAAGCCTATGCCGAGCGACTGAAATCGGTGCTCGAGCAGACCGCAAGGCTGGCGCGGCTGGTCAACGAATTGCGCCAGGCCGGCATGCCGCCGGCCATCGTCACCGGATCGGGCACCGGCACGCACCAGATCGACGCCACGCAAGGGGTGTTCACCGAATTGCAGGTCGGCTCCTACGTGTTCATGGATACGCAATACGAGGCGGTCGATCTGCATGGCGACAAGAGCCAGCCGTTCAAGCAGGCGCTGCAGATCGACAGCACCATCATCAGCGCCAACTCGCCGGGACTGGCAACGGCCGATGCCGGGCTGAAGGCGTTTGCCACCGATGGGCCGGCGCCGGTGTTGATGAAGGGTGCGCCGGAAGGTTCGTCTTATCGCTTCTTCGGCGACGAATATGGCGCGGTGGTATTGCCGGAAGGTAAGCAATTGCCGATCGGCAGCACCATCACCTGCCAGCCGCCGCATTGCGATCCCACGGTCAATCTCTACGAGGCCTATCACGTGGTGAAAGGCGACACGCTGGTCGATATCTGGCCGGTCACCGCGCGCGGCCGATCGCGCTAAAGCTGCAGCGCCTCGCCGCGCCACTGGCGCGCCAGCATTACCGAGGCGGCGAGCGACAGCAGACCTAAGCCCACCATCGCCAGATAGGCGTAGGCCGCGACGCTTTCATAGAGCAGCCCCGCCGCCATCATCGCCAGGCCCATGCCCAGCCCGATCGGTATAGCTGCATAGATCGCCTGGGCAGACGAGATGGCGAAAGACGGCACGCGGCGCTGGATGAACAGCATGGCGCCCAGATGCGCCGCGCCGAATGTCAGGGCATGCAGGGTCTGCACCACCAGCAGCGGCAGGAAATCGTCGATGAACGGCGTCACGCTCCAGCGCAGGACCGCCGCCAGCCCGGCGATCGCCAGCAGCCTGACCACGCCGATGCGCTCGGCCAGAGACCGGCCGAAGGCGAACAGAGCGATTTCGGCGACGACGCCGATCGCCCACAGCAGGCCGATTTCGCCATCGCCCAAGCCCTTGGCGCGCCACTCCAAGGTGCCGAAGCCGTAATAGACGGCGTGGCTGACCTGGGCCGCGCCGCCGGCGATCAGGAACAGGCGGAAGCTTCTATCGCGCAGCAGATCGAGCATGACGCCGCGGCGCAAATTCACGGTGTCCCGCGTCTGGCTGCGCAGCGGGAGCAACGGCGCCAGCAGCGCGGTGACGAGCGTTGCCGCCAGGATCAGCAGATGCACGGCGTCGCTGCCGCGCGCCTGCAACAGATAGCCGCCGCCGATCGCAGCCACGATAAAGGCCACCGAACCCCACAGCCGCGTGCGGCCGTAATCGAGTTCATGGCGGGCGGAGGCCTGCATCGCCTGCCCGTCGACGATCGGCAGCACCGACGGCCAGGCGGCGCCCCACAGCAGGGTCAGCGCCAGCAGTGGCCAGTAGGTCTGCCACAGCCCGCACCCCGCCATGACGACGACGCCAGCCAAGGTCAGCGCGATCACCAGGCGGCGCGCCAGCGCGAAACGGTCGGCGAGATTGCCGCTGATCAGGGTGCCGGCGACCTTGATCCATTGCGCGGCGAGAAACAGAGTGCCGATGGCGGCGGCATCCAGGCCGCGATCCTTAAGCCACACCGGCCAGAAGGCCAGCATCAGGCTGTTGGTGAAGAAATAGGCCGAGAAATAGAGAGCGAAGCGGTGCCCAGGCATCAGGCCCGCCTTAGACCATGGCGGCGCCGTACTTGTCCATGAGTTGGCCGGATTGGGTTATCCGGCGTACTCGTAGCGCTGGTCGACGGAATCCCAGACGTACTGCGTGATCACCGGTGTGCCCAGCGCGGCATCGTTGTTCCACAGCGCGACGACGCTGATGTCCTCCTGCTCGAAGGTCATCACATTGCCGGCGCCGGTGCCGTTGAGAATATGCAGTTCCATCGTGCCGCCGACAGGACCGACATCCACGATCTGCACCATGTCGTCGCCGCCGGCGTTGTCGTAGAGATCGTGATCGGTTTCAAGCACGCCGCTGCCGTTGAGCAGGCCGTCGGAGCCGGCAACGGTTTCGGTCGCGAAATCGGGCTGCACCAGGATGGCGTTGACATGCGCACCGCCGGACGGCAGCGGACCGGAATCGGCATCGTCGATCATGTCATCGCCGTCGGAGCGCGCCCAGTAGTAGCGGTCGATGCCCGTGCCGCCCACCAGCACGTCGCCATCGCCCGCGCCGCCATAGAGGATGTCGTCGCCCGGGCCGCCATAGATCGTATCGCTGCCGGCGCCCCCCCACAGCACGTCGTTGCCGCCCGTAATGGCAAGGCTGTCGGCCGTGTCGCCGTGCAGCACGTCGTCGCCATACCAGGAAGACACCAGATCGTCGCCCGTGCCGGCGCTGACCAGATCGGCCTGATTGCCCAGGCCGTTGACGTCGCTGGCGACAAACCTGTCCTGGCCGTCACCGAGATCGAAACTGGTGCTGGCGTAGTTGCCGCTGACAAAGACGGCGTCGTTGCCCTCGTCGGTGGTGGAGAGGGCCAGCGTCTGGCTGCTATCCTGAAAGGCGAGTTCGACCGTGTCGTTGCCGCCGCCGCCGTGGGCGATTGCTCCCGCGAGCGTATCCAGCAAGAGATCGTGGCCATCGCCGCCGCTCAGCGTGTCCATCCCCGCGCCGCCGATCACAGTATCGTCGCCGCCGCCGCCGTGCAGCGTGTCGTCGCCGGTATCGCCCGACAGCAGGTCGATCTGATTGCCGCTCCACAACACGTCGTGGCCGTCGCCGCCGTAGGCGGTGGCGGAAAACCCATAGGCCATGGGATCGACCAGCAGACCTGAGAGGAGAAACTGGCCGTTGTAGTGGGTCAGGTTCAGAATATCGTCGCCGCCGCCAAGATCGAACACCTCGATCGCCGCGTTCTGGTCGACATAAGGCAGGTTGTAGCGACTGAGTACAGCGGCACCGACCGGTACGCTGAGAACGAGGCTGAACATCGTCGCATAGTCCCAGTAGACGATGTCATTGCCGCTGGTGGCGCGCAGCGAATCGCTTTCCGAATTGCCGTTCTTCAGCAGGATATCGACCAGATTGACGGCACCCAGAAGATTGAGCGGATCGAGCGGCGGCACCGTGGTGGTGTTGTAGCCGATCAGCAGCTCTTCGGTGTCGGCATCGTCGGCGGTAGGATTGCCGTCCGAATCGAAGCGGCGCGACGAAACATTCAGTCCCAACGGGGTATAAACCAGACTCTCGCTGCCGGGATCCAGGATGCTGGTTGCAGTCAACAGCGTTAATGGCGTGAATTCAAATATCTTGGCCATGGCAAAAACTCTCCAGGCTTCATTGGCACTCGCAATGGTAGAGATGATAGTTTGTTTTGCGCGACCTGCTTCTATGCAACGGTATTACGCGACAAATGTTGCCGCTCACGCAACATGCAGTCGCAATGCAAATAAGTCGCGCACCAGCGGCGCGACAAAACAGGCGGGAAATGGAATGTGCAATTACGCATATCTTAGCGAAACCGACGCAACCACTGCGCGTGCTTTGCCGCGAATTTCGCTTTCGCTGTCTCTTTAGTATTAGATCAACTGAACATCAGCTTGCATCGCCAGCCGGCCTTGCGGATTGACGGCCCAGAACGTGGCGCTGCTGCCATCGGCGTTCGGCTTGCCGGCAATGGTGAATTTCGCCGGGCTGTAGAGCGGCGAGACGGCGCGGAAGCCGTATCTGGCGATGCGCTTGCCGGGATTGCTGTCGCGCGCCAATTCCATCAGCAAGGTGGCGGTGAGCGGACCATGGACGACGAGATCGGGATAGCCCTCGACCCCGGTCGTATAGGGCCGGTCGTAATGAATGCGATGGCCGTTATAGGTCACGGCCGAATAGCGGAACAGCAGCACCGGATCGGGATTTATCACCCGCGTCCATTGCGCGCCTTCCGGCACGGGCGGCGGCTCGACCGCGGCGGCGCCCGGCTTGGGATCCTCGCGGAACACCGACTGGAAGTCTTCTTCGATCGCCAGCTCGTTGCCGGCATGGATGGAAAAACGCTGGCCGACGAACACCAGCGTGCCGCTTTTGCCCTGACGCTCCTCGGCGCTGACGATTTCGGCGGTGCGCCTGATCTTCTCGCCGACGCGCAAGGGCCGATGCACGCTGAGCTGGCTGCCGGCCCACATGCGCCGCGGCAGCGGCGACGGCGGCATATACCCGCCCTTGCTGCCAGCGATGCCGTCGCGGCCCAGAGCGGAATGGCGATCGGTGGCGTTGAACCACATCCAGTGCCAGGACGGCGGCACCTCGTCGCCGTCACGCGGCAGCGCATCGGATCGGTCGAGTGCGGCATGAAGCTGGCGCATGGACCGCAGATCGGCAACGTCGTCGGCTTCCACCTTGCGCCCGATATAACTCTTCAGATCCACCGCCACCCGATCCATTACGCAAACTCCCGTCGCACCAGTTCCGTATGCTCGCCCAGCTTCGGCACCTGGCCCAATTTGCCCGGCGCGCCGGCATAAGCTGCGGCCAGTGCCGGCACCGAAATCGGACCATTGACGCCGGCGATCTCGGTGCGGCGCAGCTGCGGATGTTTGCTGAGATCGGCCACCGTGCTGACGCGGGCATAGGCGATCTGCGCTTCCTCAAGCTTGGCCGTCAGCGCTTCGGTGCTCATGGTGGCGATGACGCCGCCCACCATGGCATCGACCTGATCGCGATGGGCGTTGCGCTGCAGATTGGTGCTGTAGCGCTGATCCTGCGCCCATTCGGGATGGCCGAAGACACCGGCGAGCCGGGCGAATTCCTTGTCGTTCTGCACCGCCAGCAAGGTCTGGGCGCCATCGGCGGCAGTGTAGGCGCCGTAGGGCGCGATCATCGGATGCGTCAGGCCGACTCGTGGCCAATCGCTGTTGTTGTAGTCGCGATGCAGCAGCGGCACGGTCATCCACTCCGCCATGGCGGAGAACAGCGACACCTCGATGCCGCGCCCCTTGCCGGTGCGGTGCCGCTCCAGGAGTGCCTCCAGGATCGCCGCATGGGCAAACATGCCGCAACCGACATCGGTTGCCGAAACGCCGATCCGGCCGGGCGCTTCTGGCGTGCCGGTGATCGACGCGATGCCGCTTTCGGCCTGCACCAGCAGATCGTAGGCGCGGCGATGGCGGTAGGGGCCGAAATCGCCGTAGCCGGTGATGTCGACGGTGATCAGCCGCGGATTGTCCTGGCGCAAGGAAGCCGAGCCGAAGCCGGCGCGCTCGGCGGCACCGGGCGCGAGGTTCTGGATGAAGATATCGGCTTTCGCCAGCAGGCGTTTGAGCAGCACCAGGTCCTGCTGCTGCTTGAAGTCGAGCGTCACCGACTGCTTGCCGCGATTGAGCCAGACGAAATAGGCGCTCTCGCCGTTGACGGCGGTATCGTAGTTGCGGGCGAAATCGCCTTCGGGGCGTTCGATCTTGATGACCCGCGCGCCAGCATCGGCCAGCCGCACCGAGCAATAGGGCGCCGCCACCGCCTGTTCGACGGTGACGACCAGAAGCCCGTCCAGTGCGCCCATCTCAATGCCACTCGCATGAATATCTGTTCATGCGGCGACTTTGCCGGGCGGTCGCTTGCTTGGCAAGGCGCTGAAACGAAAAGGGCGGAGCATGAGCTCCGCCCTTCTGTATCGAACAGCAGCGTCAGTACAGCGCCACCGGATTGATGATCATCTGCACCGTGCCGCGCACGCGCGCCTGGCCGAGCACGAACATGAATTCCTTCACGTTGTCGCGCACCAGCGGGCCGGTGTTCATGGTCTCCAGAATGTAGATGCCGTTGCGCTTCAGCAGGATGACATGGCCGAAGAACGGTCGGCCTTCCTTCTGCGGCGGCACGGGCTCGACGCCCCAGGTATCGGCGCCAACAGCCATGACGTTCTTCGACGCCAGCCACTCGGCGCCTTCTTCCGACAGGCCAGGTTCGCCTGCGCCCCAGGCTGCCGGATCGGAGGTGAACTTGGCATCGGTCCAGCCGGTATGGAACAGCACCACGTCGCCTTCGCGGATTTCGACACCCTGATCTTTCATCGCCGCTTCGATTTCGGCCGGTCCGAAGAACTTTCCGGCTTCCATGAACGGCACCTTCAAGTGCTTGGCCATGTCGATGACCACGCCGCGCGCCACCATCGGTGGAATGTTGTGCGTGCCCAACCTGACCAGACCGGTGATGGCCGAAATTTCCGACGCCTTGTTGCAATTGTAATACAGGCCGTTCTCACCAAGGTGGCCTAGGCCATCGAGTTGCGAGCCGATGCCGATCCATATTTGCATCACATCGTCGTTGTAGTTGCCGTCGTAGGCGAACAGCCGTTGCCCGCCCTGCTGGCTCGGTTGCACCACCTGCAGCGACAGGCTGCGCGGCGGGAAGGCCGGCGTCTTGGAATCGATCACGATGCCAAGCGGCTGGGTCTTGCCCTGCTTCACCAGCTTTGCCGCATCAATCACGCGCTCGGGCGTGACCAGATTGGCGGC
>JAQSWP010000065.1 GCA_029266575.1 Alphaproteobacteria bacterium | reverse complement strand
CCGTGTCGCGCGTCTTTTCCGGCTGATTGAGATAGCCCATGAAGACGAATTCGCCGCGGATCAGGATTTCGCCCCGATCTGAGATCTTCACTTCGCCGTAGGGCACCGGCTTGCCGACGGTGCCGAGCTTGATGTGTTCCATCGGCATGTAGGTCGCCAGCCCGCAATTCTCGGTCTGGCCGTAGACCTCGTACATGCCGACGCCCAGCGCCAGGTACCAGCGGATCAGATCGGGCGAGATCGGGGCGGCGCCAGTGAACAACCAGCGGCAGCGATCGATGCCGATGATCTTGCGCACGTTGCGCAGCACCAGCCAGTAGGCTGCCTGGAACGCCAGTTTCTCCGTCACGCTGGGATCGCGGCCGGCGAGTTTGGCATCGGCCATGCGGTAGCCGGCCTTGATCGCCTTGCTGTAGGCCCATTGCTCCAGCGGCGTGGCGTCTTTCAGCGCGATCATCACGCCGGAGTAGAATTTCTCCCACACCCGCGGCACGGCGCCGAACAGGGTCGGCTGCACTTCGCGGATATTCTCCGGCACCGTTTCCGGGCTTTCGGCGAAGTTCATCGTGCAGCCAGTGGCGATCGAGTAGTAGCAGCCGGCCACGCGCTCGGCGACATGGCACATGGGCAGGAAGGACAGCCGCTCGTCGCCCTCCATCCAGCTCAGGGAGGAAAGATCCATGCAGTGCCGCATCGTCGTGCAGACATTGTTATGGCTGTGCATGGCGCCCTTGGGCGGGCCTGTGGTGCCGGAGGTATAGACCAGAATGGCGAGGTCCTTGGGCCCGCGCGAATTCAGACGCTCTTCGAACAGCGCCTCCTTGCCTTGGCCGAACTCGCGGCCTTTCGCCATGAAGGCCTCGAGCGACATGACCATGGGGTCGCTGAATTCGCTCAGGCCTTCCATGTCGAACACGACGATCTGCCGCAAGGTCGGGCAGCGACCTCGCACCTCCAGCACCTTGTCGAGTTGCTCGTCGTCCTCGACGAAAATCACCGTGGTGCTGGAATCGTTGATCAGGTATTCGACCTGCTTGGCTGCGTCGGTGGGATAGATGCCCGAGGACACGCCGCCGGCGCAAAGGATGCCCATGTCGGCGTAGTTCCATTCCGGCACGGTGTTCGACAGCACGGACGCGACGTCGCCCGGCTTGAAGCCGACCGAGATCAGCGCCATGCAGATGTCGCGCGCCCGCGCCGCCCATTCGTTCCAGCTGATGGTGCGCCAGATGCCAAGATCCTTCTCGCGCATCGCGGTCTTCTCGCCGCGCGTCTTGACCGAGAGCAGGAATGACTTGGGCAGCGTTTCCGCCACCGTCAGTGTCGCCGGTTTCGCCATGATCGCCTCCCACGCCTGACCGCCGCCGCATGCGCGCCGGGGCACAGTTACTCCGCTCGAAAACTCAACGCTTTAACCACTCGACGCGATAAACTAACGCCAGGTCTTCTTGCGCTTCCAGCGCTTCTCGCCGCGGGCGCCTTCTTCGGTGGCGCCAAGGTAGAATTCCTGGATGTCCTTGCTGTTCAGCAGCCGCTCGCAGGTGTCGTCCATGACGACTCTGCCGACTTCCAGCACGTACCCGTAATTGGCGGTTTCCAGCGCCATCTTGGCGTTCTGCTCCACCAGCAGGATCGAGGTGCCGGATTCCTGGTTGATGCGGCGGATGATGGCGAAGATTTCCTTGACCAAAATCGGCGACAGGCCAAGCGACGGCTCGTCCAGCAGCAGCACCTTGGGCCGGTTCATCAGCGCGCGGCTGATCGCCAGCATCTGCTGCTCGCCGCCGGAAAGCTGGCCAGCCGGCTGGATCATGCGTTCCTTCAGGCGCGGGAAGTAGGTATAGACCCGCTCCAGATCGTCGTTGACGCCCGTGCGGTCGCGCCGGAGAAACGCGCCCATCATCAGGTTTTCGCGCACGGTCAGGAAGGGGAACACCTCGCGCCCTTCCGGCACGTGGCTGATGCCCAGCCGCACGATCTTGTCGGGATCCATGCGCTGGATCGGCCGGCCTTCGAACTCGACGCTGCCCTTGAGCGGATCGAGCACGCCGGAGATGGTCTTCAGGATGGTGGTCTTGCCGGCGCCGTTGGCGCCCAGCACGGTGGCGATCGAGCCGGGATGCAGTTCGAGGCTGACGCCGCGAATGGCCATGATCGGCCCATAGAAGCTTTCGATGTTGCTGACCTTGAGGATCGGTTCGCTCACGTCGTTTGCTCCTCAACCGCCGAGATAGGCCGCGATGACGTCGGGATGGCTCTGCACCTGCGCCGGCGTGCCACCGGCCAACACCTTGCCGTAGTTCAGCGCTAGCACCCTGTCCGACACGCGGTTCACCAGCGTCATGTCGTGCTCGACCATCAGCACGGTGATGCCGAGCTCTTTCTTGATGTCGGTGATCCAGAACGCCATGTCCGAGGTTTCTTCGACGTTGAGGCCGGAAGAGGGCTCGTCGAGCAGCAGCAGCTTGGGCTCGGTGCACAGCGCGCGGGCGACTTCGCAGACCTTGCGTACGCCATAGGGCAGGCCCGCGATCAGCATGTCGCGATATTTCTGCAGGCCAAGAAACTCGATGACCTGTTCGACAGCGCGGCGATGCGCCAGTTCAGCCTTGCGCACCGACGGCAGGAAAAGAAGTTCGGTCAGCACGTTGGTGGTGGTGTGGCAATGCCGGCCGACCAGCAGATTGGCCAGCACCGAGGCGTTCTCGAACAGCTCGATGTTCTGGAACGTGCGCGCGATGCCGAGCGTGGCGATCTCGTGCGGCGGCAGCTTGGTGATGTCTTGCCCTTCGAAGGTCAGCGTGCCCGCGGTCGGGTTATACAGCCGGCTGATGAGGTTGAAGATCGAGGTCTTGCCGGCGCCGTTGGGGCCGATGATGGTGAAGACTTCGCCCTTCTCGACGGCGAAACTGACGTCGTCGACGGCGCGCAGGCCGCCGAAATGCAGCGAGATGTTGTCGACCTGGAACAGGCTCACCGGTTGCGCTCCGATTTCACGTAGGTCTTCTGCCGCTTGAAGGTAGCCTTCTTGTAGAGCGGGAAGAGCTGGAAGTAGAGCTTGACCTTCAGCCAGCGGCCATAGAGGCCGTAAGGCTCGAAGATGATGAAAAAGATGATGATCAGCCCGTAGAGCGCGCCCTTCATGCCCGGCGCGCTACCGACATTGCCGACGGCGGCGCCGATGGAGGCAGCGGTTTCCTGCGCTGCGCCGAACAGCAGGGCGATGGAGCTGACCAGACCCGGCACGTCGTCCTTCAGCAGCGTCAGGAACGGATCGATCATGACGATGAAGATCGCACCAAGCACCGCGCCGTGCAGGCCGATGATGCCGCCGATGATGATCACCATGATGAATTCCAGCGACAGCAGCAGGGTGAACATCTCGGGGCTGATGAACGACAGCTTGTGGGCGAACAGCACGCCCGCCATGCCGGTGATCGCGGCGGAGATGGTGAAGGACTTCACTTTGTAGAGCGCTAGGTTGACGCCCATGCTCTTGGCCGCCGTTTCCGAATCCCGGATCGCCATGAAGGCGCGGCCGGTGGGCGAGCGCGCCAGGTTGAGCGCCAGGATGACCATCAGCACGAGGATGCCGAGGCAGAGAAAATAGAAACCCGGCTCGTCGCGCGGCAAGGTCACGCCATTGCCGCCGAAAACATCGAGAGTGCGCACGCGCATGCCCTCGTTGCCGTGCGTAACCGCCTCCCAGCGCGCCGCCACTTCCTCGATAATGAAAGCGAAGGCGATGGTGGCGATCACCAGGTAAATGCCCGACAGCCGCAGCGCCGGAATGGCGACCAGCATCCCGACCAGGCCAGTGACGATGGCCGCGGCCGGAAAATAGATGATGAACGGCACGCCCAGACTTTGCAGAAATCCGGCCGTATAGGCGCCGATGGCGAGGAAGGCGGCATGGCCCAGCGACACTTGTCCGGTGAAGCCGGTGAGAATCGTCAGCGATACGCCGACCAGCGCATAGATGAAGACGAAAACCAGCTGCGAAACGAGATAGTTGTCCAGCCCGAACGGCGCGAGGATCAGGAACGCCGCTAGCACGCCGTATGACCACCAGTAGCCGCTGTGCTTCAGCAGGCGCAGGTCCTGGTTGTAGTCGGTTTTGAAAATAAATCGCATGGCTCAGACCTTCTTCCGCATCTTCATGCCGAACAGACCGTCAGGCTTGAACCAAAGCACGAGCAGCAGAACGATATAGGCGGCGACATCCTTGAAGCCCTGCGGCAGGTAGAAACCGGCCAGCTGTTCGATGACGCCGATAATGATGCCGCCGACCAGGGCGCCGGGAATGGAGCCGAAGCCCCCCAGTACGGCGGCGGGAAAGGCCTTCAGACCGATGAAGCCGACATTGGTGTGAATGAGCGTGCTGGGCGCCAGCAGGATGCCGGCGAAGCAGGCGACGGCCGCCGAGATCGCCCAGATCAGCGAGAACACGCGCTTGACGGGGATACCCATGTAATAGGCAGCCAGCATGTTCTGCGATGTCGCCTGCATGGCGATGCCCATGCGCGTGCGGGAGAAGAAGAGGTAGAGAACGATGCAAAGCAGCACCGTGGCGACGATGATCGAGATCTTGTCGTCGGCGATCACCAGGCTGCCGATGCGCACCACGTTTTCAGTGACGCTGCGCGAGAACGGCGTATCGATCTTCAGATCGTCGGTGCCCCAGATCATGCCGGCGACGGAGCGGGCGAAGAACCCCAAGCCGATCGTCGCCATGACGATGGAAAACTGCGGGTAGCCGAGAATGGGGCGGACCACGACGCGCTCGATGGTGCTGCCGAGCAGCGCCATGCAGATCACGGCAAGCAGGAAGCCGATCCAGTAGTTCAGCCCCATGAAGGTGATGAAGGTGAAGGCGAAGAAGCCGCCCAGCATCAACAGCTCGCCCTGGGCGAAGTTGACCACCTCGGTGGCCTTGTAGATCAGCACAAAGCCGAGTGCGATCAGCCCATAGACGCAGCCGAGAGCAATGCCGTTCACCAGCTGCTGTATGAAATCGAGCATTATTTTCTTTCCGCCCTGCGTCCCCACCCCGGCCCGTTCGGACCGCCCCTGTCGCTTTTTTATCGCGGCGGTGACTGAGGTCAACGAGACAGGTTTTCCCCCTGTAATGTCAATAGAATTTCGCAAAAAGCTGGGGAAGTTCCGCTTTGAGGAATAGGAGACGATGCGTCGCCTCGACCTGGGTTGCCCCCAACTCGCTGCTCCTATAATCAGCAGGCCTAGTTGCTGCGGAGAAAGTTCGTTTCATGGATATCCTGCCGCGCCCGCCCAGCCCGTATTACACCGCCGATCACGACGCCTTCCGCGATCAGTTGCGCCGCTTCGTCGAGCGCGACATCGCGCCCTTCGTCGATCAGTGGGACGAGGCCGAGGAATTCCCGCGTGAACTCTACAAAAAGGCCTCCGCCGTCGGTCTGCTGCAAATGGGGTTCCCCGAGGAATATGGCGGCGTGCCCAGCGACGGCTTCTTCCGCATCATCGCCAGCGACGAACTGGCGCGCGCTGGCAGCGGTGGCGTCAATGCCAGCCTGATGAGCCATACGATCGGCGCACCACCCATCGCCGCGCTGGGCCCGGAATGGATGAAGCGCAAGCTGCTGCCCGAGATTCTTTCCGGCGAGAAGATTAGCGCGCTGGCCATCACCGAGCCCAGCGGCGGTTCCGACGTCGCCAATCTGAAGACCACGGCGCGGCGCGAAGGCGATCACTACATCGTCAACGGCCAGAAGATGTTCATTACCTCCGGCTTCCGCGCCGACTACTACACCGTGGCGGTGCGCACCGGCGGGCCGGGTATGGGCGGCGTGTCGCTGCTGCTGATCGAGCGCGACCGGCCCGGCTTCTCGCGCACCAAGCTGCGCAAGATGGGCTGGTGGGCCTCCGATACGGCGCAGCTGTTCTTCGACGACGTGAAAGTGCCGATCGACAATCTGATCGGCCCGGAGAATGCCGGCTTCAACGGCATCATGCGCAACTTCAATCCCGAGCGGATCGGTTTGGCCGCCGGCGCCTACGGTTTCGCCAAGGTGTGTCTGGAAGAGGCAATCGACTATGCCCGCCAGCGCGAGACTTTCGGCAAGCCGCTAATCAAGAACCAGGTCATCCGCCACAAGATCGTCGATATGGCGATGAAGGTGAACGCGGTGAAGGCGACGTTGGAGGGCCTGGCCTGGCGGGTGGAACAGGGCGAGCAGCCGGTGGCGGAGATCTGCATGCTGAAGAACCTCGCCACCACTTCATTGGAGTTCGTCGCCAACGAAGCGATGCAGATATTGGGCGGCGCGGGTTATCTTCGCGGCAGCAAGGTGGAGCGCATCTATCGCGAGACCAAGGTGATGTCTATCGGAGGCGGCTCGATCGAGATCATGAAGGATCTGGCGGCAAGGCAGATGGGGCTATGAGCGACAAACCCGATCGCAAGATCTTCGAGCAGGCCTTCTCCGACGCCATCCCGCAAAACAAGGCGCTGGGGCTCGAAGTGGTCGAGGTGGCGCGCGGCCGCGGCGTGCTGCGCCTGCCGTGGAAGCGGGAACTGGTGGGTAATCCCGAGACCGGCGTCATCCATGGCGGCGCCATCACCACCATGCTCGACGCCTGCTGCGGCATGGCGGTGGCGACCATGCTGAAGACGCCGCAGCCTTTCGCCACGCTTGATCTGCGTATCGACTACGTGCGCCCCGCCACCAAGGGGGAAGCGGTGATCGCCGAGGCCGAGTGCTATCGCATCACCAGCAACGTCGCTTTCACCCGCGCCTTCGCCCATCACGGCGATCCGTCCGATCCGATCGCCGCCGCCTCCGGCACTTTCATGCTGGCGACCAAGGGCTCGGCGCGCAACAAGGAGCCGCTGATCAAGTCCGGCGACGGCAAGTCCGGCGACGGCAAGGCAGGTGGGGCATGACCATGCTCGATCTGGTCGCAGACGCGCGCCGCAGCGGCGACGTCACCGGGCTGGGCGCCGCTACGCCCTACACCAGATACATGAACATCGCGCCCGAGAATTCCACGGGCGAGTTGCTGACCCGCATGCGCTACGATCCAAAACTGATCGGCAATATCATGCTGCCGGCGCTGCATGGCGGCACCATCGGCGCGCTGCTGGAGGCGGCAGCGATCTTCCAGGTGTTGTGGGAGATCGAGACCATCGCGGTGCCAAAGATCATCACCATCACCGTCGACTACCTGCGCTCGGGCCGGCCGGTCGATACCTTGGCGCGCGCGGTGCTGACCAAGCAGGGCAGGCGGGTGGTCAACGTCGCCGTCGAAGCCTGGCAAGACGACCGCTCCCGTCCCATCGCATCGGCCAATGCGCATTTCCTCGTCAGCCCGCGCGACGAATAAAAGCCAAACCCTTCACGGTGCTGCGGAAAACGCATTGCAGCCCCTCAACCCGCTGGCTTGACTTGTTCGCCCTGCGACCGGGTTAATGAACCGAGGTTCAGCAGAGGAAGCGATGCCCGACAAGGTCGAGACTGAAGACAAGATCGTGATCGAAACTTTGGGCGACGGCGCGTCGCTGGCCGAATGCCTGCAGCCGCGGCACTACATCGACAGCGACCATCCGCGCATCGTCGAGTTCGCCCGCGACGCCATCGGCGGCTCGCACGACAGGGTCAAGCAAGCGGTGAAGCTCTATTACGCCGTGCGCGATCTGGTCCGCTACGACCCCTACAACACGCCGCTCAAATCCGAAGCCTACAAGGCCAGCACCTGCGTCATGCAGGGCTATGGTTATTGCGTCACCAAGGCGGCGTTGATGGCGGCGACGGCGCGGGCGGTCGGCATTCCGGCGCGGGTGGGATTTGCCGACGTGCGCAACCACATGACCACCAAGCGCCTGACCGAATACATGGGCACCGATATTTTCTACTATCACGGTTACGCGGATTTGTGGCTGGACGGCAAATGGGTGAAGGCGACGCCGGCCTTCAACAAGGAGCTCACCGATAAGTTCCGCCTGAAATCGCTGGAGTGGGATGGGCGCGAGGATTCGATCTACCATCCCTACGATCTGCAGGGCCAGCGGCATATGGAATATCTGCGCTACCACGGCGCCTTCGTCGACGTGCCGTTCGCCACCATCCGCGAGACTTTCCTCAAGGTCTATCCCGGCATGCCCTTCCTCAGCGGCGAGGCCGACCAGCCGGTCGGCGATTTCGCCAAGGAAGCCGAGGCGGAGAACGCTGCCTAGGCGGCGCACTCCATGTCGCTGGACAATCGCAAGCTGATCGCGCTGCTGGTGGCGCTGAGCGCCTTCGGCCCGATGTCGATGAGCATCTACACTCCGGCCATGACCACCATTGGCCATGCGCTGATGGCGACCGACGAGGAGGTCAAGCTCACTTTGACCACCTTCCTGATCGGCTTCTCCGCCGGGCAGATCCTCTATGGCCCGCTCTCCGACAGATACGGCCGCAAGCCGGTGCTGCTGGTGGGCGCCGCGGTCTATACGCTGATGGGGCTGGCCTGCGCCTTCGCCCCCTCCATGCAGGAGCTGATTGTCCTGCGCATCTTCCACGGTCTGGGCGTCTGCTCCGGCGCCGTGATGTCGCGGGCCATCGTACGCGACACGTTCGGCCACCAGGGTTCGGCGCGGGTGATGTCGTGGATCTCGCTGGGCATCAACATCGCCCCCGCCATCGCGCCGATCATGGGCGGCTACCTGACCGCTTGGTTCGGCTGGCAGTCGATATTCTTCGCGCTGGCACTGTTCGGCGGCACCGTCTTTGTCGTCGTGCTGTTCGGTCTGCGCGAGAGCAATCCCTATCTTGGACAGAGCGCCGGCATCTGGGGCACGGTGAAGCAGGCGGGACCGATGCTGGTGCACCGCCAGTTCCTGGGCTATGCGCTGGCGATCGGCTTCACCTTCGCCGCCATGTTCGCCTATGTTGTGGGGTCGCCCTTTGTGCTGATGAACAAGCTGGAACTCAGTTCCAGCGCCTTCGGCTACTGGATCCTGACCTCGGTCGCCGGCTTCACCATTGGCAGCTTTATCGCCACACGAACCGTCAATCGCCTGCCTCTGCCGGTCTGCATCATCATCGGTCTGGCGGTCGCGGCGTTTGGCGGCATTCTGATGCTGGCGCTGTCACTCGCCGGCCATTTGAGCGTGCTGTCGATCGTCGGGCCTTATTTCTTCGTAGCGATCGGCTCGGGCATGACCATGGCGCCGGCCATGGCCGGGTCGGTCAACCAGTTCCCGCGCCAGGCCGGAACGGCATCGTCCCTGATGGGCACCTTGCAGATGGGTGGTGCGGCGATCTCGACCGCCATCGTGACGGCGCTGACCGACGGCACGCAGCTGCCGATGATCTGGACCATGCTGGGGTCATCGATACTCGGATTGGCAATTACCTTGCTGCTGCTGCGCCCGCATCGGCACGAGCCGATAATCGCGCCCGCGGTCGAAACCGTGCCGCCTGCGTCAGTCGCGTCCTAGGGCTTAAGCACGTCCTTCAGCCACAGATCGATACGCCGCCAGAATTCCTCGGCGCCGCGCAGATGGGTGAAGTGACTGGCTTCCCGCACCCCGATATCATCCGGGCTTAAATGCCAGCGCGTAAGCTTCGCTCTGGGCATGCGCCGCACATAGTCGTCGCAAGCCTCCTTCGGCGCCAGCCGCACATCGTCGGTGAACGACACCGCAAGGACAGGCAGTTCGACCGCCGCGATGGCGCCATCGAGATTGCGCTTTTCGCTATCGCTGTACCGGCCGGTGAACCCCCAGCGCGCCCAATCCAGCACCACCTGTCGCGCCAGCGGCAGGCCCCAGTTGAACACCGCCCCGTCGAGCCAGCCATGCCGGCGCGCCCACAGCGAGAATACAGTGAACATGTAAAGCCCACGCAACTGGCGCATCAGGAACGGCGTCGAACGGAACCAGACGCTGGTGGTGGTCAGCAACACCAGCGCCGAAACCATGCCGGGATTCTGTCCGGTATAGATGCCGCTCAATTGCCCGCCGATGGAATGGCCCATCAGCACCAGCTTGCGCTCGGGGTAAGTTTGTCGCGCCCAGGCGACTGCGGCCGGCCAGTCCTCGTAGAGATGCTGGCTGATGCCGAAATCGATGCCGCGGCGGGGAATCGGCAGGCTCTCGCCGGTGCCGCGCAGATCGAGTGTGGCGATCGGATAGCCGGCGTTTGCAAACCACCGGCACAGCCGGCGATAGGCGCGGGCGGGCGCGCCCATCGCGGCGAAAACCAGAATCACCGGTTTGCCGGGATCGGGCGCGACGGCGGAAAAATCCCGCAGCGCCAGCTTCCAGCCGCTCGGCGTGTCCAGCCAGATCAGCCGGCCTTCGTCCTCGGCCGGCGGCGATACCGCCGCGGCGATTTCGCTTGGCGGCACGTCGCTGCGTCAGGACTCGAGAATGGCGACCACGTCGCCTTCGTTGACCGTGTCGCCCTCTGCGAAGCGGATTTCGGCGACCTTGCCCGAAGAGGTCGCGACTACCGGGATTTCCATCTTCATGGCTTCGAGAATGACGATGGGGTCGTCTTCGGACACGCTGGAACCGACGGGCGCTGCGATCTGCCAGACCTTGCCTGTGATTTCGGCCTTGATGTCGATACGCGCCATTTCACCCCATCCCCTTCGCATTGATCGTCGACCCGTTTCGGGCGTATTGCTATGAACAACTATTCATAATCTCGCAAGTGCAAGAAAGGAAGCGCAAGGATGGCGGCCTCGCAGATCGTAAAAGACAAGGTGGTGCTGGTGACGGGCGCCGGCCGCGGCATTGGCCGCGACATTGCCCTGATGATGGCTGCTGAAGGCGCCAAGGTCGTGGTCAACGATCTGGGCGGCGCGGCCGACGGTGAAGGCGCCGGCAGCGCCACGCCGGCGCAGGAGGTGGTGGACGAAATCAAGAAGGCCGGCGGCAGCGCCGTTGCCAACTACGATTCGGTGGCCGATCCGGCTGGCGCCGAGAAGATGGTGAAGCAGGCGGTCGAGACGTTCGGCCGCATCGATTGCGTGGTCAACAATGCTGGCATCCTGCGCGACCGCATCTTCCATCGCATGAGCCACATGGACTGGAAAGCGGTGATCGACGTACACCTGCACGGTTGCTTCAACACCAGCCGCGCCGCCGCCAACTACTTCAAGGAGCAGAACGGCGGCAGCTTCGTGCACTTCACCTCGACCTCCGGGCTGATCGGCAATTTCGGCCAGTCGAACTATGCAGCCGCCAAGCTCGGCATCGTCGGCCTGTCCAAGAGCATCGCGCTCGACATGCAGCGCTTCAATGTGCGCTCCAACTGCATTTCGCCCTTCGCCTGGAGCCGGCTGATCGGCACCATCCCGACCGAGACCGATGCCGAGAAGGCGCGCGTCGAGCGCATCAAGCAGATGACCACGGCCAAGATCGCGCCGATCTGCGTCTATCTCGCGTCCGACCAGGCCAAGGACGTCACTGGCCAGATCTTCGGCGTGCGCAAGAACGAGATCTTCCTGTTCAGCCAGCCGCGCGTGCTGCGCTCGGTCCATGCCGGCGACGAAGGCTGGACACCGCAAAGCATCGCCGAGGTGGCGATGCCGGCCATGCAAAGCTCGTTCTACAAGCTCGACCGCTCGGGCGACATTTTCACCTGGGATCCGATCTGATCGATCACGCGTCTTAGAAAAACGCAACGGATAGGGAGGGGAGCAATTCTTTCCCTATCTGTTTGGATATCGTTTGAAAGTTAAATCTTTCAAAGGTTTAACCGACTTTTCCTCAAGTCAGAGCGCAATTGATCTGCATTAGTAGCATTCTTTCTCATACGCCTGATTTCCAAAGACTTTTCGAGATTTCACTAAGCTTTCTTCCGTACGGTGGGGTTGCCGTATGGGGGAATTATGAACGACGTGCTGGGGGATTTCCTTGCGCGCCTGACCGGCATCGCGGGCCGCTTTCTGGGGCCCGCTGAACGGCTGTCGCCGCTTTATTTGCTGGTCATGGTGGCGATCGCCTTTGTGCTCTGGCGTTTCGGGCCGCGCGATCGGACGCAGGGGTTTTGGAGCTGGCTGCTGCCGCGCTCGATCTATTTCCACCGCTCGCATTGGGTCGATATCAAGCTGTTCTTGTTCGGGCGGCTGGTCGGCGCGCTGGGTCTGCTCAGCCGGCTTGGGCTCGGCACCCTGGTCAGCGGCAGCGTCATTGCCTTTCTGGCATCGAGTTTCGGCGCCACACAGCAACCGACGCAGCCGGGTTTTTGGCAGATGGCGGCGCTGACCGTGGTCTTCGCCGCCGTGGCCGATTTTTCGACCTACTGGATTCACCGGCTGCATCATGAAAATCCGGTGCTGTGGCCGTTTCATGCCGTGCATCACAGCGCCGAAGTGCTGACGCCGATCACGCTCTATCGCAAGCATCCGGTTTACGATTTCCTCGGCGGCGCGCTGCGCGCGGTGCTGGTCGGCATCACCACGGGCATTGTGATCTTCGCCTTCTTCGGCAAGATCAGCGTGCTGGCCGTGGGCGGCGCCAATCTCGTCTATTGCATGTTCAACTTCGTCGGCTCCAATCTGCGCCATTCCCATGTCTGGTTCAGCTACGGGCCGGTGCTGGAGCGGATCTTCATTTCTCCGGCCCAGCATCAAATCCACCATTCGCGCCTGCCGCGGCATCACGACAGGAACTACGGCGAAATCTTCGCCCTTTGGGACTGGATGTTCGGCACGCTTTACCTGCCGCGCGAACGCGAAACGTTCGACATTGGGCTGGGCGATGCCGCGGGCAATCCGCTGCCGCAGCCGCATGGCACCTTGCGGGCGGCCCTGCTGCAGCCGTTTGCCGCCAGCGGACAGGCGCTGCGCGATGGAGTGCGCCGACGCATCCTGCGCAAGCCGGTGTCGCCATGAACCGGCGTTTTTCTCTTTATCTCGACCTGGTGCGCTTTCTTGCCGCCTTCACGGTGCTGCTGTCGCATCTTGCCTATTCGCGCTTCACCGACGGCAACTACGTTTTCCTTCGTCACTGGAATATCGGCAGCGACGTTGTCGTGCTGTTTTTCGTGCTGTCCGGCCTGGTGATCGCCTATACGGCGGAAACCAAGGACAAAACCCTCGGCGCCTTCGCGTTCAACCGGCTGACGCGGGTGTGGTCGGTCGCGATCCCCGCCGTAGTGCTGACGGTCGCGCTCGACCGGCTTGGCGCGCAGCTCAATCCGCAGGCCTATACCGGCTGGTGGTTTGCCGCGCATGACGCCGGCAGCATGCTGTTTTTCGGCCTGACCTTCAGCACCGAATGGGGCTTGCTGCCGTTCCGTCTCGGCAGCAACGGACCGTACTGGTCTCTCAGCTACGAAGTCGCATACTACGCGCTGTTCGCCGCCGCTTTTTATCTGCGCGGAGGCTGGCGCGCTGCGGCGCTGGTCGTGATGGTGCCGCTGTTCGGCATCCGGCCGCTGCTGCTGATGCCGTGCTGGCTGTTGGGCCTGTTCGTATGGCACAAGCTGCGCGACGGTTTCGAGGTGTCGCCGGCGCGCGCCTGGTTTCTGACCTTGGCGCCGCCCGCGATTTACGTTGCCGCACTTTCCATCGGAGCGCCCAAGCTGCTGCTCGGGCTGACCAAGCTCGTCGTCGAGCCGCGCTACCTCAACGGGCTGCTGAATTTCTCCAACGAGTTTCTCTGGAATAATCTGCTGGGATTGCTGGCCGCGGCGCATTTTCTGGGCGTCGCCGTGCTCTACCGGCGGGCCAGCACGACGGACCGGCCCAGAATCGCCTCCTTCATACGCTGGCTGGCCGGCGGCAGCTTCTCGCTTTATCTGCTGCATTATCCCGTGCTGCAGTTCGCCGAAGCGGTGCTGCCGGAAGACTGGCCGCAAATCGTGCGCCATCCGCTGCTGCTGGCGATTGGGCTGGGCGCCTGCTTTCTGGCGGCGGCGCTGTTCGAACGGCGGCTTGGCGCATTCCGCGCCGTGTTGCGCCGGATCGCCGGCTATGTGCAGCGCCGGAAAGTCGGCGTATCGCGCGGTGTCGGCGTGACCTTGCCGGCGCGGGTCATCGAATAGGGCCGCCAGCCGTCGCCGATGCGCTGATAGGTCAGGACGTCGCCAGCGCGCGGCGCGCCCGGCTGGTC
>JAQSWP010000255.1 GCA_029266575.1 Alphaproteobacteria bacterium | reverse complement strand
GCGCAATTGCGCCTGGGCCGGCTCCTTGCCCTCCGGCGTCCAGGTGCCGCGGTCCCACAGCATGACGGTGCCGCCGCCATATTCGCCGGCGGGAATGGTCCCTTCGAAGCCGCCATAGGCCATGGGGTGATCTTCGGTGCGTACCGCCAGCCGCTTTTCGCCCGGATCGAGCGAGGGGCCTTTGGGGATGGCCCAGCTCGCCAGCACGCCGCCGATCTCGAGACGGAAATCGTAATGCAGGCGCGAGGCGTCATGCTTCTGGATGACGAATTGCAGGTTACGGCTGCGCTTGGCCGCGACTTTGCCGTCTTCTTGAAATCGCGCTTGGCGTTGTAAGTGGCGATACCTGACACGGCGGAATTCCTCCCGCCGGAGAACGGCTTGGGAGAATTGCGGTTCCCTACACCACAGCCGTTGGCGCGGCGAAACGCTTTTTGATGCGGTCCATCAGCCGGTCGCGCACGTCGCGATAGGCGATAAGCCTTGCCTCGCGGCTGCCTTCGACGGCGGTGGCGTCGGGAGTGGGCCAGAATTCGACGTCGCAGGCCATGGTGCGGGTCATCTCGACGGCGCTGTGCTGGGCCTCGGGCGACAGCGTGATGACGAGGTCGAACGAGGTGTCCTGCAGATCGTCGAAGGTCTTGGCGTGGTGGCGGTGCAGGTCGATGCCGATCTCGTCCATCACCGCGATGGCGAAGGGATCGATGTCGTCGGCGCGCACGCCGACCGAATCGAAATAGACCCGCTTGCCGTAGAGATGCTTGGCGATCGCCTCGGCCATGGGCGAACGCACCGAGTTCTGCGAACAGGCGAACAGCACACTTCCCGGCATATCCGCCATCGTTTCAGCCCCGGATATGCAGAACGCAGATCAGGGTGAAAAGCCGGCGGGCGGTGTCGAAATCGATTTCGATCTTGCCCGCCAGCCGCTCGCGCAGCAGTTCGGACCCTTCGTTGTGCAGGCCGCGGCGGCCCATGTCGAGCGCCTCGATCTGCGACGGGCTGAGCTTCTTGATGGCGTCGTAGTAGCTTTCGCAGATCATGAAGTAGTCCTTCACGATGGTGCGAAACGGCGTCAGCGACAGAATGACGTCGCGCAGCTTCTTGTCGGAAACGTTGCGCACGTCGAACAGCAGCCGGTTTTCCTGCACCGCCAGATGCAGATGATACGGGCCGTCCGCCGTGCCGACCGGCGAGAAAACATTCTCCTCGAGCAGATCGAAGATTGCGACCTGGCGCTCGTGCTCGACCTCGGGCGTGCGACGCACCATCGTCTTCTCGTCCAGCGCGATGTGGACGATGCGGCGGTCTGGATTGGGCGCAGGATCCGCCATGGCGCCGCCTAGCGGCGGTTGAGGCGGATTGAGACGGACAGTGCGTGCGCCGGCAGGCCTTCAGCTTCAGCGAGCGTTACGGCCGCCGGGCCGATGGCAGCCAAGCCGTCAGGCGTGCAGCGCACGAAAGACGTGCGCTTGATGAAATCGCTGACGCCCAAACCCGACGAGAAGCGCGCGCTGCGCGAGGTCGGCAGCACGTGGTTGGTGCCGGCGACGTAATCGCCGATCGCTTCCGGCGTGTGGCGACCAAGAAAGACCGCGCCGGCGTGCCGCACCTGGTGCAGCAGTTTCTCAGCCATATCGTCATCGACGGCCAGTTCGAGATGCTCGGGCGCGATGGCATCGACCAGCGGCACCGCGGTGGCGAAATCGGGCACCACGATGATGGCGCCGAAATCGTTCCAGCTCCGGCGCGCGAAATCGGCGCGGCTCAGCGCCTTCAGATGCGACTCGACCGCGGCCGCCACGGCATCGGCGAATTTGGCGTCGGTGGTAATCAGCACCGATTGCGAATCGGGGTTGTGCTCGGCCTGCGACAGCAGGTCGGCCGCGATCCAGGCGGGATCGTTCTTGCCGTCGGCCAGCACCAGGATTTCCGACGGGCCCGCGATCAGATCGATGCCGACCTGGCCGAAGACGCGGCGCTTGGCGGCGGCAACCCAGGCATTGCCGGGGCCGATGATCTTGTCGACCGGCTTGATCGTCTTGGTGCCGTAGGCAAGCGCGGCGACAGCCTGCGCGCCGCCGATGCGATAGATGTCGGTGACGCCGCCCAGCCGTGCCGCCAGCAGCACCAGCGGATCGAGCTTGCCGTCGGGCATCGGCGAGGCCACGACGATGCGCTTAACGCCCGCCACTTTGGCCGGCATGGCATTCATCAGCATCGAGGACGGATACGTCGCGGTGCCGCCCGGCGTATAGAGCCCGACCGAATCGATCGGCCGGTAAAGCGCGCCCAGGCGAATGCCTTGCGCATCGGTGTAATCGACGTTTTTTGGGGCCTGCGTGCGGTGATAGCTCTCGATGCGCTCGGCAGCCAACTTGAGAGCGGCAGCCTGCTCGACCGGCGCCCTGGCGATGGCGGCATCGATCTCGGCATCGGCGAGCCGCATGGTCTGCGGCGTCAGCGCCAGGCGGTCGAACTTTTTCGTCAGCTCGATGACGGCCTCATCGCCGCGCTGGCGCACGTCGGCGATGATGGCAGCCGCCGTCTGATCGACGTCCTCCTCGATCTCGCGCTTGACGGTGAGGAAGGCATCGAACTTGGCGGCGAATCCCGGCTCGGCGGCATTCAGCCTAAGCGGCACGGGCAACCTCCCGGAAACGATCGATCCAGGCATTGATCGTCGTGGCACGCGTCTTGAGCGCGGTGCGGTTGACGATCAGCCGCGAGGTAACGTTGGCGATGTGCTCGACCTCAACCAGGCCGTTTTCGCGCAGGGTGCGGCCGCTATCGACCAGATCGACGATGCGGTGACACAGGCCGAGACTCGGCGCCAGTTCCATGGCGCCGTTGAGCTTGATGCATTCGGCCTGCACGCCGCGGGCGGCGAAATGCCGGCGCGTGATCTCGGGATATTTGGTGGCGATGCGGATATGGCTCCAGCGCGCGGGATTGTCCTCGCCCGCCAGATCGGCCGGCTCGGCAACGGCGAGACGGCAATGGCCGATATCGAGATCGACCGGCGCATAGATCTCCGGGAAGTCGAACTCCATCAGCACGTCGTTGCCGGCAATGCCGATCTGCGCGGCGCCGAAAGCGACGAAGGTCGCGGCATCGAACGAGCGGACGCGGATGATGTCGAGGCCGGGATGGTTGGTCGAAAAGCGCAGCTGGCGCGAATCGGGATCGGAAAAGGCGGATTCGGCCTCGATGCCGGCCTTGACCAGCAGCGGCGCCGCTTCCTTCAGGATGCGGCCCTTGGGCAGGGCCAACACCAGTTTTTCATTGTCGCTCATCGCACAACCCGCAAAAGAAAAGCCGGCCAAATCAAGGCCTTGGCTGGTCAATTCCGGGCGTTCGCCTCTAATCGAGACGATGCGCGGGACGCCAGCCGGTGGGCCATGCTTCGCCGACATCCTCTAGATGGCACAGGATGCGGTCGACTTCCAGCCGGATCGCCGGCTTGCCGGCAAAGCGCAGCAGGATGACGAAGCCGCCGGCGGGGTGGGTGGATTCGACTTCGATGTCGAGCAGCGACAGCAGCCGGTCGTCGAAGCGGCGGTCGATGTCGCGCAGCGCGGCGTGGTTCACCGTGTCGAAGGCCAGCGCGCAATGTGTGCGCCAGTAATGGCCTTCGGCGTCAGGCTCGGCCTCCCAGCAGAAGCGGTTGACGACGAGCGCAAAGCGCTTCTGGTCGGCCAGCAGCCCCATGTCGCGCACGGCGACCAGCGAGTCCTGCAGGGCCGACGAGATGATTTGCAGATCCTCGGCATCCTCGGCGCGCAGCTTCAGCGGTTTCATGCCTATTCGATCCTTTCGATGTCGGCGCCGACCGCCGACAGCTTGGCTTCCAGCCGCTCGTAACCGCGATCGAGGTGGAAGACGCGGTGCAGCACCGTCTCGCCCTGCGCCGCCAGCGCCGCCAGCACCAGCGACACCGAGGCGCGCAGGTCGGTCGCCATCACCTCCGCGCCGCGCAGCGCCTTGACGCCGCGCACCATCGCCGAGCTGCCATGCACCACGATATCGGCGCCGATGCGGGTCAGTTCCGGCGCGTGCATGAAACGGTTCTCGAAAATCGTTTCGGTGATCAGCGAGGCGCCGTCGGCGATGGCCATCAGCGCCATGAACTGCGCCTGCATGTCGGTCGGGAAGCCGGGGAACGG
>JAQSWP010000064.1 GCA_029266575.1 Alphaproteobacteria bacterium | reverse complement strand
GCACGGGAAATCGCCACGACGGAATTGGTGGTGCCAAGATCGATGCCGATCGCCGCGCCGCGCTCGTCGGCATGCGGCAGCGGCGTTTCGCCCGGCTCGTAGATATCAAGCAGCATCAGACGAACCGCGCGCGCCGGATGCGCGCCTCTTCCAATAGCTTCTCCATGTAGCGCAACCGCAGCACCGCTGCCTGCGCTGCCTTCAATTCGTCTCTGGCGAAATGATCGCTCAAGGCTGCAAGGGTTTTGTCGTATGCAAGCTGGCCCTTGCCAATAATGGCTTCCACCGCTTCCGCCGTTTTGGCCTCATCCAGCGCTTCGCGATCCTGCAATGCCGCCATCAGCAGCATCGGGTCCTTGACGGTGTGCTCGCCCTTGGGCAGCGGCGCTCCAAGCAGTTCCAGCAGATGCAGCGCGCGCGCCACCGGATGGCGCAGTGTCTCGTACGCATCGTTGAAGGCGACCGCCTGGGCCTGCGATAGCACCTTTTCGCGCGCCGATTTGCTGGCGAAGCGGTCGGGGTGGACGATGCGCTGGAAGCGGAAATAGTTGCGCTCGATTTCCTCGCTCGTGAGATCGAAGCGCGGCGCCAGGCCGAGCCGCGAGAAATGATCGAGCGCCTGCGGCGGCTGGATGACGCTGCAGGTGTGGCAGAACAAAGCGCGCCGATCGACCGGCCCCTTGCAGGACCAGCACGGGCTGAGCTGATCGGCGGCGATCGCGCCTTGTGGATGGTGGATGATTTCGCTCATGGCTCCTTACGCCTTGCGAGAGCCTGACGATCTCCCGGCGCGCCCGATTGCGGTCGGCGGATCAAACGTGGAAGGACTCGCCGCAGCCGCAGCGTCCCTTTTCGTTGGGATTGCGGAATACGAAGCCTGATTTCAGTTTCTCGACCTCGTAATCCATCTCGGTGCCGATCAGGAATAGCGACGCCTTGGGATCGACCAGCAGGCGCACACCATGGGCTTCCACCACCTCATCGGCCGGCGCCTTGTCGTCGGCATATTCCAGCGTATAGGACAGGCCGGAGCAGCCCTTAGTGCGCACGCCGATGCGCACGCCAAAAGTCGGCTTGCCGCGCTTGTCCATCAGCTGGCGCACCCGCTCGGCGGCCGCCTCCGTGATGCTCATCAACTGCGGGCGCGGACGGCGCGGCGCCGGATTGGTAGAAACGTTCATTGCACTGATTCCAACTACTTCGATCTAGCTCAGCTCGCCACCTTCTCGTCCTTGCCGCTCTTGGCGCGATAATCGGCGATCGCCGCCTTGATCGCGTCCTCGGCCAGCACCGAGCAATGGATCTTCACCGGCGGCAGCGCCAGGTGCTTGGCGATCTCGGTGTTGCGGATTTTCTCCGCCTCATCGAGCGTCTTGCCCTTGACCCATTCAGTGACCAGCGAGCTCGACGCGATAGCCGAGCCGCAGCCGAAGGTCTTGAATTTGGCGTCCTGGATCAATCCATCGGCGCCGACCTTGATCTGCAGCTTCATCACGTCGCCGCAGGCCGGAGCGCCGACCAGACCGGTGCCGACGTCCGACGAATCCTTGTCGAGCGAGCCGACATTGCGCGGATGCTCGTAATGGTCGATGACCTTGTCGTTGTAAGCCATAACGCTTCTCCTAATGCGCTGCCCAGTTGATCGACTTGATGTCGACCCCGGCCTGCGCCATTTCCCATAGCGGGGACATATCCCGCAATTTCGTCACGTGCCGCACGATTTCCTCGACGGCGATATCGACTTCCTCCTCGGTGGTGAAGCGACCGAAGCCGATGCGCAGCGAGGTATGCGCCATTTCCTCTTCCACGCCCAGCGCGCGAAGCACGTAAGACGGCTCCAGCGACGCTGAGGTGCAGGCCGAACCGGACGACACCGCCAGCCGCTTGATGCCCATCATCAGCGATTCGCCCTCGACGTAGGCAAAGCTGATGTTGAGATTGCCCGGGATGCGGCTGTCGAGATCGCCGTTCAGGAACACTTCCGGCAGCCGCGCCTTGATCGCGGTCAGGAAACGGTCGCGCAGCTTGCGCAGGCGCACCGCTTCGACCGGCATCTCCTTCTGCGCGATGGCGCAAGCCTCGCCCAGACCGACGCACAGCGCCGGCGCCAGCGTGCCGGACCGCATGCCGCGCTCCTGCCCGCCGCCATTGATCTGCGCCACCAGGCGCACGCGCGGCCGGCGCCGCACGTACAGCGCGCCAATGCCTTTCGGTCCGTAGATCTTGTGGCCGGAGATGGAGAGTAGATCGATGTTCATCGCGTTGACGTCGATATCGATCTTGCCCACCGCCTGCGCCGCATCGGTGTGGAAGAAAGCGCCCTTGGCATGGCAGATCTCGCCGATTTCCTTCAGCGGCTGCACCACACCAATCTCGTTATTGACCGCCATGATCGAGACGATCGAGGTCTTGTCGGTGACGGCCGCGCGAAGCTGCTCGAGATCGATCAACCCGTTCTGTTGCACCGGCAGATAGGTTACCTTGAAACCCTTCTGCTCGAGGTGGCGGCAGGTATCGAGCACGCATTTATGCTCGGTGACGGCCGTGACGATATGGTCGCGCTTGTCCTTGTAGAACTCGGCCACGCCTTTGATCGCCAGATTGTTCGATTCGGTCGCGCCGGAGGTGAAGATGACTTCCTTCTCGTCGGCGCCGATTATCGAGCCGACTTGCGCCCGCGCCTTCTCGACGCCCTCTTCCGATTCCCAGCCGTAAGCATGGCTGCGCGAATGCGGATTGCCGAACTTGCTGGTGAAGTAGGGCATCATGGCTTCCAGCACGCGCGGGTCGAGCGGCGTCGTCGCCTGGTAATCCAGGTAGATCGGCTGGCTGTTGCGAAGCATCGTATTCACGACCTAAATCCTCTCATCACTCAAGCGGCCGTTTCCGGCCGTACAAGGCGCGCACCGTGTCGCGCAAACAAAGCACCCCAAGCCTGCACCAGCCGATCGACGTCAACCATCGTGTTGCCGCGGCCGAAGCTGATGCGGATGGCGCAGCGGGCAATCGCCTCTTCGACGCCCATGGAACGCAACACCGGCGACGTCGCCACCTTGCCCGACGAACAGGCCGATCCGGCGCTGACGGCAATGCCGGCGAGGTCCAGCGCCATCACCTGGGTCTCGGCGCCGACATCCGGCATTTCGATGCAAAGCGTGTTCGGAAGCCGGTCTGCCGTGGCGCCAAAAACGCGGGCCGCGGGCGCCAAAGCCTTGAGGCGAAGCTCGGCGGCATCGCGCAAATTCGCGCTCCTTCCGCTCTCCAATAGATGGTCATTCGCGCCCGCTGCGGCAATGCCGAAACCGACGATACCGTGGACGTTTTCAGTGCCGGCGCGACGGCGCTTTTCCTGCCCGCCGCCTTGCAGCAATGGCTGCAGATTGATGCTGCTTTGCACCACCAGCGCACCTGCTCCTTGCGGACCACCGATCTTGTGCGCCGACAGGCTGAGCATATCGACGCCCAGCGCCTTCATATCGACTTTGATCTTGCCGAAAGCCTGCACCGCATCGCAGTGGACCAAAGCGCCAAGCCCGTGCGCAATCCGAGCCACCTCGGTAACCGGCTGAATAACGCCAGTTTCATTGTTGGCAAGCATTACCGACACCAGCGCCGGGCGATGCTTTTCGAGCAGAAGACGAAAAGCACCCAGATCGACGACCCCGTTGCTGTCGACCGGCGCGATCAGGACGCCGTCAACGGCCTTGGCAACCGAATCATGCTCGATGGCAGAAACCATCACCGGCGCGCGAGCAATGCCGCGCAAGGCCAGGTTATTGGATTCCGTGCCGCTGCCGGTGAACACCACCTCGCCTGCAGTCGCATTGACGGCAGTCGCAACCTGCTCGCGCGCGGTTTCGACCAGGCGCCTGGCATTGCGGCCGAAGCGATGCACTGAGGAGGGATTACCCACCGTGCGCAACGCCTCGACTATCGCCTCGACGACGTCCGGCAGCACCGGCGTTGTGGCGTTGTGATCGAGATAGCTCACGGCTGACATGTCATCTACTCGCTGGCGCTTTACTCGGCCGCGACCATGCCGTCAGCCTGGTCGGGACACGCCGCAGCCTTGGCCGCCTCGGCGCTCGGCAGCAGCCGCGCACTACCCAGCACGCGCTTCTCGCAAACGTCGGCGAGCGAAACGGCGCTCAAGAACAGATGGATCTGGTTGCCCAGTTCCGCCCACAGATCATGCGTCAGACAGCGCGAGCGGTTGGAGTGACAGCCGATGGAAGACTCGGTTTTACACCTTGTTGCCTTGATCGGCTCGTCGACAGCCAGGATGATGTCGGAGATGCGCGTCTCGGTCATGCCGCGCGCCAGCAGATAGCCGCCGCCCGGACCGCGCACGCTCTTGACCAGCCCACCGCGCCGCAGGCGACCGAACAGCTGCTCGAGATAGGACAGGGAGATTTCCTGCCGCGCCGCGATCTCGCCCAGCGCCACCGGCTTGCCGCCGCTGTGTCGCGCCAGATCGACCATCGCCATGACGGCGTAACGGCCTTTGGTGCTGAGTTTCACGTTCCGCTCCTAACTGATCGCGTTCAGTTGCGATCGTTAACGACTTTGGGATGCAGGGCGACCGTCGCTGTCGGCCGCTCCTCCTGCTCCGCCAATTTGCTTTCCAGCACGGCGACCTGGTGCTGCAGCGATCCGACCGCCTTCAGCAGCAGGTCGATCTGGCATTGCACCGGGTCGGGCATGTCCTGGCACGGCGTGCCGTAGGCGACGAAGCTGGCATTGGCCGCGAGCTCTTCGCCAACGATGCGGGCGGGAATGCCGACCACGGTTACGCCGGCGGGCACGTCCTGCACGACGACAGCGTTGGCGCCAACTCTCGCACCGCGTCCGACGGTGATTGGCCCCAGGATCTGCGCGCCGGAACCCACGATCACATCGTCCTCGAGCGTCGGATGGCGCTTGGTGCCCGACTGCGCCCGGGAATTCACCGCCGGCGAGGTGCCGCCCAACGTAACGTCATGATAGAGCGTCACGTTGTTGCCGACTTCCGCCGTTTCGCCGATCACCACCCCCATACCGTGATCGGCAAAGAACCGATCTCCAACCTTGGCGCCGGGGTGAATCTCGATCCCGGTGAAGAACCGGCCCCATTGGGAAACGAACCTTCCCAGCCAGCGAAGATCCTTCTGCCACAGCCAATAGGCGAGGCCATGAAAGCGCATGGCATGGAACGACGGGTAACTAAATACCACTTCCCAGCGCGACCGGGCGGCCGGATCGCGTTCGATGATGGCGTCAATCTCTTCCAGAATGTTCTTGAAAATCATGGAACTACCGCCGATATTCCCGTTCCGGTTTCGCCCGTATGGGCAAGACCAAAAAGCTCTCCCAAAACGGTATATATTTTACCCGAGTAGATTGGTCAAGATTTGGGTAGAATATATCGGCCGTCTTGGATCGATATTCCGACTTTTTTCCTCAGTTAAACGCTTGGACCGGTGGCCAGGGTCCAAGGCAGCGGAGCAGCAGTCAGCTATGCCTGACATTATCTTCAACGGACCGGACGGCCGCCTCGAGGGCCGGTACCACCACAGCAAGACCCCCAACGCGCCGATCGCGTTGATGCTGCACCCGCACCCTCAAGGTGGCGGCTCGATGCACAACAAGGTGGTTTTCACCCTGTTCCATGTCTTCGTCAGCCGCGGCTTCTCGGTGCTGCGTTTCAATTTCCGCGGCGTCGGCCGCTCGCAAGGCGTGTTCGATCATGGCCAGGGCGAGTTGAGCGACGCGGCTGCGGCGCTCGACTGGCTGCAGGGCTCCAACCCCGATGCCAGCGCCTGCTGGGTGGCGGGGTTTTCCTTCGGCGCCTGGATCGGCATGCAGTTGCTGATGCGGCGCCCCGAGATCGACGGCTTCGTGTCGATCGCGCCGCCGGCCAACATGTACGATTTCGGCTTCCTGGCGCCGTGCCCCTCTTCCGGCCTGATCGTTCACGGCGACAAGGACGAGGTGGTGCCGCATGCCGAAGTGTCGAAGCTGGTGACCAAGCTTTCGCATCAGCGCGACATCACGATCGATTTCAAGCTGGTCAAGGGCGCCAACCATTTCTTCCATAACTGCCTGGAAAAAATGGGATCGGAAGTCGATCGCTATTTGATGAAGGCGCCGCTCGAAAAGCGCAAGCAGGCCTCTTCTCGTTAAGGTCTGGCGATTTTTCCGCCCGGCATCGGATAAGGCACACCTGTTGTCGTCGGCAGGCTGAGCGGCAATCCGCGCAGCACGCGCACGGCCAGAAACGCAAACGCCTGCGCCTCCAGCGCATCGCCGTTCCAGCCGAGCTCGCCCGAATCGATTACCGGCACTGGCGCAAGCACCGCCTTGAGGCGATCGGCGATGTGCTTGTTACGCCGTCCGCCGCCGCACAGGATCCAGGAACGCGGCTGGCGCGGCAGGTGCGCCCGCGCCGCGGCAACCGCCTGCACCGTGATTTCGGCCAGGGTCGCAGCGCCATCCTGTTGCGAAAGTCCCTTCGCCAGTTCCGACGAGAATTCCTTGCGGTCGAGCGATTTGGGCGGCTGTTTGCTGAAGAAATCTCCAGCCAGCGCCTGCCGCACGCGGGCTTGGTTCGGTTCGCCCGCAGCAGCCAAAGCGCCATCCCGATCAAATGGCCGGCCGGTATGGGCCAGCACCCAATCGTCCAGCGGCGCGTTGCCCGGGCCGGTGTCGAACGCCAGAATTTCTCCCGGCGCACCGATAAAGGTGACGTTAGCCACGCCGCCGATATTCAGCACCGCCAGAGGCAATTCCAGCCCGCGCGTCAGCGCCGCGTGAAACAGCGGGACGAGGGGAGCGCCCTGCCCGCCTGCCGCCACGTCGGCAGAACGGAAATCCCAAGCCACCGCCGCCCCCAGCCGTCCCGCCAGGGAATTGCCGTCGCCGAGTTGAACCGTGACCCGTTTTTGCGGCTGGTGGAAAATTGTCTGACCGTGAAACCCAATAACATTTATATTTGAAATGGATAAACCATTTTTCTCAATTAAATTCTTAACTGCAAGGCGATGAAATTCTGTCAACTCGGTTTCAAGCGCCTGGGTCGCCGGACTGCGATTGAAACCCAAGACGGCGCGCAGTTTCTCGCGGAATTGCACCGGGTACGGCAGGGTGATCGCCGGGCCGAAGCTCTCGATCGTCTCCCCGTCGGTGCGGAGCACGGCAGCATCGACGCCGTCCAGTGACGTGCCGCTCATCAGTCCGATTGCCGTCAGCACCACCCTCACCCCAATTTGCCGGGTTTTCCGCCCCGTGTTACATGGCCCGCCCGCCGCCGGTGAAGCCGGCAGCGGAATTTCAGAGGCGATCATGACGCAGTTCAAATCCGACTTCATGCGCGTTCTGCACGAACGCGGCTTTGTGCATCAATGCACCGATTCCGACGCCCTCGACCGCAAGGCGGCGGCGGGCGAACTGATCGCCTATGTCGGTTACGACTGCACCGCCGATTCGCTGCATATCGGGCATCTGGTCACCATCATGGTGCTGCGCTGGCTGCAGAAGACCGGCAACCAGCCGATCGCGCTGATGGGTGGCGGCACCACCAAGGTCGGCGACCCGTCCGGCCGCGACGAGACGCGCAAGCTGCTCACGGCTGAAACGATCGACGCCAACATGCAGGCGATCAGACGCAGCTTCGCCAATTTCATCAGCTTCGACGGCGGCGCCAAGCCCGCCATCATGGCCAACAATGCCGAGTGGCTGGACGGGCTGATGTACATCCCGCTGCTGCGCGATGTCGGCCGGCATTTCTCGGTCAACCGCATGCTGACGATGGATTCGGTGCGCCTGCGGCTAGAGCGCGACCAGCCGCTGTCGTTCCTCGAGTTCAACTATATGATTCTGCAATCCTACGACTTCGTCGAACTGGCGCGCCGTTATGGCTGCAACGCCCAGTTCGGCGGCTCCGATCAATGGGGCAATATCGTCATGGGCGCCGAGCTTGGTCGGCGCATGGAAGAGCGCGAGCTTTACGGACTGACCGTACCGCTGATCACCACCGCGTCGGGCGCCAAGATGGGCAAGACGGCAGCCGGCGCGGTGTGGCTCAACCCCGTCAGGCTCAGCCCCTACGATTACTGGCAGTTTTGGCGCAACACCGAAGACGCCGATGTCGGCCGCTTCCTGCGCCTGTTCACCGACCTGCCGCTGGACGAAATCGCGCGGCTGGAAAAACTGGGCGGTGCGGAAATCAACGAAGCCAAGAAAGTTTTGGCCTTCGAAGCCACCAGGCTTTGCCACGGCGAGCAAGACGCCGGCAAAGCAGCCGAAACCGCGCGCAAGACCTTCGAGGAAGGCGCCTTGGCCGATACGCTGCCGACCTTCGACGTCGCTAAGGCGGCGCTGGAAAAGGGCATCCCAGCCTATGAGCTGCTGCGCCAGGCCGGGCTTGCGACCAGCAATGCCGAGGCTCGGCGCCTAATCAAGGGCGGTGGCGGGCGGCTGAACGATCAGCCGATCGCCGACGAAACCATGGCGATAACGCTGGCGCATGCCGACGGTGAAGGCCGCATCAAGCTTTCGGCCGGCAAGAAGAAGCACGTGTTGGTGCGCGCTATCTGACCCTATTGTCGCGGCGCCAGCAGCGGCATCGGCTGCGACGGCGCAGGTTGCGGCGCGGGCGGCGGCGCGGTGGTGGGCGTTTCGACCGTCGGGTCTTCGCCCGAGCCGGCGCCGAAGAGATTGCGCAGAAAACCAGGCGCCAGCGCCGACAGCGGATTGACCGAAACGGTTGGTTTCGCCACAGGCCCTTCGACCGCGTAGTTGATGGCGAAAATGCCGCCGCCCTGCCCGCCGGTGATCAGCGGTCCGATCAGCGGGATATTGCCGATCAGGCTGTTGAGCACATAGGCCGGCACGATCACGCCTTCGACCTGCACCGTCTCGTTGTTGGTATTGATCCGGCCGCTGGCCGTTAGCCCCAGCGACGTGCCCGCCGTGCGCGCGTTGTTCAGCGTCAGCACGCCTTTATGCCAGCCAAACGAGGCCTGCAGCCGATCGAAGGCCAGGCCGGAGCCGCTGAAGGCGGATAGCGCGTCGGTCAGCGGCGCCACGGACAGCACGTCGCCGACCACCGGCGTCTTGATCAGCTTGTATTCGCCGATCCGCAGGCTGCCGCGCAGCGGCGAGCCGGCGCGGCTGTCGTCGAACTCGCCGGCGAGGTGCATGTCGCCGCCGAACATGCCTTCCAGCCAGCCCAGGGATTTCAGGACCGCGCCGATATCCGCGGTGTCGATCGTCAGCCGGCGCCCTTTCTCGGTGGGCGCGATCTGCGTGCGAACCAGGGTCGCCTGGCCGACGCGCCCCGTCATGTCGGCCGACAACACGCGACCGCCCTGCAGCCGGGCTTTCCCCGTCACGCCGTCGAGCTTGCCGCGCTTGGTCAGGACCTGGCGCAGGTCGAGCGCGATGTCATAGATGGGCCCGCGCAGCGGTGGCGGCGGCTCGGCAGCAGCGGGCTCCGCTGTCAGTGCCGGTTCATCGAGGAACGGCGCCAGATCGAAACTGTTACCGGCCAGCGCCACGGAATAGCCATCGCTGGTGCGCGAGATGTTGGCGCGCAAATTGTTGCGGCCGAAGACGAGCCGATTGAATTCAGTGCGTTGTACGTTGCCGTCGGCGGCTAGGAACACCGCCGCCTGGGCCTGCAAATCGCTGGCCGCCAGTTCGACCTCGATGCGATTCCCGGGCTTGCTGCCACGCAGATCGAAAGAGACGCGCCCGCCGGCCTCCCGGCCCGCTTCCTTGCGCCAGCCGATTTCCGGCACCTGGATGACCGCCTGCTTGAAATCGAGCACGGCGTTCGCTGAGCCAGTGCCGGGAATGGTCTCGCTCAGGATCGCCTGGACGCCGACCGGTCCCTTGATCTGCGTCAGCTCCACGCCGGCAAGCCGCGCCAACTCGGAGGCCTCGATGGTGGTCTTCACTTCATAGCGACTGCGCAGCGCGGCGCGACCGAAATTGACTCGCCATGTCAGATCGGCGATCTGGCCGGCGATCTTGGCCTTGCCGCGAATGTCCATCTCCCTTCCGTTCAGCTGCAAGGTCAGCGCCGCGTCGCTGAGATCGATACCGACGGCAACATCCTTGATGCCAACACCGGCCGTCGTCGCCGAAGCCGCGTATTCGACCTGCGCCATGGTGAGCGAATCGATCAGCGGCAGGTCGATGAGGACGCGGGTCGAGGCCTGCCCGCTGACCCGTTCGGGTCTCACCGCCATCTCGCGCGGCATTCCCACCTTGGGATGCTCGAGCAGCCGCAGCTTGGCGGCCAGCGGCCCGGTCGAGGTCACGTCGATATGGGCGCGATGATTGGCGGGCTGGTCGAGGTTGGAAAGCGTAATGGCCGCATTGTTAAGAGCAATATCGCCCAGCGCCCCGGTCTTCACATCGAAGCGGATGCTCGATTCGTTCATCGTCATGGTGCCGCCGACGCCGCGCACCGGCGGCATCGGGCGCAGATAGTGCACGGCCAGATCGGTGAATTCCATCGACCCTGCGATATTGCTGAGCCTGATCGTTTCCGGCTGATTGAGATCGCCGGTGAAATCGAATTTGAGGCGCAGGTCCTTCGCCTGCCCGCCCTCGATGTTCAGCAGCGTCCAGGTGCGGCCGCCTGGCGACATGCCCGGCGGCCAGAACTTCGCCAGATCCTGGGTGGCGACGCGATCGGCGTCGATGGTGGCGGCGAAGCTTACGTTGCCGCCGGCGATCGCGCCCTCGGCCTTCATGTCGACTTTGGCTTCGCCAAAATCCAGCGCCAGCGAATCGATGCGCAAGGTCCCCTGCTCGATGCTGACCTCGCCCCGCAGCGCCGTACCACGCACGGTGCGCGGTTCCTGGAACATGCCCAGCGTGCCGATCGTTCCCGGCCCGCTGCCGATGTTGACGGTCAGGCTTTCGATCTTGCCGCGGGCGGAGACGCGCGCATCGACGGTGCCGCCAAAGGCGAGGTCGACCTGCGCCAGCGGCTCCAGCAGCGTCGGATCGAGGCTGGCGAGCAGCGATGGCCTGATGCCGTCGAAATTCATCGATACGGCAAAGCTGCGATCGTCGCGGGAAAACAGCGCGCGCACGTTGAGTGTCGCGCGCTGGTTTTGCGCTTCGATTTCGATGGCGGCCTCGCCCAGCACGCCCTTGTCGTCGCGTGCCAGCACCAGCTCCGCATTGGGCGCGTGCCAGCGCAGCGATTTCTTGCGATCCTCGAACACGATTTCCGCGCCGGTTACCACGACCCGCTCCAGCCGGCTGATCAGCGGTATCTGCTCGTCGCGCGTCAGCAATTGATCGATCAGCAGCGACAGAAAGCGGCCGCCCGCTTCTTGCTCGCCCGGACGGCCGAAATCGATGCGGCCGTCTTCCGCCAGCACGACATTCAAGCGCAGCTTCTCGAGCTGGATGACGGTCGGTGCGATCTCGCCCTTGAGCAGCGCCAGCAGCGAGAGATTGACCGCGGCCTGCGGCACTGTAGCCAGGGTTTCGCCATTGGCGCCCCTGGCTTCGAGCGCACCGACGCGGATCTCCAACGTTCGATCCCATCCCGCCCAGTTCAGCGTCACCTCGCGTGCCTCGAAGCGCACCGAGCCATCGGTCGCGGCGATACTGTCTTCCAGATAGGGCAGCGCGAAATCGAGCGGCACCGGGCCTTGCAGCAGGCGCCAGAAGCCAAGCGCCAGCAACACCGCAAGCCCGGCGACGACGCCGGCGGTGATCCGCAGCAGCCACTTGGTCGTTTTTCGAATCAAACGCGCCGGCCCTTCCTAAACCGTTGACCGGACAACGACATTGCCGCAGCCTGCCACCTCCGCCCGGCCAGCCGAATAACAGGCTGGCGGCGGCCGGACAATGATTTTGACGCCCATGGACTATGTCTCGCTAGCCCCCCGTTTGCCTCCGGCCGCCGATTCCCACCAGGCCCGCATCGGGCTGGAGCATTGGGCCGAGCGCTTTGCGCGTGCCGGCCTGTCGCCGCAATCCGACCCGGCGGCGTCCGAATCAGGCCGGTCGGTACTGCAGTCCCTGTTCGGCAACAGCTCGTTCCTGGGACAGATCGCGCTGGCCGATCCCCAATCTTTCTGCCGTCTGGTGGAAACAGGTCCGGAGGAGTCGCTGCGTCAGGCCCTGGCCGAAACCAAGGCTGCCGCCCAATCCGAAGATGAAGCGACGATTATGGCGCGACTGCGGCGGCTGCGGCAGCGCGTGGCGCTGCTTGTGGCGCTGGCCGACATCGCCGAGTTGTGGACGGTCGAGCAGGTCACGCAGGCGCTATCGGATTTTGCCGAAGCCGCACTCGAAGCCTCCATCCAGTTCCTGCTGCTGATGGCCGAACGCAACGGGCAGATCAGGCTCGACGGCAATCCAGACAATGCGGGCTTTGTCGTGCTCGGCATGGGCAAACTGGGCGCGCGCGAACTAAACTATTCCAGCGACATCGACCTTATCGTGCTCTATGACGCCGACAAGGCCGAGGCGTGCGGCCTCGAGGCGCCGGGCACGTTCTTCGTTCGCCTGACCCGCAGCCTGGTGAAGATCATGGCCGAGCGCACGGCGGACGGTTATGTCTTCCGCACCGACCTGCGCCTGCGGCCCGATCCCGGCTCGACGCCGCTGGCGATCTCGGTGACCGCCGCCGAAACCTATTACGAGAGCGTCGGCCAGAACTGGGAGCGCGCGGCGATGATCAAGGCGCGCCCGGTTGCGGGCGATCGCGCCACCGGCAAGGAGTTCCTCGAATATCTGCGCCCCTATGTCTGGCGCAAGTCGCTCGACTTCGCCGCCATCCAGGACATTCATTCCATCAAGCGCCAGATCAACGCCCATCGCGGCGGCGGCGCCATCGCGCTGCACGGCCACAACATCAAGCTTGGCCGCGGCGGCATCCGCGAAATCGAATTCTTCGCCCAGACCCAGCAATTGATCTATGGCGGTCGCATACCCGAACTGCGCGGCTCGCAAACGGTGCCGATGCTGGAAGCATTGGCCGTCGCAGGGATGGTGGAGCGCAACGCCGTCGTCGAATTGACCGCGGCCTATCGTTTTTTGCGCAAGGTCGAGCATCGGCTGCAGATGATCGCCGACGAGCAGACCCATTCCCTGCCGGCGAACGACACCGGCATGCGCCACCTCGCGATTTTTCTCGGCTATCCCGATGCACAGGCTTTCGCCGACGCTCTGTTGCACCAGTTACGGCTTGTCGAGCGGCACTATGCGCATCTGTTCGAGGATGCGCCGACGCTCTCCGGCCCCGGCAACCTCGTCTTCACCGGCGCCGAGGACGATCCCGAAACGTTGAAGACCCTTGCGGGGTTGGGCTTCAGCAATCCTTCGGTCGTGGCCGGCGTGGTGCGCCAGTGGCATCACGGCCGCTATCGCGCCACCATCACCGCCCGCTCGCGCGAATTGCTGACGGAGCTCATTCCCACGCTGCTGAAAGAGCTGGGCGCCACCGCCCATCCCGATGGCGCGCTGGTGCGCTTCGATCAGTTCCTGGCGCGTCTGCCGGCCGGGGTGCAGCTCTTCTCGCTGTTCTATTCCAATCCTGGCCTGCTGAAGCTGGTGGCCACCATCATGGGTTCGGCGCCAAAAGTCGCCGAACGGCTGGCGCAGCAGCCTGCCCTGCTCGATGCCGTGCTCGACCCGGGCTTTCTCGGCACCCTGCCCAGTCTCGACGAATTGCGCGCCGATGCCGAAGCCCATCTGGCCCGCGCCATCGACTATCAGGACGTGCTGGATTTCGCCCGCCGCTGGACCGCCGACCGCCGCTTCCAGATCGGCGTACAGCTGCTGACGGCGCGCATCGATGCCGAGCGCGCCGGGCAAGCTCTTGCAGACGTGGCGCAAAGCGTGCTGTCGGCGCTGTGCCCGCGCGTGGAGGCGGAATTCGCCCGCCAGCATGGCGGGTTTGGCGGTACGCGCCTCGTCGTAGTCGCCATGGGCAAGCTCGGCAGTCGCGAGATGACGGTAACCTCCGATCTCGATCTGATGTTCGTCTACGATCTGCCGCCGCAGACCGAGGAATCGGATGGCGAGAAGCCGCTGCTGCCGGCGCTCTATTATGGCCGCCTGTCGCAGCGCATCATCAACGCCATCACCACCCTAACCAACGAAGGCCAGCTCTACGAAGTCGACATGCGCCTGCGCCCCTCGGGCAATGCCGGGCCGCTTGCCTGCAGCGTCGAGGCCTTCGATACCTACCATCG
>JAQSWP010000254.1 GCA_029266575.1 Alphaproteobacteria bacterium | reverse complement strand
CCGCCCAGCGACAGCGGCAAGGCCGCCAGGATGGTCACTGGGTGCAGGAAGTCCTTGAACAGCAGCACCAGCACGATGTAGATGCACAACACGCCGGTCAGCATCGCGAGTCCAAAGCTGGCGAACAGCTCGCCCATCACCTCGGCATCCCCCACTTCCACCACTTTCACGCCGGGCGGCAGGTTGACGACCGACGGCAGTTTTTTGGTGGCAGCAGTGACGTCGCCGAGCGGCAAGCCGGACAGCTCGATCTCGAAATTGATGTTGCGCGAACGGTCATAGCGATTGATGATCGCCGGGCCGCCCGCAATTTCAAGATCCGCCACCTGCCCCAGCATGACGGGTCCCTGTGTTCCCGGCACCGCCAGGCGCTCCAGGACGCTCAGGTCCTTGCGCGCCTCATCCTCCAGCTTGACGTTGATCGGTACCTGCCTCTGCGAGAGATTCATTTTGGGCAGCGAAATATCGTAGTCGCCCAATGTGGCTATGCGCAGTGTATCGGCAATTGCGGAACTGGTCACACCGAGGTCGGCGGCGCGGGCGAAATCGGGCTTGACCGCGATCTCGGGTCGAATCAGGCTGGCGGTAGAGGCAATGTTGCCTAAGCCTTGTATGGAACGAAGGTCTTTTTCCACGGCGCGCGCCGCCGCCAGCAAGGCCACCGGATCTTCGCCCGAGAGCACCATAATGTATTTCTCGCCCGAGCCGCCCAGGCCTACCTTGCTGCGCGCGCCCGGCAGGCTCTCCAGCGCGGCGCGGATCTGGTTCTCGATGGGTTGCTTCTTCGGGCGGTCGCCGCGTTCGCTCAACTGGATGGTCAACGTCGCCTTACGCACCTCCGCCGACTGGGGCGCAAACGGATCGCCGCCGGCACTGCCGCCCCCTATGGTGGTGTAGACGCTCTTGACGTGTTCAACCTTGGAAATGAGCTGCCTGGCATGCTCCGCGGTAGCCTTGGTCTGCGCCAGCGTCGAGCCCGGCGGCATTTCTATGTAGACCTGGGTCTGCGAATTGTCGTCCGGTGGAATGAAGCCGGTGGGAAGCAGCGGAATCAGCGCTATCGAACCGATAAAAAACAGGGTTGCGCCGATCATGGTGGCCAGCCGGTGATGAATGCACCAGTTCGCCCAGCGCAGATAGGTATTCATCCATTTCGGATCGGAATGCTCACCGACGAAGGGCTTGAGCATGTAGGCGGCCATCATCGGCGTCAGCATCCGCGCCACCACCAGCGAGGCAAATACTGCCAGCGATGCTGTCCAGCCGAACTGCTTGAAGAACTTGCCCGCCACGCCGGCCATGAAGGCGGTGGGCAGGAATACGGCAATCAGCGTGAAGGTGGTGGCGATTACGGCCATGCCGATTTCATCGGCGGCTTCCATCGCTGCCTGGAACGGGGTCTTGCCCATGCGCAGGTGGCGGACTATATTTTCCACTTCCACGATGGCATCATCGACCAGAATGCCAATTACCAATGACAAGGCCAGCAAGGTTACGACATTGACCGAGAATCCGAGATAGTGCATGCCGATGAAGGCGGGAATCACCGATAGCGGCAACGCTACGGCAGATACAAAGGTTGCGCGCCAGTCGCGAAGGAACAGCCATACCACCAGCACCGCGAGGAACGCACCCTCATACAGCAGGTGCATCGAGCCGGTGTACTCCTCTTCCACCGGAGTGACGAAGTTGAATGCCTCGGTAATTTCCAGGCTAGGGTTCTGCGCCCTCATTTCTTCCAGGGCCTTCTGCACCGCTGCACCGACGGCCACCTCGCTCTCGCCGCGGCTGCGCGCCACTTCGAAGCCCACCACGGGCTTGCCGTTCAGGAGCGCCGCGGAACGCGGTTCGGCATAGGTATCGGTCACCGTGGCCACATCGCTCAGCCGGATGCTGCGGCCATCGTTCAATACCAGCCGCAAGTCGTTCAACTCGTCCGCAGTCTTGACGGTTGCCAGCGTGCGCATCGGCTGTTCGCTGCCTCCGAGGTCGGCGCGGCCACCCGCGCTCTCAGTCTGCACCTGGCGCAACTGGCGGGAGATTTCCGCCGCCGTAGCTCCCAGCGCCTGCAGCTTCACCGGATCGAGCGCGACGCGCACTTCGCGAGTGACTCCTCCCACGCGATTGACGGCACCCACCCCGCGCACTGCGAGCAACTTGCGGCTGATGTCGTTGTCGACGAACCACGACAACGCTTCGGCATCCATGTTCGGCGAATAGACGGTAAAGGCCAGCACCGGCTGCCCGGCGAGGTCCATCTTGGTCACGATGGGATCGCGCAGATCGGCGGGCATGTCCGCACGAACGCGCGCCACGGCGGAACGTACGTCGTCCACCGCTTCCTGCACGGGCTTTTCCAGACGGAATTCTGCAGTGATCATCGCACTGCCGTCCTGGATGGTGGTGTAGATGTGCTTCAGCCCCTGCACAGTGGCAATGGAATTCTCTATCTTGCGCACCACCTCGGTTTCAAGCTGGGCCGGCGAGGCGCCGGGCAAGGCCGCGGAAACGATGACGGTCGGCAGGTCGATGTCGGGGAAGTTTTGCACCTTCATCGAGTTGAACGACACGATGCCAGCGAACGTCAGCATCACGAAAATCATCACCGCGGGAATGGGGTTCCTGATCGACCAGGAAGATACGTTGATCATGATGGTCGGCCTTTAGGTCTTGCGGGCGGGGGCCGGAGCCGGCGAAGTCACTGCGGCGGGCGATACGACGCGCACCAGGTCGCCTTCGTTCAGGAATCCCGCGCCCGCGCTCACCAGCACCGCGTCTGCGTTCAGCCCTTCCAGCACCTCGACCTGTTCTCCGATTCGGCGTCCGGTACGAATCTTAATCTGGCTGACCCGGCTGTCAGGGTTGACGCGGAAGACATAGCTGAAGCCCTCGCGCAGCACGACCGCCTGTTGCGGCACGGTCAATGCATTCGACGTGCCGAGATTGAACTCGCCGCGCGCGTACATGCCGGCCTTGGGCGGCGCCACTTTCGAGGATGAGGGATCGAGATCGACATAGACGAGGGCGTTACGGCTTTGAGGATCGACCGTCGGGCCGACCATGCGCACCTTGCCGCTCAGTGCGGTGCCATTGGCTGCGACAAGAGTCGCCACCGTTCCGCTACGGATACGCCCCAACTCGGTAGCTGTTACCTCCGCGCGCCATTCGAGCCGCCCTTTGAGAATCATGCGGAACAGCTCGGTCCCTGCTGGAACGACCGCGCCGACGGTGGCATTGCGGGCCGATATCACCCCATCGTCCGGCGCCATCACATTGCCGTACTTGAGGCGAAGCATCTGTGCGGCCAGCGTCGCCTCCGCAGCCTTTACTCTTGCGCTTGCGGTCTGTTCAGCGGTTAGATACTGGTTAATCTGCTGAGTGGATAGCGCGCCCGTCGTCTGCAAGGTGCGAGCGCGGGCGGCGTTGTCAGCCGCTTCGGCGGCGTTGGCTTTAGCCTCCAGCAGCCCTGCCCTTGCCTGCTCCACATCGGCCTGCAACTGCGCGCTTTCGAACTGCGCCAGCAGCTGTCCTGCCTTCACCTTGTCGCCGACGTTGACGTTCACCTTGGTCAGGCGCAGTCCGGTGGATTGGCTGCCGATCACTGTTTCCTGCCAGGCCATGATGTTGCCGTTGGCAGCCAGCTTGATCGGAAGCGTGGTCTGCATGGGCTTGACGGTCGATACAGTCAGTGCCGGCTTGGGGCCGGCCTTTTCATCGGCGGCATTGGAGTTCGACGAGAAGATCATAATCGTCATCCCGGCCAGAACGGCACATGCAATGACGGCGAAGGTGAGCTGCTTGCGGGGGAGGCTCTTGATCATGTTGGCGTTGGGCATAAGCGATTCTGAAATAGTGGAAATCAGGGTTGGGCAGCATCGAGGTCGGCGCGGGACCAGCCTCC
>JAQSWP010000063.1 GCA_029266575.1 Alphaproteobacteria bacterium | reverse complement strand
GCGTGCTGCTGAAAGGCGCCGGCGATCACTTCATGGCCGGCGGCGACGTCAAGGGCTTCTACGAACGGCTGAAGGCCAACCAGGCCGAACATGCCGCCGGGCTGGAATGGCGGGTCAACATGATGCACGCCATCGTCTATTCCTTCCGCCGCATGAAGAAGCCGACCGTGGTGTCGGTGCAGGGGGCGGCGGCGGGCTTCGGTCTCAGCCTGATGATGGCGACCGATCTAGCGATCGCCTCGGACGACGCGTTCTTCACGCTGGCTTACGCCAATATCGGCTTCTCCGCCGATGGCGGCGCCACGTTCTGGCTGCCGCGCATCGTCGGCACGCGCAAGGCGCTGGAGATCGCCTATCTCGCCGAACGCTTCGACGCCAACAAGGCCAAGGAGCTCGGCATCGTCAATTTCGTGGTGCCGCGCGCCAGCCTGGAAGGCGAAACCAGCAAGCTGGTCCAGCGCCTGGCCAACGGCCCGACCTTCGCCTATGGCGAGGTCAAGCAGCTGATGCATGAGTCGCTGGAAACCGGCTTCGACGCCCAGCTGCATCGCGAGGCCGAAGCCATCGCCCGATGCGCCGCTTCCGCCGATCACCTCGAAGGCGTCTCGGCCTTCGTCGAAAAGCGCAAGCCGTCGTTCAAGGGAAAATAAACAAAAACCTGTCATCCCGGCGAAGCGAAGCGGAGAGCCGGGACCTATAACGCCGTTTCAAACGGAGCGATGTCTTGATCGACATCGGTATAGGTCCCGGCTCTGCGCCCTTCGGGCTTGGCCGGGATGACAGGTTTTTAAATCGCTACGCTCCGGCCCATTTGGCGATCTCTTCGAAATTCTTCGCCAGCGCTTCGGGCGCGGAGATGAAGGGGGAGTGGCCGGTTTCCATCGTCATGATCTTGTCGGGCGGCAGCGTCTTGATCATGTAGCGCTGCAGTTCGATGGTGATGGCCTGATCGCGCGTGCATTCGACATAGACGCGCTTCACCTTGCCGTAGCGTTCTGGCGAATGGTGCACCGGCGTCATCGAAATGGCGCGCGGCATCGGCCGCAACCGCTCGGTGGCGCGAAAAATATCCTCCGGCGTGCAGTCGTTGTAGAACAGCGTCGGGACATTCGATTTCTTGTAGGTATAGGTGAGCCCGTCATTGGACATTTCCAGCGAGCGAGCGACCAGCGAGCCCGGCTCGCGCGCCGTGATCTCGCGGGCATATTGCCCGTTCACCGGCATCAGCGCGCAGAGAAAGGCCAGGCAGGCGATCTTGTCGGGCCGCGCTTCGGCCGCTTCCGTGATGCTGATGCCACCCATGCTATGGCCGACCACGACTGGCCTGGAGGGCGCAGAGTCGATCAGGTCGACGACTTTCCTGGTGTAAAGCGGCAGGTCGATCTTGTGCGCCGGCGTGTGGTCGGCGCCGCCGCCCGGCATGTCCGGCGTGACCACCGAGTGTCCGTGCGCCTTGAGGAGCGGCACCACCTTCTCCCAGCACCAGCCGCCATGACTTGCGCCATGGATCAGAATGAAATGCGCCATGGCGTGCTCCTTTCCGCTGCTACTCGAGCTGTCCATACGGATTGCCGGGGACGAAAAAATCGGGCGCCAGGCGATTGCCCGGCGCAACGGCATACTTGTCGAAATCCGTCACGCCCTCGCTCTTCAGTACGTCGTCGTCGAGGAAGAAGTTCCCCGTGCATTGGCGACTGGGCCTGTTGAAGATGACATAGGCGGCGTCGGCCATGATTTCGGGCGTGCGGCTGTGCTTCATCATCTGGTCGCCGCCCAGCAGATTCTTGATCGCCGAGGTGGCGATGGTGGTGCGCGGCCACAGGCAGTTGAAGGCGATGCCCTGTTCCTTGAATTCCTGCGCCATGGCCCAGGCGCACATGCTCATGCCGAACTTGGCCATGGTGTAGGCAACATGCGGGGCGAACCATTTCACATCCATGTCGAGTGGCGGCGACAGGTTCAGCACATGCGGGTTCTTGGCCTTCATCAGATGCGGGATGCATTTCTGCGACACCAGGAACGTGCCGCGGATGTTGATTTGGTGCATCAGGTCGTAGCGTTTCATCGGCGTCGACAACGTGCCGGTCAGGCTGATGGCGCTGGCGTTGTTGACCAGGATGTCGATGCCGCCGAATTTCTTCACCGCCGCGTCGACGGCATCGGTCACCGACTGCTCGTCGCGAATGTCGCAGATCGCCGGCAACGCCTTGCCGCCAGCCTTCTCGATCTCCTCTGCCGCGCTATAGATCGTGCCGGGCAGGCGGGGATCGGGCAGGGCGGTCTTGGCGGCGACCACGATATTGGCGCCATCGCGCGCGGCACGCAAAGCGATCGCCAGGCCGATGCCGCGGCTGGCGCCGGATACGAATAAGGTCTTGCCTGCCAGGCTCATGGCGTCCCCCGGTGCTGCTAGCAAATCGCTTGTAGCGCGCTGGCCGCAAGGCGGCAATCGCGCAGGACAGGCTTCATACCGGCATTGCGGCAGGGTAGGCTTGCAGGAAACGAACGACTGAGCGGGAGCAAGCGCCGATGACCGATCCCACCGCGATGTCCGCCACTGCGCTGGCGCGTAGCATTCGCAACAAGAAACTGTCCGCCGTCGAAGCGGCGCAGGCGCATCTGGCGCGCATTGCCGCGCGCAATCCGGCGCTGCGCGCCTTGGTTCTGGTGGATGAGAAGGCGGCATTGGCCCGCGCCCGCGCCGCCGATCGCGCATTGGCCAAGGGCGAGATCTGGGGTCCGTTGCATGGCGTTCCCATCACCATCAAGGAAGCTTTCGATGTCACCGGCTGGAAGACCACGTCCAGTTTCGCGCCGCTGAAGGACAACATTGCTGTCCAGGATGCCACCGCCGTGGCGCGCCTGCGGGCGGCAGGCGCCGTGTTCCTGGGCAAGACCAACGTGCCGGAACTGTGCATGGACGTGCAGTCCAATTCCCCGCTGTTCGGCGAAGCGGCCAACCCGTGGGATCACGCGCGCACGCCCGGCGGCTCGACCGGTGGCGGGGCTGCCGCCGTCGCGGCGCGGCTGTCGCCGTTGGAGCTGGGCAGCGATATTGGCGGTTCGGTGCGCATTCCCAGCCATTTCTGCGGCCTCTATGGGCTGAAGACCAGCGAGTGGCGCATTCCCGCCACGGGCCATGTGCCCGACCTGCCGGGCCAGCCGCGGATCACACGCTACATGGGGACGTTCGGTTTCCTGGCGCGCAGCGTCGCCGATCTTCGGCTCGGCCTGCAGATCTGCGCCGGGCCGGATGGCATCGATACGGAAGTGCCGCCGGCGCCGTTGACGCCGGTCAAAACCAAGGCGCTGAACCAGTATCGCATCGCCTTCGCCGCCGAGTTTCCTTTCGTCAAGCCGACGGAAGCGACAGGCGATGCGGTCAAGGCGTTGGCGAAGAAACTTTCCAAAGCCGGCGCGAAGTTGCGCGAAGCTCTACCGGAGATCGATTATGCGGCAGCCTGGAGTGGCTGGGCCGAGCTGATCGCCTATATGAGCCGCTCGCTGCAACCGCTGGAGCAGCGCCAGAAATATTTCGCCTATGTCGATTCCGAAGATCCCAGCCGCCGCGCCACCGGCCGCGCGTCGAAGCTCGACATGGCGGAATTCGCCCGGGTGCTGAGCCTGCGCGACGAGACCATCCGCGCCATGGATGCGTTCATGGAAGGTTACGACGCCTGGATCACGCCGGTGGCGCCGATCCCCGCTTTCGTGCGGCAGAAACCGGGCGGCACCTTGCCGATCGACGACCGTCGCCATTACTACTGGCAGACGGCGACGTCCTATTCCTTCCTGGCCAATTTCACCGGCCAGCCCTGCGTCGTCGTGCCGGCCGGGTTCTCGGCAGAGGGAATGCCGATCGGCGTGCAGATCGTCGGCCGGCGCTGGGGCGAGATGGAAATCCTGGTGCTGGCGGAAGCGATCGAGAAGGTGATCGGCCCGGCGCCGACGCCGCCGGGCTACTAATGCCCGCTAGTCATTCCCCCTCATCCTGAGGAGCGAGCGCAAGCGAGCGTCTCGAAGGATATGCTGCACAATCGTTTGTGAACCCGATCCTTCGAGACGCCGGACTAAGCCCGGCTCCTCAGGATGAGGGAGTATGTAAAAAGAAACGGCCCGCCGATCGAGCGGGCCGTTTGTTTTAGCAAATTGATTTTTACTGCACGACCTCGAACAATCCAGCCGCGCCCATGCCGCCACCGATGCACATGGTGACGACCACGTTCTTGGCCTTCCGCCGGCGGCCTTCGATCAGCGCGTGGCCGACCATGCGGGCGCCCGACATGCCGAACGGATGGCCGATCGAGATGGCACCGCCATTGACGTTTAGCTTGTCGTTGGGGATGCCGAGCTTGTCGCGGATGTAGAGCACCTGCACGGCGAACGCCTCGTTCAGCTCCCACAGGTCGATATCGTCCATCTTCAGGCCGAAACGCTTCAACAGCGGCGGCACGGCATAGACCGGGCCGATGCCCATCTCGTCGGGCTCGCACCCGGCGACGACTAGGCCCTTGTAGATGCCCATCGGCTTCAGCCCGCGCTTGGCGGCTTCCGCATCGCTCATCACCACCGAGGCCGAAGCGCCGTCGGAGAGCTGGCTGGCATTGCCGGCGGTGATCCACTTGTCCGGCCCCATCACCGGCTGCAGCTTGGCCAGGCCTTCGAGATTGGTGTCGGGACGATTGCCTTCGTCCTTGGCCAGCGTGACATCTTTCTTGGATGTCTCACCGGTGTTCTTGTCGGTGACGACCATGGTGGTCTTCATCGGCACGATCTCGTCGTCGAACTTGCCGGCCTGCTGCGCTGCGGCAGTACGCATCTGGCTCTGCAGCGAATACTCGTCCTGCTTCTCGCGGCTGACGCCATAACGGGCGGCGACCGTGTCGGCGGTCTGGATCATCGAGTGATAGATGCCGGGCTTGTGCTCCATGATCCATTCGTTGACCAGACGATAGCGGTTGGTGTTGCCTTGAGTCAGCGAAATCGATTCCAGACCGGCGCCGATCGCGACCGGCACCTTGTCGACCAGCACGCGCTGGGCGGCCATGGAAATGGTCTGCAGGCCCGACGAGCAAAAGCGGTTGACCGTGACGCCGGAGGTGCTGACCGGGCAGCCGGCGCGGATGGCGGCCTGGCGGGCGATGTTCATGCCGGTGGCGCCTTCGGGCGTGCCACAGCCCATGATGACGTCCTCGATTTCGCCCAGATCGAGCTTGGCGCGCTGGGCGGCGTGGCTGATGACATGCGCGCCGATATCGGCGCCATGCGTGTCGTTGAAGGCGCCGCGAAAGGCCTTGCCGATCGGGGTGCGGGCGGTGGAAACGATGACTGCATCGGCCATGGGCCATTCCTCCTGAATGCGATTCTCTAGGCGAACTGCTAGCGGCTCCCGAGCGCAAATCTAGGCGAGGTGGCTGGCGTTTGCACCTGCGAAATGACCGGGGTTGCCTGCCTATCGGCGGGCGCGGGCGGCGATCTCGGTGAAGCTGGTGCGCAGCATATTGGTGACGACCTTTTCGCGTTCCGCCTTGCGCATGTCGCAGAGGAATCGCATCCGCTTGCCATTGAGCAGATCGGCCAGCCCGTGGGTCAGCGCCCAGACCTCCAGCACGTCATCGCGCGCCGGCCTGCCGCCATTGGCGGCGAACATGCGCGTGACATCGTGTTCGAGCTGGTCGAATGCGGCACGCGCGGCCTCGGCGAGTTCCGGCGAGGTGTGCGCTGGCCGGCCGGACGAGAACATCAGCCGGAACAGGGCAGGGTGGGCCATGGCGAAATCGATGTAGCCCAGGCCGGAGGCAACCATCTGCGACACCGGATCGGGCTTGGCCTTCTTCTGCCGCTGCAACTGGCGGTGCAGGAAACGGCGGAAGCCTTCGGCCGCCAGCGCGGTGAGCAGCCCGCCAGCGTCCTGGAAATGATGCGCCGGGGCGGCGTGGCTGACGCCGGCGCGCCGCGCCACCCCGCGCAGGGAGAACCCTTCGAGCCCGCGCTCGGCAAGTTCGGCTTCCCCGGCCTTGATCAGCGCGCCGCGCAGATCGCCATGGTGATAGGGGGCGGCTTTTACGGCTCGCGCTGTCACGCCAGCGAAACTATCCAGTACCGGGGCGCCTGTCAAAATAATCTTGACAGTGTCCAGATCAGGCGGCAGCCTGTGCTTGACACTGTCAAGATGAAAGGAAATGGCCGATGGCGATCGAGACTTTGTTCAGCCTGAGCAGCACTCTGGCCGTTTCCGGCTGGATTGCGTTGCTGGCTTCCCGTTTCTTTCCGGTGCTGGCAGAGCGTATCAGCGGGCTCGCCATCCCGCTGTTGCTGTCGGTCGCCTATGCCGGGCTGGTGCTGGCGTTCTGGCGCGGCGCGGAAGGCGGCTTCGATACGCTGGACAACGTCATGCGCCTGTTCACCAGCAAGGAAATCGCGCTGGCCGGCTGGATCCACTATCTGGCGTTCGATCTTTTCGTCGGCGCCTGGATCGTGCGCACGGCCAGGAGCGAAAGCATCGCCTTCTTGCCGATCGTGCCCTGTCTGCTGTTGACGTTCCTGTTCGGGCCGGTCGGTTTCCTGGCCTTTTCTGCCCTGCGCCTGGCCCGTGCCGCCATGCCACGGCCCGCCACGGTTTAATCGAGGAGTCCGCCATGTCTTTGCAAGCCATCGCTCCCCTGCCGCGCAGCGCGGCGCCGGTTTCCTGGACGGACATGTTCCGCCACGGACCGGTCTTCGCCGCCACCGCCATCGTGCTGCTGGCCATGATGCCGCCGACCCTGGCGGCTTTGGCGCTCGATCCGCGCACGCTCAACGGGGTGAATGTCTGGATCAAGCCGCTGAAGTTCGAGATCTCCATCGCGCTCTATCTCGGCACTTTGGCCCTGTTCATGGCCTGGCTGCCGCAACAGGAGCGACAGGCGCGCCGCTTTCGCGTCTGGGCCATCGTCGCAGCAGCCGCTGCGGCGCTGGAAATGATCTGGATCGGCGGCGCGGCCTATTTCGGCATCGCCTCCCATTTCAACCGGGACAGTTCGTTCATGGCGGCCATCTATCCCGTCATGGGCGCGGTGGCGGTAACCCTCACGCTGCCGTCCCTTGCATTGGGTCGCGCCTTCCTGCGCCATCGCCGCAGTAGCGACAATCCGGCCTTCCATCTGTCTTTGGGATTGGGCCTGGTCTTGACCTGCGTCCTGACCATCGCGGTCGCCGGCTATATGTCGGGTCAGACCGGTCATGCGGTGGGCGGCTCTGGCGGCGATGCCGCCGGCCTGAAACTGCTCGGCTGGTCGCGCGACGGCGGCGACTTGCGGGTGGCGCATTTCTTCGCCACCCACGCCATGCATTTCATCCCCGCCTTCGGCTGGGTCGTGGCGCGATTGCTGCCCGCGCGTGGCGCCCAGGGCGCGGTATGGGCCGTCAGCACCGGCTTTACCGCCTTCATTGCCCTGGTGCTGGCGCAGGCGATCATGGACCGGCCTTTTATCGGCTGAAATCAGCTCTGGCGGCGCGGCACGATGGAAATCTTGCCGTTGGCTTCCAACATGGCGAGCTTGATGTCCTCGCGGCGATCGATGCCCTGAGACTGGCGGGCCGCCGCGAGGATTTCATCCTCCCTGATGCGTGCTTTGCGCAGCGCCTCCTCATCGAGCTCGCCATTGCAGCACAGCACGGTCGGCACGCCCTCGACCCAGTGCGACACCAGGGTAAAGCGCTGTTGTAGAAGGGAGAGCGCGACGTCGATCACGACGAAGGTGCTGATGACGATGACGACGCCGGTGAGCGAGGCATCGTCGCCGACCAGGAATTCCTGCGTGATATCACCTACGATCAGCAGCAGCAGCAGGTCGAACGCCGTCATCTCGCCCATGGTCCGGCGCCCGGCAATGGTGCGCAGCAGGATCATCAGGACGAAATAGAGAAGTGCGGCTTTCAGAACGCCTTCCATGGCCGGCTCCTAGGGAAAGACAAAGACGCTGATCCGGCCGATCGGCTGGCCGCCGATTCGGATCTCGCTGCTGGAAGTTCCGAATTCAACAGGATGGGCGTTGAATACAAGCCTGCCTGGCTCGGTGGGCCGTCCGAGACTGAGTGTTACCGTCTGGCCGGACCGCACGGGACTCAGCCCGTGGAGGTAAAAGTCTAGCTTCATGCGGTCGACGAAGGCGCCGTCGAGGGAGACCGTCAACTCGCGATCGGAAGCCGCCGGCCACCGCAGCTCGATCGGCGTTCTGGCACCGCGGCGGGTGAATTCGTCGTAGCCAAGTTCGACGCCGGCGCCTTGCAGGCGCGTCTGCGACAGTGGTCCACCACCAGCACCGCCGGCGGCTGCCCAGAGAATGATAAGGGTCAAAACCACCCAGCCGACCCGTTCGACCATCCAGAATCGCCGTTGCAGCGGGCGATAGGGGTCCGCCAGTTCCTTGGCCACAGTGTCCTCGGATTATTGGAGACTTCCGATATTCCGAACGCCTGTTGCGGTGGAGCGTTCCTAAGAGTGCCTTGGCGCCTCGATCAGGGCTGCAGGCGTAGGGAATTCATGAACCGCACCGTGTCGGCATTGCTTTCGACGCCAACGGGACCGGAAGCCATCTGCTGGATCAGCCGGTTGCCGGAAATGAAGATGCGGTGGCGCAAGCGTACCTTGTGCTCGGGCGAATCGTAGATCATGTCGAAGCCCGGCACGCCGCCGAGCTTGATGGCTTTCATGGAAACGACTTTCCTGCCGCCGCTCCCCAGGATCGAATTGCGCACGCTATCGAGGATGGCGGCGCGCTCGGCTTCGCTGCCTGGCGGCGCGCCCATGTCGGTGGCCGAGACGCCTAGGAAAATGGCGCTGCCGACCTGAACCGATTGCAGATAGGTGATCAGCGGCTTGCCGTTCCGCACGCCGTCATTGGATTGCTCCACCTCTGGTTTGCCGGGAAAGTCGGCCAGATAGCCGCCCATCGGCGCGGCGTTAATGGTCCAGGTCTGGGCAAAACAGGTGGAAGAAAGGAGGAGGAGGGCCAGCAAAGCGGAAATAAGGCGCATGGCGCAAACCTCGCTTCTCACGGTTTCAGTTTGAACGACTCGTGAAATTTCCGCACGTCGGGTGAATTCTCGCTGCCGGTGACGCCGCTATAGGCCTGTTGCACCATGCGATTGCCGGCAATGAAGATGCGATAGCGATAGCGCGTGCCTTGCGGACCTGCCTGCACGACGTAATCGAGGCCGTTCAACGCGCCATGCTTGACCGGGCGGGTGGTGATCAGCGTGCCTTTCAGGCTTTGGGTCGTTGCGTCGCGTGTGCTCAACAACTCACGCTCGATGCCGCCGGGATCTTTCGGCACGACATCGAGCTGCCGCCAGATCATGCCGAAATAGCTCGCGCCGCTGTCGAGATTTACTTCCTGCAGGAAAACGGGGAATGTCTTGCCGGCGGCGGTGCGGAAATTCATCTGCCGGTCGACCGGCTTGCCGGGCATGTCGACGCTATAGCCCCCAGCCGCATTATCGATGGCGTACCAAAAACGCGGCGACGGGGCTGGCTGAGATGGCAGCGAGCCGGGCTGCGTTACCGGACGCTGCTGCGATGCCTGGCCTTGCGCCGGCACGGGCAAGGTAAAAGCGACTAAAGCCAAAATCGCAAGGGCAGAACGCATAGGACTCCTCAATTTGGGATTGCGATTCTAGGCGTCCTGCCCGTGCTGCTCAATCACAGGCTGGCGAAGGTGCCGCCGGTTTCGGCCAGTTTCTTCAGCAGTGGCGCCGGCTTCCAGAACGCGTCGCCGGTCTGCTCGTGGTATTTGTTGAGCGCATCGTAAATCTTCTTCACGCCGATCTGGTCGGCCCAGAACATCGGCCCGCCGCGATAGACCGGCCAGCCATAGCCGTTGACCCAGATCACATCGATGTCCAGCGCGCGCTGCGCCATGCCTTCTTCCAGGATCTTGGCGCCCTCGTTGACCATCGGGTACAGCGTGCGCTCCAAGATCTCCTGGTCGGAAATCTCGCGCCGCTTGATGCCAAGACGCTTTGATGTCTCTTCGATGATCTTCTGCACTTCGGGATCAGGGATCGGGGTGCGGTCGGGCAGGTTGTAGAGGAACCAGCCTTTGCCGGTTTTCTGGCCGAAACGGCCCTGTTCGCAGATCGCGTCCGCGACGTAGCCGGAATAGCGCGTGTTGCTCTGCTGGCTTTCCTTTTTGCCCTGGCGGATGCGCCAGCCGACATCGTTGCCGGCCAGGTCCGACATGGCGAAGGGGCCCATCGGGAAGCCGAAATCGTACAGCACCTTGTCGACCTGCTGCGGCGTGGCGCCTTCCTCGATCAGGTAGGACGCCTGCACGCCGCGCTGGCGCAGCATGCGGTTGCCGACGAAGCCTTCGCAAACGCCGACCAGCACCGGAACCTTGCCGATCTTCTTCGAAAGATTCATCACCGTGGCGATGACATCCTTTGACGTCGCCTTGCCGCGCACGTTCTCCAGCAGCTTCATGACGTTGGCGGGCGAGAAGAAATGCATGCCAATGACGTCTTGCGGCCGCTTGGTGTAGGAGGCGATCTGGTTGATGTCGAGGCCGGAGGTGTTGGTGGCCAGAATGGCGCCCGGCTTGGCGACCTGATCCAGCTTCTTGAACACCTGCTCCTTGACCTCCATGGTCTCGAACACCGCCTCGATGATGATGTCGGCGTTCTTGAGATCGTCGTAGGACAGGGTCGGCGTGATCAGCGCCATGCGCTTGTCGACGTCTTCCGCCTTCATGCCGCCGCGCCTGGCGGTGTTCTCGTAATTGGTGCGGATGGTCTTCAGACCGCGATCGAGCGCCGCCTGGTCGTTCTCCAGCACGGTGACGGGAATGCCGGCATTGGCGAAGTTCATGGCGATGCCGCCGCCCATGGTGCCGGCCCCGATGATACCCGCGGCCTTGATCTCGCGCATCGGCGTGTCCGACGGCACGTCCTTGACCTTGGCCGCCTCGCGCTCGGCGAAGAAATAGAAGCGCTGCGCCGCCGATTGCGACGAGGTCAACAACTCCTGGAACAGCTCGCGCTCGCGCTTCATGCCCTGATCGAACGGCAGTTCGACCGCGGCCTTGACGGTCTTGATGATATGGAAGGGGGCCAGGAAGCCGCGCGACTTGCGGGCAATGGCCTTCTCGGTTTCCTCGAACAGAACCGGGCTTTCAAGCGTCGCCTTCTTGTCGCGGATCTTCTTCAGCGGCGCTTTGTCAGCCGCCAGCTTGTGGGCGTACTTGACGGCTTCGGTCAGCAGATCGCCCTCGACGATCTCATCGACGATGCCGGTTGCCTTGGCTTTGCCAGCGGAAATGTGGGCGCCCGACAGGATGGCGTCGAGCGCTGCCTTGGCGCCCATCAGGCGCGGCAGGCGCTGCGTGCCGCCGGCGCCGGGCAGTAGGCCGAGATGCACCTCCGGCAGGCCGACCTTGCCCGTGGGTGCGATCACGCGGTAATGCGCGCCGAACGCGGTCTCCAACCCGCCGCCCAGCGCCGTGCCATGCAGCGCCGCCACGATCGGCTTGGGCGCGTTCTCCATGGTAGCGATGACGCTGTTGAGGTCGGGGCCCGACGGCGGCTTGCCGAATTCCTTGATGTCGGCGCCGGCAATGAAGGTGCGGCCGCCGCCGATCAGCACGATGGCCTTGACGGCGGGATCGGCGACGAACTTCTCGACGCCATCCTTGATGCCGGTCCGCACCGCGTTGCGCAGCGCGTTCACCGGCGGATTGTTGATGGTGATGATGCCGACATCACCTTGGGTCGAATAGAGAACGGCGTCGTCCGACATTGGCGTTTCCTTTTGATTTGATTTCTTCTTTTCGTCATCGCCCGGCTTGACCGGGCGACCCATGGGTGACCCGTTCAAGCCGAGGCATGACGGAATGGTTGGTCGATGCGCTTTACTCCGCCGCGTTCGCCGTCGGCAGGGTGTAATCCTTGAAGTCTTCGCGCAATTTCGTCTTCAACAGCTTGCCGGTGGCGGTGTGGGGAAGCTGATCGACGAAGGCCACGTCGTCCGGCATCCACCATTTGGCGATCTTGCCGTCGAAATATTCCAGCACCTGCTCGCGCGTGACGTTGGAGCCTTCCTTGCGCACGATGATCAGCAGTGGCCGCTCGTCCCATTTCGGGTGCGCGATGCCGATGACCGCGGCTTCCTGCACGCCGGGGCAGCCGACGGCGAGGTTCTCCAGGTCGATCGAGCTGATCCATTCGCCGCCTGACTTGATGACGTCCTTGGAGCGGTCGGTGATGACCATGTAGCCGTCTTCGTCGAGCTTGCAGACGTCGCCGGTATGGAACCAGCCGTCCTTGGTGAAGGCGGCCGTGCCTTCGCCGCGGAAATAGCCGCGCGAGATCCACGGACCGCGCACCAGCAGATTGCCGAACGCGACGCCGTCCTTGGGCAGGTCGTGGCCGGCATCGTCGACGATCTTCATCTCGACGCCATAGACCGGCCGGCCCTGCTTGGCCTGCAGATCGTACTGCTTGTCCTTGGGCAGGCCGTGCTCGCCGCGCTTGAAGGTCGAGATGGTGCCGAGCGGGCTCATCTCGGTCATGCCCCAGCCATGCATGACGAATACGCCATGGTCCTTATCGAATTTCTCGATCATCGATTTCGGGACGGCCGAGCCGCCGATCAGGGTGCGCTTCAGCTTCTCGAGCTTCTTGCCATTGGCATCGCAATAGCGCAGCAGCTCGAGCCAGATGGTCGGCACGCCGGCGCTGATGGTGACGCCCTCGCTCTCGAACAGCTCATAAATCGAGGCGCCGTCCATCTTGGCGCCGGGGAAGACGATGCCGGCGCCGGCCATTGGTGCTGCATAGGGGATGCCCCAGGCATTGGCATGGAACATCGGCACCACTGGCAGCACCTTGTCGTCGGAGGTGAAGCCCATCGCGCCGGCCATGTTGATGGCGTAGGAGTGCAGGATGGTGGAGCGATGGGCATAGAGCACGCCTTTGGGATTGCCGGTCGTGCCCGAGGTGTAGCAGAGCGAGGAGGCGGTGTTCTCGTCGAACAGCGGCCACTCGAATTTGTCGTCCTGCGCCGAGACCAATTCCTCGTAGCACAGCAGTCCGGGCAGCTTGCTCTCGGCCGGCATGTGGGCGCGGTCGGTCATCACCACGATGTTCTTGACCGTCTTGAGGTGGTCCTTCAACGCTTCCAGCAGCGGCAGCAGGTTGATATCGACGAAGATGATCCTGTCTTCGGCGTGATTGACGATATAGGCGATCTGTTCGGGGAACAGGCGCGGGTTGATGGTGTGGCAGATGGCGCCCGAGCCCGAGACCGCGAAATAGATCTCGAAATGACGGTAGCCGTTCCATGCCAGGGTGGCGATGCGGTCGCCCATCTCGACGCCAAGCTCCTTCAGCGCCTTGGCGAGCTTGCGCGCGCGCACGGCCGCGTCGGTATAGGTGTAGCGATGGATCGGTCCCTCGATGGTGCGCGAGACGATCTCGGTCGTGTTGTGGTACTCGGCAGCAAACTCGATCAGCTGCGAAATCAGCAGCGGACGATCCATCATCAGGCCACGCATGGCGCTTCTCCCCTAAAGCAAAACTGGGTGATTTGGCCGCCAATCTAGCCATCGGCCCGGCTTCCCGCAATGCGGGTTCAAGCCGCAGTTTGGCCGGCAATTCGGGGTGCAAAAGTTGCCATGGCCGGCGCCGGCGGCTACAGGGTAAGGCTGGGAATCGGGAGGCAGCGATGGCATCGCCGTTGATCAACGAGCGCGATCTGGACTTCGTGCTGTTCGACATTTTGCAGGTCGAAAACCTGACCCGGCTGAAGCGCTTCGCCGATCATTCGGCGGAAACCCTGCGAGCGGCGATCCGCACGGCGCATGATCTGGCGTTGGAGAAGTTCTATCCGCACAACGCCAAGGCCGACCGCAACGAGCCGACCTTCGACGGCGAGAAAGTCACCATGATCCCCGAGGTGGCGGAGGCATTGGCGGCCTATCGCGACGCCGGCTTGCTGGCGGCCCACAAGGACTACGAGTTGGGCGGCATGCAGCTGCCGTGGACGGTGGCGCAGGCCTGCTCGGCCATGTTCCAGAGCGCCAACGTCTCGACCTCGGGCTATCCCTTCCTGACGGTGGGCGCGGCCAATCTGCTGGAAGCGTTTGGCTCGCAGGAGCAGAAGGAACTCTATATGCGGCCGATGTTCGAAGGCCGCTTCTTCGGCACCATGTGCCTGAGCGAGCCGCAGGCAGGCTCGTCGCTGGCCGATATCCGCACCCGCGCCGAGAAGCAGCCGGACGGTTCCTACCATCTGACTGGCAGCAAGATGTGGATCTCCGCTGGCGAGCATGAGCTGACCGAGAACATCGTGCATCTGGTGCTGGCCAAGATCGTCGGCGGCCCGCCGGGCGTTAAAGGCATCTCGCTGTTCGTGGTGCCCAAGGTGCTGGTCAATGCCGACGGCTCGTTGGGCGCGCGCAACGACGTGCGGCTGGTCGG
>JAQSWP010000062.1 GCA_029266575.1 Alphaproteobacteria bacterium | reverse complement strand
CACCGCCACCAGAGGCGCTGAGCCCGGCGGCAAATAGACGTCGGTGCGGCTGCCGAAACGGATCAGGCCGAAGCGCTCGCCCGCACGCACGCTTTGCTGCGGCTTCAATTCGCACAGGATGCGGCGCGCCACCAAACCGGCGATCTGCACGAAGGCCAGGCGGCGGCCGTCGGGCAGGGTCATGGCCATGGCCTGACGTTCGTTCTCGTCGCTGGCCTTGTCGTCGGCGGCGCTGAGGAATCTTCCGGGATGGTATGCCACGACGTCGATAACGCCTTCGGCCGGCACCCGGTTCACATGCACGTCGAAAACGCTGAGAAAGATGGAAATCCGCGGCAGCGCCTCGCCGCCCAGATCGAGTTCGGCCGGCGGCACGGCGGCGCCCACCTGGCTGACCAGCCCGTCGGCCGGGCTCACCACCAGTCCGGCGCGCTGCGGCGTCACCCGCGGCGGATCGCGGAAGAAGAAGATGCACCAGGCGGTGGCCAGCAGCCCGACCAGCCACAGCCACGACCACACCAGGCTGCCCAGCAGCACGGTGACGACGAAGAACAGCACGACGAATTTCCAGCCGTCGCGATGCAACGGCACGAGAAAATTGGACAGCATGAAAAACCGCTCAGTTGATCTTGGGCAGCACGAAGACCTGGCCAGGATAGATCAGGTCGGGATCCTTGATCAGGCCGCGATTGGCCTGGTAGATGACGGTGTAACGCACGCCCTCGCCATAAATTCTCTGGGCAATGCGCCAAAGATTGTTGCCGGGCAGGATGGTGATGGCCTGCGGCGTCACCACCTCGCCGGTCGCGGTCTTGCCGAACGGCACTTCCAGCCGCGCCACCACCTTGCCATCGGGCTGCACCTGGTCGATGCGCAGCTGGTGCGTGCCTTGCGCCACCTTCTCGCTCGGCGTGATGCGCCAGAGGCCTTGCGCGTCGGCCTGGCCGCGGCCGATCAGCTTGTTGCCGAGATAGGCCTGGACCACGGTGCCGGGCGGCGCCTTGCCGTTGATCTGGAAATTGCCCTGCTCATCGTAATCGATCGTGCCCAGCACCAAATCGCCCGAGCGCGCCAGCCCGTCCGACTCGCTGGGGGTCTGCAGCACGGTCGAGCCGGCCGCCTTGGGATCGCGCGGCACAGCGACCGCCAGCGCCCCGCCCTGGCCTTCCGGCACCATCAGCACCACGGATTTCTCGCTGCTGCGCGGCTGCTCCTGGCCGAGTTGGGCGCGCAGCGACAATTCGCGCGTCCCGGGCGCCAACGGTTGATCCGGCAGCAGCACCCATTCGCCGCGCGCGTCGGCGTCGACCGAGCCGATCTCCTTGCCGCCATCCAGCACGGTGACGCGCGCCCCAGGCACGGCGCGGCCGGCAATCACGGCGCGGCCATCGGGATTGACGCGCACGACATCGAAGCTGGGCGCCGCCAGCGGCAGGCTGGGCTGCGGCGGCTTAAGCGAGGGGACCGGCGCGCCGGGAGGCGTGCCGGGCACTATGGCTGATTGCGAAGGCTGCGGCTTGTCTTCGATGTGCCGCTCGTCCAGCACGAAAAACCACATCAGCGCTGCCACGATCGCGATGGCGCCGCCTGCTATGGCTAAAATTGCTGGCCGATTCATAGGCTTGGTCCCATATCCAGCTTTGCGGCGCTCAACATAAGCGCGGCCCGGCTGGCTTGCAACGCCATGTGCAGGCCGCCCGGGCCACGGTGGCGTGCGAGGAGCGCGCAACGGCTGCTAAACTGGTGCGTTAGTTGGTGTCTGTGCAGGGAAATTCAGGCCGTTTCATGACCGCAATCAAAGCCGTAGCCGTCTATTGCGGCGCTCTCCATGGCGCCGAGCCTAAGTACCGCGCTGCCGCCTATGAATTCGGCCGTCAGCTGGCGCACAGCAATATCGATCTGATATTCGGCGGCGGCAGCGTCGGGCTGATGGGCGTGGTGTCGCAGGGCGTGGCCGATGGCGGCGGGCGGGCGATCGGGGTCATCACCCGCATGCTGGTGGCGCGCGAAGCCGCCAACGGCCACCTGACGCGGCTGGAGGTGGTCGAATCGATGCACGAGCGCAAGCAGCGCATGTTCGAGCTGGCCGATGCCTTCGTGGCGCTGCCTGGCGGCGTCGGTACGGTCGACGAAACCATCGAGGTCATCACCTGGCGCCAGCTCGGCCTGCACGACAAGCCCATCGTCATCGTCGACCAGGACGGCTACTGGCAGCCGCTGGAACAGCTCATGCGCCATGTGGTGCGAAGCGGCTTCGCGCTTGCCTCCCTGCACGGCCTCTACAGCATTGTCCCCAGCATCTCCGACGTGCTGAACACCCTGCAGGCCGCGCCACCGCCGGCCATCCCGGACAAGCCCGAAAAGACCTGAAATCCGCGACATCCGGCGTGCTTGCCGCCCCCTGCCCCATGGGCTAAAACCTCGCCGATTTCTCGCCACGGCGCGGTTTGCACCGCTGCCCCATCTCCGTCGGAAAGGGCCGCTCAATGCCTAAAATCAAGGTCAAGAATCCCGTCGTCGAACTCGACGGCGATGAGATGACCCGCATCATCTGGCAGTTCATCAAGGACAAGCTGATCCTGCCGTATCTCGATATCGACCTGAAATACTACGATCTGGGCGTCGAATATCGCGACAAGACCAACGACAAGGTCACAGTCGATGCCGCCAACGCCATCAAGCAGCACGGCGTCGGCGTCAAATGCGCCACCATCACGCCGGACGAGGCGCGGGTCGAGGAGTTCAAGCTCAAGGAAATGTGGAAGTCGCCCAACGGCACGATCCGCAACATCCTGGGCGGCACGGTGTTCCGCGAGCCGATCATCTGCAAGAACGTGCCCCGCCTGGTGCCGGGCTGGACCAAGCCGATCGTGATCGGCCGTCACGCCTTCGGCGACCAGTATCGCGCCACCGATTTCGTGGTGCCGGGCAAGGGCAAGCTCTCGATCAAGTTCGTCGGCGACGACGGCAAGGTGATCGAGAAGGAAGTGTTCAATTTCCCCGGCGGCGGCGTTGCGCTGTCGATGTACAATCTCGACGAATCGATCGTCGGCTTCGCCCGCGCCTGCTTCAACTATGGCTTGCAGCGCAAATGGCCGGTGTATCTGTCGACCAAGAACACCATCCTCAAAGCCTATGACGGCCGCTTCAAGGATCTGTTCCAGGACATCTTCGACAAGGAATTCGCCGACAAGTTCAAGGCGGCAAACATCGTCTACGAACATCGCCTGATCGACGACATGGTGGCGTCCGCGCTGAAATGGGACGGCGCCTTCGTCTGGGCCTGCAAGAACTACGACGGCGACGTGCAGTCCGACACGGTGGCGCAGGGCTTCGGCTCGCTGGGCCTGATGACGTCGGTGCTGTTGACCCCGGACGGCAAGACGGTGGAAGCCGAAGCCGCGCACGGCACGGTGACGCGCCATTATCGCGAGCACCAGAAGGGCCGCCCGACTTCGACCAACCCGATCGCCTCGATCTTCGCCTGGACGCAAGGGTTGAGCTATCGCGGCAAGTTCGACGGCACGCCCGACGTCACCAAGTTCGCCGATACGCTGGAGAAGGTATGCGTCGAGACCGTCGAGTCAGGCGACATGACCAAGGACCTGGCGATCCTGATCAGCCCGACGCAGAAATTCCTGACGACGGAAGCCTTCCTCGACAAGCTCGACCACAATCTGAAGGCCAAGATGGCCAAGTGGTAGAAGCCACCGGGCGCTGAAAGCGAAAGGGCGGACCTTCGGGTCCGCCCTTTTTGCTTTATGCCGCCATCTCCCTGCGCAGCCGCTCGTCGTAATAGCCGGCGAGATCGTCGAGCACCTTGGCGCCGTCGCCGTGCCAGGTGGGGCCGTGCATCAGTGCCAGATGCCTGGGCTTGAGCGCGGCCAGCTTGCGAAGAGTGGGCGCGGTCTTGGGTCCGAGACTGGTGAAGCCGGCGGCCTCCTCGGTGGCAATTGCGGGCGTCAGCACATCGCCGCCATCGCTCTCAATCGAGCATTCGCCGAATGCGGTCAGCAGGTCGCTGGTGAAGAAGGTGCCGGTGGTTTCCTCGAACAGCAGGCAGGCTTCCCAGTTGTGCGGCACATGCGGCGTTTCGATGAAGCGCACGCGCTTGCCGCCGAGATCGAACACCTCGCCATTGGCGACGATCTGCGGCGGGCGGATGGCATGGTCGGAGACGGCGACGGAACAACCCAGCCGGCTATGCGCCACCACCGCCTGCGGCGCCAGCGCCAGCCAGTCGTTCATCGCGCCGCTTTCGTCGGCCTCGCCATGGCTGAAGCCGATCCAGTGCAGCGTGGCGGGATCGCGCACCTTGCGCATGGCCTGCACCATGCCCTCGAACAAGAAGCGCTGGCCGCAATGGAACAACATCGGCTGGTCGGCATCGATCAGGAACTGGCAGAAGGTGATGCCGGTATTGCCGCGCGGCACGTAGGTGGAGAAGCGGTAAATGCGGTCCGCGACCTCGTCGATGCGCGTTTCCATGATCTTTCTCCCATTGACATACCTTTGGTATGTATAATATCTTAGGTATATACTATGTCAACCCGACCGTCCCGCCGCGAGGAATATTCCGAAGCCACCAGGCTGGCGCTGCTGAAGGCGGCGCGGCAGGTTTTTACCGCGCGTGGCTACCAGGGCGGCTCGCTCGACCAGGTGGCGCAAAAGGCGCGCGTCACCAAGGGCGCGCTCTACCACCATTTCGCCGACAAGCGCGATCTGTTCGACGCCGTGGTGGTCAATCTGCAGGAGGAGATGACGCGCGCGGTCGATGCCGAGGTGTCGGACGAGCCCGATCGCTGGCAGCGGCTGAAGCGCGGCATCGCAGCCTTCCTCGATGCCTGCGGCGAGATTTCCTATCGCCGGTTGGTGATCCATGAAGCGCCGGCCGCGCTCGGCATGGAACGGTTTCGCGAAGTCGACGATGCGGCGCTGTCGAGCTTCCATCGCGCCATCGCCTCGTTGCAGCAGCGCGGCGACATCGATTTCGCCAATGCCGCATTGCTGACGCGCCTGCTGGCGGCGCTGGTGTGGGAGACGGCGATGCTGCTCGCGGAAGCGAAGGAGCCGCAGCGTCTGCGCGCGCAGGCGCTGGAAGCGATCTACCGCGTGGTCGAGGCTTTCAAAACCTAGGGCTGTTTGGCGGGCGCAGCCGCCGGCTTGGCGTCGCCGGCGCCGCCATAGCCCCTGCCACGCATGCAGCTTTCCATCAGCCGTTCGGATCGCACCGAATCGCCGCGCGTGGAAATCTGCTGGCGGGTTTGCGTATCGCCGGGGCGCACCTGCTGCGCCTGATTGCCGACCGTGGTCGAGATGTCGTTGTCGATTTTGCGGTCGCGGTCGATCTGGGCGCTGACGGCGCGGCGGCAGGCGGCGGCATCGCGGCGTTGCTGTTCCTCGGGCGTATTGGCACGGCTGAAATCGGTCTCGGCACAGCCGGCCAACAGGACGACAGCTACAACCGCCATGATCGCGCGCACCATCACTCTCTCCCTGTTGCTCTTACTCTACACTAGGCCGCAGTCTTGGCAGATAAAGCTGCCTCGATCGCCTGCAGCGCCTTGGCAGCGTTGGCGACGTCCGGGCCGCCGCCTTGCGCCATGTCCGGACGGCCGCCGCCACCTTTGCCGCCGAGTTCGGCGACGCCAGCCCGCACGAAAGATACCGCATCGAGCCTGCCGGTCAGATCGTCGGTGACCCCGACGACGGCCGAGGCCTTGCCGTCATCGATGCCGATCAACGCCACGACACCCGATCCAATCTGCTTCTTGAATTCGTCGGCCATGCTTTTCAAATCGCGCGCCGGCACGCCTTCCAGCGTGCGGCCGATGAAGGACACGCCGCCGATCTTCTTCTCGCTGCCCGCGCCGTTATTGGCCGTTGGGCCGCCCGACAAGGCCAGCGCGCGCTTGGCTTCCGACAATTCGCGCTCCAGGCGGCGGCGCTCCTCGACCAGCGCAGAGATGCGCTCGGCCAGCTCTTCGGGCCGCGCCTTCAGCACGTTCGATACGGCCTGCAACTGGGCATCGCGCTGGCGGACGTATTCCTCGGCGCCCTTGCCGGTGACCGCCTCGATGCGCCGCACGCCGGCGCCGACCGCGCCTTCGCCGACGATCTTGAACAGGCCGATGTCGCCCGTGCGCTTGGCATGGGTGCCGCCGCAGAGTTCGACCGAATACCGCTCGCCCTCGCCGCTGCCCATCGACAACACGCGCACCTCGTCGCCGTATTTCTCGCCGAACAGCGCCATGGCGCCGGCGTCGATCGCGTCCTTCTGGTTCATCAGCCGCGTCTGAACGTCGGAGTTGCGGCGGATGCGGTCGTTGACCTCTTCTTCGATGACGCGAAGCTCTTCCGGCGTGATGGCCTTGGGGTGCGAGATGTCGAAGCGCAGCCGCTCAGGATGCACCAGCGAACCCTTCTGACTGATATGGGTACCGAGATGGCGGCGCAGCGCCTCGTGCAGCAGATGCGTGGCGGAATGGTTGGCGCGCACCGCCGCGCGATGCTGCAGATCGACCCGCATCTCGACGACGTCGCCTACCTTCAACGTGCCGCGGCTGATGGCCCCGATATGGACATGCAGATCGCCCAGCTTCTTCTGGGTGTCCTCGATGCCGATCTCGACGCCGGAGCCGGCGAAGAACACACCGGTGTCGCCGACCTGGCCACCCGATTCGCCGTAGAACGGCGTCTGGTTGACCAGGATTGAAACGCGCTTGCCGGCTTCCGCCTGCTGCACTTCCTTGCCGTTGACCAGCAAGGCCACAACCTTGCCCTCGGCGACGTCGGCGTCGTAGCCGAGGAATTCCGTGGCGCCCAGGCGCTGGCGCAGTTCGAACCAGATCTTCTCGTCGGCCGCTTCGCCCGAGCCGGCCCAGGCGGCACGCGCGGCCTCGCGCTGGCGCTCCATCGCCGCTTCGAAACCGGCATTGTCCACCGTGCGGCCCTGGCCGCGCAGGATGTCCTGCGTCAGATCGAGGGGAAACCCAAACGTGTCGTAGAGCTTGAAGGCGACTTCGCCGTTGAGCTCGCCTTTGGCTGGCAGGCGCGCGGTCTCTTCTTCCAGAAGCTTCAGGCCGCGATCGAGCGTCTGCTTGAAGCGGGTCTCCTCGAGCTTCAGCGTTTCGGCGATCAGCGGCTGGGCACGGCCCAGCTCGGGATAGGCCTCGCCCATCTGCTGCACCAGCGCCGGCACCAGCCGGTGCATCAAAGGCTCGCGGGCGCCGATGATATGGGCGTGGCGCATGGCGCGGCGCATGATCCGGCGCAGCACGTAGCCGCGGCCTTCATTGGCCGGCAGCACGCCATCGGCGATCAGGAAGCTCGAGGCGCGCAGATGGTCGGCGATGACTCTATGCGAGACGGCATGCGGGCCATCGGGCGCCACGCCGGATGCCGAAGCCGAGGCCTCGATCAAGGCGCGCATCAGGTCGATGTCGTAATTGTCGTGCTTGCCTTGCAGCACCGCGGTGATGCGCTCGAGGCCCATGCCGGTGTCGATCGAAGGCCTGGGCAGCGGCACGCGCTGCTCCCTGGTCACCTGCTCGAACTGCATGAAGACGAGATTCCAGATCTCGATGAAGCGATCGCCGTCCTGGTCGGGACTGCCCGGCGGGCCGCCGGGGATCTTGTCGCCGTGATCGAAGAAGATTTCCGAGCACGGTCCGCACGGGCCGGTATCGCCCATGGCCCAGAAATTGTCCGAGGTCGGGATGCGGATGATCTTGCTTTCGGGCAGGCCGGCGATCTTCTGCCACAGCTTGGCCGCGTCATCGTCTTCGGAATAGACGGTGACCAGCAGTCTGTCCTTGGCCAGGCCGTATTCCCTGGTGATCAGATTCCACGCCAGCTCGATCGCCAGCGGCTTGAAATAATCGCCGAAGGAGAAATTGCCCAGCATCTCGAAGAAGGTGTGGTGGCGGGCGGTGTAGCCCACATTCTCCAGATCATTGTGCTTGCCGCCGGCGCGCACGCATTTCTGCGAGGTCGCGGCGCGCACGTAGTCACGCTTCTCGACGCCGGTGAATACGTTCTTGAACTGCACCATGCCGGCATTGGTGAACATCAAAGTGGGATCGTTGCGCGGCACCAGCGGGCTCGACGCCACGACCTGGTGATCGTGACGTCCGAAATAATCCAGGAAAGTCCGCCGCACGTCGTTTGCGCTTGCCATGTCGGTCCCATGCCGGCAGCGCCTGGGGCGCAGCCGCGTCGATGCTCGTTTGTCCGATCCCGCGCCCTTCGTCCCCGGTCAAGGCGCGAAGGCCGCTTTTACCTTGGCGGGCAATAGCCTGTCCAGAAGCGGCGGGCGCTCGGCCACTCCGGCAGGCAGGTATTTCAGGCACTTGGCGGCTTATATGGGCATGGCGCATAACCTTTGCCATCCAGCGGCGGCGGCCAGACATGGCAAGGGCGGCCTCCGGTATCCGGACGCCGCCCCGTCACGCTCGAGAGGGAGGTGAGCGTTAAACCTATTCGGCTTCTTCGGCATCCTCGTCGGTGGTGCGGTCTTCCAGCAGAGCGCCGGCCAGGATGCCGGCATTCTCGCGCAGGGCCTTTTCGAGCGTCGCTGCCATTTCGGGGTTGGCGCGCAGGAAACCCTTGGCGTTCTCGCGGCCCTGGCCGATGCGCTGGCCGTCATAGGAGAACCAGGAGCCCGATTTCTCGACCAGACCGGCCTTGATGCCGAGATCGATCAGCTCGCCCAGCTTGGAGACGCCCTCGCCGTACATGATGTCGAACTCGACCACCTTGAACGGCGGCGCCAGCTTGTTCTTCACCACCTTGACGCGGGTCTGGTTGCCGACCACGTCCTCCTTCTCCTTGATCGCGCCGATGCGGCGGATGTCGAGACGGACCGAGGCGTAGAATTTCAGCGCGTTGCCGCCGGTGGTGGTTTCGGGGCTGCCGAACATGACGCCAATCTTCATGCGGATCTGGTTGATGAAGATCAATGTGGTGTTGGAGCGGGCGATCGAGCCGGTCAGCTTGCGCAAAGCCTGGCTCATCAGACGGGCTTGCAGGCCGACATGGGTGTCGCCCATTTCGCCTTCGAGTTCGGCCCGCGGCACCAGGGCCGCCACCGAATCGATCACCAGCACGTCGACGGCGCCGGAGCGCACCAGCGTGTCGGCGATTTCCAGCGCCTGCTCGCCGGCATCGGGCTGCGAGATCAGGAGATTGGCGACATCGACGCCCAGCTTCTTGGCGTAGGTCGGATCGAGCGCGTGTTCGGCATCGACGAAGGCGCAAGTGCCGCCGGTCTTCTGGGCCTCGGCAATGCAGTGCAGCGCCAGGGTTGTCTTGCCCGAGCTTTCCGGACCATAGATTTCGACGATACGGCCGCGCGGCAGGCCGCCAATGCCCAAGGCGATATCCAGCCCCAGCGAGCCCGTCGACACGGTAGCAACTTCAACGCCGACGTCGCGCTGCCCGAGCTTCATGATCGAGCCCTTGCCGAAAGCCCGCTCGATCTGGCTCAGCGCTGCCTCCAGCGCCTTGTTCTTGCTATCCATATTTTCCTTTTCGGCCTTATCGACCACTCGCAGGGACGCCACAGACATTGGATCCTCCTTGTATTGACCCCGGCCATGGCCGGCAATCTGGGAAACTTCCTGCCCCGCCCCCTACTGCAATCCGACTGCAAAACGCTGGCGAAGCGCCGTTGGAAGCGAATGTACGCTTTTTGTTCTCATCGACAAGCGTAATTTTTAATGCTCTGAAAATAAAGATAAATCCCGACTGTGTTCACAGGTCGTTCTGTTCATTACACGCTTGAGGTGTTTTTTCGGAACAGTCCTGAACCGGCCTGAAGTTTTAGCGTTTGTCCTGCGGGGGTGGGAGCGTCCATAAAGCAAAACCAACAAAAATCCAGTGAGGACAATCCCTTGGCGCCCGAGCCAACCGCACTCACCCAACCCGCCCCTATCGATGAATTCCCCGGCGATCCCAGCAACTGGGCTCTGTTTCTCGATCTGGATGGCACCTTGATCGATATCGCCGCTGCTCCCGACGCCGTGCGCGTGCCGGTCGATCTCGGCCCGCTGCTTGGCCTCGTGTCGCGCCATCTGAACGGCGCGGTGGCAATCGTCACCGGCCGCCTGCTGTCCGATCTCGATGCGCTGTTCGCGCCTTTGCGCCTGCCGGCGGCCGGATTGCACGGCATGGAATGGCGCATCCGTGGCGATGCCGAAATCACCGTGGCCCAGGCGGAAAACGTCGATGCGGTGCGCGGCGCGGTAGCCAAAATCGCCGCCAGCCGGCCAGGCGTGCTGCTGGAGGACAAGGGCAAGGCGCTGGCGCTGCATTATCGCCATGCGCCCGAACAGCAAGCCGACCTCACCCAAGAGATAGGAATTCTGCTCGCCAGCCATCCGGCGCTGAAAGCGCTTCCCGGCAAGATGGTGCTGGAGATCAAGCCGGCCGAGGTGAGCAAATACACCGCCGTGCGGCAGCTGATGCGGCACCCACCGTTTCTCGGCCGCGTGCCGGTATTCGTGGGCGACGACGTCACCGATCAGGACGGGTTTCGCGCCGCGCTCGAAGCCGGCGGCCTGGCGGTGGCGGTTGCCGAGCGTCCGGATGAAGCCGCATCGCTGACCCTGGCGGCGCCTATGGCGGTGCGCGACTGGCTGGCACGGTTGGCCAAGCGGCTGGAACAGGAAATCGCGCCTGAGGCGCAGGCGCGGGGGGCGTCGATATGAGCGATCTCAATCTCGGCGTCATCGGCAATTGCCGCATCAATGCGCTGGTCGACCGCCGCGGCGCCATCGTCTGGTCGTGCCTGCCACAGCCCGATGGCGATCCGGTGTTCTGCCATCTGCTGTCACCGCGCTCGGGCGCGGAGGACGGGCAATTCGTGTTCGAGCTGGAAAACCAGGCCAGCGCCGAACAATCCTATCGCGAGAACACGGCGATCCTGATCACCATCCTGCGCGATCAGGCGGGCAATGCGGTGCGGGTGACCGATTTCTGCCCGCGCTTCGGCAATTACGAGCGCATGCACCGGCCGGTTTCGCTGATGCGCAAGATCGAGCCGATCGCCGGCCAGCCGCGCCTGCGCATCCGGCTGAAACCGCGCTTCGGCTGGGGCGCCCAAGAGCCGATGCTGTCGTTCGGCTCCAATCATATCCGCTACGTCTCGCCGGTGATGACCTTGCGCCTGACGACGGATGCGCCGCTGACCTACATCGCCGAACAGGTGCCGTTCGTGCTGGATACAGCGCTGCATTTCGTGCTCGGCGCCGACGAGAGCCTGACCGCGCCGCTGGTCGCGACCGTGAACGATTTTCTCGATCGCACCGCCAAATACTGGATCGACTGGGTGCGCTCGCTTTCCATTCCGTTCGAGTGGCAGGAGCCGGTGATCCGCGCGGCCATCACCTTGAAGCTGTGCAGCTTCGAGGAAACCGGCGCCATCATGGCCGCCGTCACCACATCTGTTTCCGAATTTGCCAATTCGGGGCGCAACTGGGACTACCGCTTCTGCTGGCTGCGCGATGCCTATTTCACCGTGCAGGCGCTGAACCAGCTTTGCGCTACCCGCACCATGGAAGATTTCATCCGCTACATCACCAATGCGGCCGCGTTCGATCCCGATCACCGACTGAAACCCCTCTATCCGATTTCGCATTCCACGCCGCTCGACGAGATCGAGGTGCCGGATCTCGCGGGCTATCGCGGCATGGGACCGGTGCGCAAGGGCAATGCGGCTTGGATCCAGATCCAGAACGATTCCTATGGCAGCGTCATCCTGGCGGCGGCGCAGCTGTTCTTCGACCGGCGCCTGCCGCGGCCGGGCGACAAGGTGCTGTTCAACCGGCTGGAGCGGCTGGGCGAGCATGCCAAGCTTGCCGCCTTCGAGCCCGATGCCAGCCTGTGGGAATATCGCGGGAGGGCCCGCATCCATACCTTCTCCGCCGCCATGTGCTGGGCCGCCTGCGACCGGCTGGGCAAGATCGCCGCCCATCTCGGCGAAACCGAGCGCGCCCGCTACTGGAAACAGGCGGCGAAGGAAATCCGCACGGTGATCCTGCAGCGCGCCTGGGACGCCAGCGAGAACTCGCTAGTCGACGCCTTTGACGGCGGCCATATCGATGCCAGCCTGCTGCTGCTGCACGATATCGGTTTCCTTGCCGCCGACGATCCGCGCTATCTCGGCACGGTGGCGGCGGCGGAGCGGCATCTGAAGCGCGGCGACCATTTGCTGCGCTACGCCGTGCCCGACGATTTTGGGATGCCGGAAACGGCCTTCACGGTCTGCACCTTCTGGTACATCAACGCGCTGGCCTCGATCGGCCGCAGGGAAGAGGCGCGCACCATGTTCGAGCGTCTGCTGGCCTGCCGCAATTCCGTTGGCCTGCTGTCGGAGGACATCGACCCGCGCAGCAACGAGTTGTGGGGCAATTTCCCGCAGACCTATTCGCTGGTCGGGCTGATCCTGTGCGCCCAGCGGCTCAGCAAATCGTGGGAGGAAGCGTTTTGGCGCGGCTCCTGATCGTTTCCAACCGCATTGCCCTGCCGGGCGAACAGGCCGCGCGCGCCGGCGGCCTGGCGGTGGCGATTCGCGAGGCCTTGCGCAAATACGGCGGCATCTGGATCGGCTGGAGCGGCGAGACCGTCGAGGAAGCCGAAGACGAATTGCGCATCCAGGGCTCGGGATCGGGGCGCATCTCCGTCGCAACGCTCGACCTCACCAAGGAGGAGCAGGAGCTCTACTACGCCGGTTTCGCCAATTCGGTGCTGTGGCCGCTGTGCCATTACCGGGTCGGACTGATGGATTTCCAGCGCTCCTACTACACCGGCTACATGGCGGTGAACGACCGCTTCGCCGCCGCCGTCGCCAGAATCGCCCAGCCCGACGACATCATCTGGGTGCACGACTATCACTTTCTGCCGCTGGCAGCCGCACTGCGCCGCCGCGGCCTGAAGAATCGCATCGGCTTCTTCCTGCACATCCCGTTTCCGGCCCCCGAGGTGCTGCGCGTCGTGCCGTTCCACGAAAAGCTGGTGGCAGACATGTGCGATTACGATCTGCTGGGCTTCCAGACCGCGAGCGACGAGCGGGCGTTCTGCGATTTCATCCGCCATGACGCGCGCGGCGTCGTGGGCGAGGACCGCTCTGTCACCGCTTTTGGCCGCGTCACCAGGACCGGCGTCTATCCGGTGGGCATCGAGACCGAGCGCTTCGCCCTGTTGGCAATCGCCGCCGAACTGGGGCCCGAGACCAAGCGGCTGGTGCAAAGCCTGACCGGGCGCAAGATGGTCATCGGCGTCGACCGGCTCGACTACAGCAAGGGTTTGCCACTGCGCTTCGACGCCTATTCAAGCCTGCTGGCCAACCACCCGCAGCATCGCGCCAAGGTGGTGATGATGCAGATCGCCCCCACCAGCCGCAACGAGGTGCGCCAGTATCGCGCGCTGCGCCGCGAGCTGGACCAGCTGGCCGGCCGCATCAATGCGCGTTACGCCGAATTCGACTGGGCGCCGCTGCGCTATCTCAACCGCGGTTTTTCGCGCAACACCTTGGCCGGGTTCTATCGCCATGCCCATGTCGGGCTGGTGACGCCTTTGCGCGACGGCATGAACCTGGTCGCCAAGGAATTCGTCGCGGCGCAGGATCCGGACAATCCCGGCGTACTGGTGCTGTCGCGCTTCGCCGGCGCGGTCGATGAACTGTGCGACGGCGCCAAGCTGGTCAATCCGTTCGACGTCGATGGCGTCGGCGAAGCCATGCACGAGGCGCTCATCATGCCGCTCGAGGAGCGCAAGGAGCGCTACGAGACCATGATCAAGGTGTTGCAGGCTAACACGATCAACGACTGGTACGAACGGTTTCTGGCGGCGCTGCGCGGAGCAAATTGACTGCGTTATCCGTCAAGGCGTGGAAGGGTAAAGTAAAGAAAGTTGATCGCCGTATGCGCGATCAATGCGGGCCAGAGCGAAAGAGTGAAATAGGCCGACCAGGCCAACACCAAGCCAATAACTGCAGCTCCGATTATGTCTCGTGCTCCATACCCCCAATGCACCAAGCCAAATACGATTTACGATCTCGCCATCCACCATACCGGACGCATTCTGGCGAAAAGCAGCAGGGGCGCCGCGCGAAACACCAATTCTTCGCTTAACGACACCAGCGGCAGGCCAACTGCCGCATCGATCAAGACCCAGCCAGACGAAAGTTCGGGAAATTTGAACAACCCGGTGCTGGTGCGCATCAAGGCGAAGCCGATCAGGCTGGCGACCAGGCAGGCCAAGACCCAGCCGACGGTCCACAGAAAGCCGGGAAAGGAAAATAGTGGCAGTAAAACGTGCCGCGAACTGGCCGGCATCAGAAACAGCAGAACGATCGCCAGGCGAAGCCCCATATCGAGGGTCCACCAAATACTGCCTGGCAAGGTCAGCAGCAGATCGTTGGCAAAGAAAAAAGCCACAGCAATGCCGCTGGCGAGGAGTAGCAAACGTCCCGCGGCAGGATCGAGGGCGTCGGAATTCGGGTC
>JAQSWP010000061.1 GCA_029266575.1 Alphaproteobacteria bacterium | reverse complement strand
GATTACACCGAACATCCATCCAGAACCGAAATCCCAGACAAACGCCCGACGACCATCGCCGCCGACGCATCCCTTCCGCTGATATACCTGTCAAAGAACGGTCCGAAGAAAGTCCGCAAAAAACCTTGGCCGCCAAGTGGCTCGCCGGCCAAAATCCGTTCGCAACTCCGTTCGGAGGCGCGCCTTATACGCTTCGCCTCGAAGGCCTGTCAAACGTTGTTTTGCGAAAAGATAACGCTCGCGTTTCCAAACGCTTACGCTTTTTCGGGATAACCCATATCGGTACGCTTTGCCGCCCTGTCAAGGCGCAGCCACTCACCCGAGGTTTTCCTCAGAAACACTTGATTCGCTTGGCGATTTTCGATTGACAATCTGCCGCCGCATCAGCATCGTTGCCGACCATCGGCAATTGGTTCTGGAAAGACAAGGCATGGCACTCCCGGATCAAGCCGGCTCCCTGCTCCGCAAGCTCGTTCCGTTCCGTACGCCAACCCTGCGTGAACTGGCCATTGGCGGCACTGCCGTCGGCGTTCTGGCGATCGCGCTGACGGTCTTCCAAGGCCCCACCAGCGCCTCCCGCACCGAAGGATCGCTTCCCAGCCCTATCGCCGAAGCCACCGTCCAGCTGACGCCGCTGCCAGCGGTCGATCAGGATGCGGCCAATGGCGAAGTGGCCGCCGCCGTTTCCGACAGCCAGATGCAGAAGACGCCCGCCAACGACCGGCTGGATCTGGTGTTACGTGTCGACCGCGGCGATACAATGGCCAAAATTCTCACCGATGTCGGTGTGCCGGTGGCCGAAGCGACCAGTGCCGTCGATTCGTTGCGCTCGGTGTTCAATCCGCGCAGCCTGCAGATCGGCCAGATCATCACTGTCACCATCGCACCTGGCCCGAGCAACAACGAGGCGCCGCAATTGCTGCAGGTCGCTTTACGGCCGCAGGCCGAACGCGACGTGTCGGTGAAGCGCAATGCCAAAGGCGGCTTCAGCGCCGACGAGATCAAATATTCCGTCAACACCACCATCGCCCGCCATGCCGGCACCATCGACGAATCGCTGTTTGCCAATGGCGTCGCCGTCGGCATTCCGGTCGGCATCCTGAACGATCTCATCAAGGCCTTCAGCTACGACGTCGACTTCCAGCGCGACATCCAGCCCAACGACAAGTTCGAGGTGGTGTTCGAGCGCCTCTACACCACCGACGGGCGGCTGGCGCGCGAGGGGCGCGTGCTCTATGGCGAGCTGGTGCTGCGCGGCAAGAAGATGGCGTTCTATCGCTACAATCCGCCGAGCGGCGAAGAGGACTATTACGGCAGCGACGGCCAAAGCATCGTCAAGGCGCTGCTGCGCACGCCGATCGACGGCGCCAAGATCTCCTCGCGCTTCGGCATGCGCTCGCATCCGATACTGGGGTTCTCCCGCCTGCATGCCGGCGTCGATTTCGCAGCCCCGTCGGGCACGCCGATCTACGCCGCCGGCAACGGCACCATCGAGTTCGCCGGCGTCAAGGGTGGCTACGGCAACTACGTCATGGTGCGTCACAACAGCAGCTTTTCCACCGCCTATGCCCATATGAAGGGCTTCTCGCGCGCCGCGCGCGTCGGCAACCGCGTGCGCCAGGGCGAAGTGATCGGCTTCGTCGGCTCGACCGGTATGTCGACCGGCGCGCATCTGCATTACGAAGTCCACAAGGGCGGCCGTCCGGTCAACCCGACCGAGGTCTCCATGCCGATCGGGCCCAAGCTCGCAGGCAAGGATCTCGACAAGTACAAGGCCTTCGTCGCCGAGTTCGACCGCAAGCGCGAGGCGATGCCGCTGGGCGGCGGGCCGCAACAACTGGTTGACGCCAGCAAGACCGGCGGCACGCGCTGAAATCCTCTATTCCGGCGTCACGCCCAGCCACCCGTTCAACGTAAAGCGGCTGTCTTCGTAAAGGCCGCTGCGGCAGCGCACCTCTTCCACTTCGTGCCAGACATGGCTGGGAAACAGCACCAGCCGGTTGTCGCGCGGCAGCACCTTGCTCCAGGCCTGGTCAAAATAGCTGCTGCCATCCCGCGTCGTGTCGAACAGGCGCAAGCCACCGCCGTCGAAGCCGCGCGGCTGGCGATGCAAATAATAGACATAGGTCAGGCGCCGGTGTCCCATGTCGCCCGGCTGTCGGTCGCGGTGGACCTTGTAGTAATCGCCCTCATTATGGGCGGTGAACTGCATATCGCGTGAGACGATGTCGAATGGCTCCAGCGCGAAACGCCCGATGGCTGTCTCCGCCATCCGGCAAATCGACTCCAGAACGCGCTCGCCGAAAGCCGGGTAGCGATCGACCTGAGAGCGGCGCCAGTTTTCCCGCGTCGTCTGCACCGTGGTCGAAGGTTGCAGCGCCGCGCGATGTGCAAGCGCCTGCTGCAGGACTTCCTGATGCAACGCGGCAGGCAGAAAATCGTCGATGACCCAGACCGGCGCCGGCACTGCCGTGGTTTCATCGGAAGGGAAACTGCCGCCTTTCAGTGCCACTACCAGCTTGCTGGCGCGGCTATTGCCCGGCTCGAGTTCGAGACAACGCTGAACGGCCAGCAGTGCCCCGCCCAGATCGCCCATCCGCCGCAGCAATTCGCCCAATGCCAGATGACCGGCGGGAAGCGAAGGATGGTTCTGCAGCGCCTTGCGCAAGATCGCCGGCGCGCGCTCTTCCAGCGCCGTGTCCAATAGTGAGGCTGCGGTGGTGGCAGCAGCAGCAATGGCCACCTCGGCCGCCTTCTTCCGCGCTGCCTGCGCCTTGTCGGGCGCCCCGCGCGCCTGCAGCACGGCAGCCAGCTCGCTCCAGGCTTCGGCATGGGATGGCGCCAGTTTCAGGACTGCATGATAGAAGCGTTCGGCTTCAGCCCACGCGCCTTGCTCGCGCGCCGCACGGGCCCGCTCCATCGCTTGCGGCAGGTCGATGGCGGGATCAAGCGGCGGAGAAGTCGCGCTCATGCCGCCATGCTGCCGAAGCGAACTGCGGCTGGCAATGGCGACAGTGCGTCAGGCGGCTTCCTCCTCGAAGCTGCGACCGGCGATCACCAGTCTGCCATCGCGCACAGTGACATCGATCGGCTTGCCGTCCTCGATGCTGCCTTCCAGCAGCATGGTGGCCAGGGGGTTCTGCAGATCGCGCTGGATCACCCGCTTCAGCGGCCGCGCGCCATAGACCGGGTCGTAGCCACGATTGGCCAGCCAGGCCAGCGCCTTGTCATCGAGCTTCAGATCGATCTTGCGCTCTTCCAGCAGCTTGCGCAGGCGAGCGAGCTGGATATCGACAATGCCGGTCATCTGCTCGCGGCTGAGGCGATCGAACAGCAGGATCTCGTCCAGCCGGTTCAGGAATTCCGGCCGGAAGCTCTTGCGCACCACATCCATCACCTGTTCGCGCACCGAGGTCACGCTCGAGCCTTCCGGCAGCGACGCCAGATACTCGCTGCCTAAATTCGAGGTCAGCACGATGAGCGTGTTGCGGAAATCGACCGTGCGGCCCTGGCCGTCGGTCAGACGGCCATCGTCCAGCACCTGCAGCAGCACGTTGAACACGTCCGGATGCGCCTTCTCGACCTCGTCGAACAGGATCACCTGGTAGGGACGCCGCCGCACGGCCTCGGTCAGGCTGCCGCCCTCTTCGTAACCGACATAGCCCGGCGGCGCGCCGATCAGGCGCGCGACCGAATGCTTCTCCATGTATTCCGACATGTCGATGCGGATCATGGCGCTGTCGTCGTCGAACAGGAATTCGGCCAGCGCCTTGGTCAGCTCGGTCTTGCCGACACCGGTTGGTCCTAAGAACAGGAACGAGCCGATCGGCCGGTTCGGATCCTGCAGGCCGGCGCGGGCGCGGCGCACCGCGTTCGCCACCGCCTTGATCGCCTGATCCTGGCCGACCACGCGCTGGTGCAGATTGTCTTCCATCTGCAGCAGCTTCTCGCGCTGTCCCTCCAGCATGCGGTCGACCGGAATGCCAGTCCAGCGCGAGACGACGCCCGCGATGTCGGACTCGGTGACCTCTTCCTTCAGCATGGCATGGGCTTCGGCCTTCTCGGCCTCCCCCAGCTTGCGCTCCAGCTCGGGGATCGTGCCGTAGCGCAGCTCACCCGCCTTGCCGAGATCGCCGTTGCGCTGCGCGATCTCCAGATCGGAGCGCGCCTTCTCAAGCTGCTCCTTGATCTTCTGCGCCTGCGCGAGCTTCTCCTTTTCGGCCATCCAGGTCGAGGTCAGCGCGCCCGATTTCTCCTCGAGATCGGCCAGTTCCTTCTCGAGCTTGACCAGCCGGTCGCGCGAGCCCTGGTCGTTCTCCTTCTTCAGCGCCTCGCGCTCGATCTTGAGCTGCATGATGCGCCGGTCGAGCTCGTCGATCTCCTCCGGCTTGGAATCGACCTCCATGCGCAGCCGCGAGGCGGCTTCGTCCACCAGGTCTATGGCCTTGTCCGGCAGGAAACGGTCGGTGATGTAGCGGTTCGACAGCGTCGCCGCCGCCACGATGGCGGCATCGGTAACGCGCACGCCGTGATGCAGCTCGTACTTCTCCTTCAGCCCGCGCAGGATCGAGATCGTATCGGTCACGCTCGGCTCGGAGATGAACACCGGCTGGAAACGCCGCGCCAGTGCGGCATCCTTCTCGATATGCTTGCGATATTCGTCGAGCGTGGTGGCGCCGACGCAATGCAACTCGCCGCGCGCCAGCGCCGGCTTCAAGAGGTTGGATGCGTCCATGGCGCCATCGGCCTTGCCGGCACCAACCAGCGTGTGAAGCTCGTCGATGAACAGGACGATCTCGCCGTCGGAAGCCGAGATCTCGGCCATCACCGCTTTCAGCCGCTCCTCGAACTCGCCGCGGAACTTGGCGCCGGCGATCATGGCGCCGAGATCGAGCGCCATCAGGCGCTTGTCGCGCAGCGACTCAGGTACGTCGTTGTTGATGATGCGCAGCGCCAGGCCTTCGGCGATGGCGGTTTTGCCAACACCGGGCTCGCCAATCAGCACCGGATTGTTTTTAGTGCGGCGCGACAGCACCTGAATGGTGCGGCGGATTTCCTCATCGCGCCCGATCACCGGATCAAGCTTGCCCTCGCGCGCCGCCTCGGTGAGATCGCGCGCATAGCGCTTCAGCGCGTCATAAGCGCTTTCCGCCGCCTCGCTGTCGGCGGTCCGGCCCTTGCGCAATTCATTGATGGCCGCGTTCAGCCCCTGCGCCTTAACGCCGGCATCGGCCAGGATCCGGGCAGCGGGCGAGCCCGACGCCATGGTCAGCGCCAGCAAGAGGCGCTCGACCGTGACGAATTTGTCGCCGGCTTTCTCCGCGATCTTCTCGGCACTCTCCAAAACGCGCGCGGTTTCCGGCGCCATATAGACCTGGCCGGCGCCGCCGCCCTCGACCTTGGGCTGGCGGGCGATCTCGGCTTCCACCGCCTGTAGCGCCCGGTTGGGATCGCCGCCCGCCGCCTTGATCAGGTTGGCGCACAGCCCTTCCTTGTCCTCGAGCAGGACTTTCAGCAAATGTTCAGTAGTGAGGCGTTGATGGCCGGACCGCAGCGCCAGCATCTGGGCGGACTGCAGGAAACCGCGCGAACGCTCGGTATAGACTTCCAGATTCATAAAAACCCCTTCTCTCGATGCCCCCGAAACCGGCGGGCGAAGCAGGCGGACCCCGAAGGCATCCTCCCGCCTATATGGTTTCGGCTGCGCCGGGCGCAAGCCTGACAATAGGCAAAATCATTGCCCGAACAGGGAGTTCCGGGGTTTGATCGCTTCATGAGCATCACCCTCGCCGCCCTTTATCGCTACCCCGTAAAAAGCCTGTCGGCCCAGGCTTTGCAGCGCATCGCAGTCAGCGCCGGCAAGCCCCTGCCGCATGACCGGCGCTACGCCATCGCCCATGGCGCCTCGCGTTATGACGCGGCCGAGCCGCAATGGCAGCCCAAGGCGTCGTTTCTGGCACTGGTGCGCAATGCGCGGCTCGCCAAGCTGGTGACCCACTACGACGAGCAGACCGAAACCCTCAGCATCGAGCGCGACGGCAGGGAGGTGGTGCGGGGATCCTTGGCCGATCTGGCTGGCCGCGTCGTGATCGAGCAGTTCCTGGCCGCCTTCATGGGCGAGGAAACCCGCGGGCGGGCCAATGTGGCGGGGGCACCCGGCCTGTGGTTTTCCGACGTGCCGGAGCCCTATGTTTCGATCATCGGGCTGGCGTCGATCCGCGATCTGGAGCGGGTGACGCAGACGCCGGTTGACCCCGTGCGCTTTCGCGCCAATCTTTATTTGGAAGGGTCGACGCCCTGGCAGGAATTTCGCTGGCTGGGCAAGGAGATTTCGATCGGCGGCGTGCGCTTCAAGGTCGAGGAGCGTATCGGCCGGTGTGCGGCTACCGAAGTCAATCCGCAAAGCGGCGAACGCGATCTTAGCGTGCTGGCCTCACTGCGCAGCGGCTTCGATCATACGGATATGGGCGTCTACGCGCGGCCGCTCAGCGACGGCCCGATTGCCGTCGGCGACAAGGTCGAAGTCGAAGAAAACGCGAGCTAGCTGTTTTCCGTCTGTGGGAAGGCGGTCACCGGCAGGTCCGGCTGATCCCCCTCGGGGTCGACGCCGTTATTATTCTGCTCGCGGCCCTGATAGGGCCGATCTTCACGGCCGTTATAGCCGTTGGGACCGTTGTGGCGGGCTTCGCGGTTTTCCGGCGGGCGTTGCTCGTTGCGGTTTTCGCCGCCCCGGTTCTCGCCGCCTTCCTCGAAATTCTCGCCCTCGTTCCAGCCTGGACCGCGCTGCTGCTGAAATCCGCCGCTGAGATTGATCAGCCGCAGATAATGCTCGGCATGCTGGTAGTAGGATTCGGCTGCAATGCGATCGCCAGCCGCCGCCGCTTCGCGCGCCAGCACCTGGTATTTTTCAAAGATCTGATGCGCATTGCCCCGGACCCGGACTTCCGGCCCGTTGCTGTCATAGGTCTGGTTGCGCTGGGGCTTGCCACCCTTGTGGCCGCCACCGCCGCCACCACCGCCGCCATGATTGCCGCCGCCACCGCCGCTACGGCCGCGCGGGCGCCGCTGTTGGTTATTCGGTCTCATCGAGTGCTTGTCAATTTTGTTGCCGTTTCAAGGCTTTGTTACGCATGGCGGGCAGCCCTAGGCTGCTCCGGCATGTCCTCCAGCAATATTCTCTGGATAGGTGGCTGATTTCCCCCAAGGATTTCAGCCCGGGCCCCCGCCCGATCAAAAGAACCTAAACGTCCCGTAGGATTCTGCCAACTGGTTTTTTGCGAAGGATTTCACCTATCTAGGGCTTTCGCGCCCGAATGCAACGCTCGATTCCCGCCAAATCGCGCCGCGATTCCAGCACTTCCAAGCCCCCCTGCCGCAGCAATTGAGTGACATCGTCGCACTGGCCTTGGCCGATTTCGACCGCCAGCAGCCCGCCTGGAATGAGCAGTCGCTCACAATCCGCCGCCACACGACGATAGAAAGTCAGCCCATCCTCACCGCCATCGAGCGCCAGCCGCGGTTCATACCAGGATACCTCAGGATCGAGTTGAGCTAAGGCTTTACTGGGTATATACGGCGGATTGCTGATCACGACGTCGAAGCGTTCCGCGACCGATGACGTCCAATCGCCTTCGATCAAAGCACAACGCCCGGCAACACCAAGCGTTGCCGCATTCGCGCGTGCCACGGCCAGCGCCACTTGGCTGAGATCGACGCCAACACCCGTCGTCTGCGGCAATTCGGCCAGCAAAGTCAGCAGCAGGCAGCCGCTACCAACGCCCAGTTCCAACAAACGCAACGGCGCCGCGCGATCGACATGCGACAGCACTGCTTCGATCAATGTCTCGCTATCGGGCCGGGGCGTCAGCACATCGGCAGTGACGGCAAAGCGACGACCGTAGAATTCGCGATAGCCCAAAATCTGCGACATCGGCTCGCGCCGCGCCCGCCGCCGGGCCAGATCGTCGAGCGCCCGTTGCTCCGTCTCGCTCAATACCCGGCCATCGTCGCCAACGACTGCTTCGACGGAAATGCCCAGCGCTTGTGCCGCCAGAAGCCGCGCTTCGGCGCGGGCGCGCTCGATACCGGCGTCCTGCAGGCGCAGCGCGATGGCGGAAAGCGCCTGACGCAGGCTGCTGCCGGCGTCGGCCACGATCAGCTGACCTCGGCCAGCCGCGCCGCCTGGTAATCGGCGATCAGCGCGTCGATCATCTCGTCCAGGCCTTGGCCGTCGATCAACTGGTCGAGCTTGTAGAGCGTCAGGTTGATACGGTGATCGGTGACGCGGTTCTGCGGAAAATTATAGGTGCGGATGCGCTCCGACCGATCGCCGCTGCCGACCTGGCTGCGGCGGTTGGCCGAGCGTTCGTCGTCCACCCGCTGGCGTTCGGCTTCGTAGATACGCGAGCGCAGCACCTTCATCGCCTTGGCCTTGTTCTTGTGCTGCGATTTCTCGTCCTGCTGGCTCACCACGATGCCGGTCGGCAAATGGGTGATGCGCACTGCCGAATCGGTCGTGTTGACCGACTGCCCGCCTGGACCTGACGAGCGGAACACGTCGATGCGCAGATCCTTGTCCTCGATCTTTACGTCGACTTCCTCGGCTTCCGGCAGCACCGCCACCGTCGCGGCCGAAGTATGGATGCGGCCCGAGCCTTCGGTCGCCGGCACGCGCTGCACGCGATGCACGCCGGATTCGAATTTCAGCCGCGCGAACACGGCCTTGCCGCTGATCGAGGCGGCGGCGTCCTTGTAGCCGCCCAGGCCGGTGTCCGAGATATGCATGATCTCGAATTTCCAGCGGCGCAGATCGGCATAGCGCTGGTACATGCGAAACAATTCGGCCGCGAATAGGGCCGCTTCCTCGCCGCCAGTGCCGGCGCGCACTTCGAGAATGGCGTTCTTGTCGTCGGCCTCGTCCTTGGGCAGCAGCAGCAGCTTGATATTGTGCTCGAGCTCGACCAGGCGCGACTTCAGCGCGAACTGTTCCTGCTCGGCCATGGCGCGCATTTCGGCGTCGGTGGCGGGATCGGCCAGCATGGCGTCGAGATCGGCCGCCTCGCGCTCGGCCGCGCGCAAGCACTGGATCGCCTCGACCAGCGGTGTGATCTCGGCATATTCCTTGGAATACTGGGTGAACTTGCCGGCATCGAGCGTGCCGGCCGACAGCTCGCGCTGCAGTTCGTCCTGCCGGGCAACGACCTGATCCAGTCTTTCGTAAAGCGTGGCTGACAAATCGAAAATCCTTTCCCTGGCGCTCGTACCGTTAGCCTCCGATACGGCCCGCTAGAGATAGGGCTTCAGATACTCCGTCAGGCGATCCAACGCCACTTCCTGCTGCTGGCCAGAATCGAGATCGCGCACCATGGCTGCGTTACGCGCCAATTCGTCATCGCCGAGGATGACTGCGACGCGCGCATTGACCTTGTTGGCGCGCTTCATGCGCCGCCCGACATTGCCACGATAGAACATGTCCACCGCATGGCCGGCCTGCCGCAGCGCATGCGCCAGCATCAGCGCCTTGCCCTCGCCGGCCGCGCTGCCGGGGATGACCGAGATCGGCCGCCGCACTTGCGGCGGCTGTACCAGCAACAGAGCCAGCCGCTCGATGCCCGCCGCCCAGCCGACACCGGCCGTCGCCGGCCCGCCCATGGTCTCGACCAGACCGTCATAGCGGCCGCCGCCCATCACCGTACCCTGCGCGCCCAGCGCCGTGGTGGTGAACTCGAAGGCGGTGTGGCAGTAATAATCCAATCCGCGCACCAGCCGCTCGTTGCGCCGATAGCGAATGCCCAGAGCTTCGAGCCCGCCGCACACCGTGGCGAAGAACTGCTTCGATGCCTCGTTGATGTGTTCGGAGAAGCGCGGCGCATCGGCCACCAGCGAACGATCGCCGTCGTCCTTGGAATCGAGGATGCGCATGGGATTGCGCTCCAGCCGCGCCAGGCTGTCGGCCGACAGCTTCTCCTTGTGGCCGGAGAAATACTTCACCAGCGCCTCGCGATAGGCCTTGCGGCTGTCGCCATCGCCCAGCGTGTTGATCTCAAGCGTCGTGTCTTTGGCGACGCCCAGCGCTTCCAAAATATGTTGGCCGCAGGCGATGACTTCGATATCAGCTTGCGGCTCGGGCACGCCCAGCAATTCCACGTCGATCTGGTGGAACTGACGCAGGCGGCCCTTTTGCGGCCGTTCGTAACGGAACATCGGGCCGTGGCAGAAGAATTTCAGCGGCAGATCCTGCGACAACCCGCCCGAAATCAGCGCCCGCGCGATCCCCGCCGTCGCCTCGGGCCGCAAGGTGATGCTGTCGCCGCCGCGGTCTTCGAACGTGTACATCTCCTTGGTGACGACATCGGACGTGTCGCCCAGGGTGCGCTTGAAGACTTCGGTGAACTCGAAGATCGGCGTGGAGATTTCCTCGAAGCCATAGCGGCCCGCGATCTCGCGCGCCGTCTGCACGACTTCATGATGCCGGCGATGGCCCTCGCCCAGCAGATCATGCGTGCCGCGGACAGGTTGCAGGCGGGAAGAAGAATCGCTCATGACGCCAATGCCGATTGAATGAAAGAAGCGGCCCGAAAAGCCGCGAGAAGCGGGGCTTACCTACGCCGCGAGGCCAAATCTGTCAACGAATCGGCGCTATTCTGCCGCCGCCTTGGCCGCTTCGATCTCGGCCGCCTTCTTCTCGATCATCTCGGCCAGGTGCTCGACGATGTCGGCCTGCTTCAGCCGGTGGTTGGGGATGCCCGCGACATAGACCTGGTGCGTGTTATTGCCGCCGCCGGTGAAGCCGATATCGGTCTCGCGCGCCTCGCCCGGCCCGTTCACCACGCAGCCGATCACCGACACGGTCATCGGCGTGGTGATATGCGCCACGCGCTGCTCCAGTGCCTCGACCGTCCTGATGACGTCGAATTGCTGGCGGGCGCAGGACGGGCAGGAAATGATGTTGACGCCGCGATGGCGCAAATTGAGCGACTTCAGCAGATCGAAGCCGACCTTGACCTCTTCCACCGGATCAGCCGACAGCGAAACGCGGATCGTGTCGCCGATGCCCGACCAGAGCAGCATGCCCAGGCCCACCGACGATTTCACCGTGCCGGTGCGCAGGCCGCCCGCTTCGGTCACGCCGATGTGCAGCGGGTAGTCGCAGGCTTCGGCCAGTTGCTGATAGGCGGCCACGGCCAGGAACACGTCCGAGGCCTTGACGCTGATCTTGAACTCGCGGAAATCGTGGTCTTCCAGGATGCGCGCATGATTGAGCGCGCTCTCGACCATCGCCTCGGGACAGGGCTCGCCGTATTTCTCCAGCAGCTCCCGCTCCAGCGAGCCGGCATTGACGCCGATGCGCATCGAGCAGCCGTGATCGCGGGCGGCCTGCACCACCTCGCGCACGCGCTCGGCGTTGCCGATATTGCCGGGATTGATGCGCAGGCAGGCCGCACCGGCCTTGGCCGCCTCGATGCCGCGTTTGTAGTGGAAATGGATGTCGGCCACGATCGGCACGGCGGACGCCTTGACGATCGCCGGCAGCGCCGCGGTCGATTCTTCGTCCGGGCAGGAGACGCGCACGATATCGGCGCCGGCTTCGACCGAACGGCGGATCTGCTCGATCGTCGCTGCGGCATCGGCCGTCAGCGTGTTGGTCATGGTCTGCACGGTGATGGGCGCGTCGCCGCCGACCGGCACGGCACCAACCATGATCTGCCGCGACTTGCGGCGGGCGATATCGCGATAGGGTCTGATGCTCATTCGAAACTCCGGCGCCGATCATAACGCCGGTCCTGTAGCCAAGTCATGACGACCCGACGCCCTTTAGATCGGGTGCCTGCCGTTCAGGAACAAGTCGGGAAAGCGGGAAAAGCCGCGGAAAATCAGTCTGCAACCGCGGTGCCGCCGCGCAGCCGGTCGGCGTCGAGGCTCAAGGTACGGTGCGGCTTGTTGTCATCCGTGCCGCGCTGGCGCACGGCGACACCATCTACCCGCACTTCCAGCCCGCGCACGTCGCCCGTCACCAGCCGGTAATTGGCGCCTTCGGGCACGCGGTAGGAATCGCCTATCCGCAGCAACAGGGAGGCCAGCGGCTGGTTGTTGCCGTCGCGCACTTCGATCCAGCTGTCGACACGGGCAACCACGACGATCTCCCGCGGCTTGGCCGGCGCCGCCGGCAGGCCAGCGACCTGCTGGCCTTGCTGGGCGGTCTGGGACTGCTGCACCTGCTGCGCCTGATTGAGCGCCTGGGTCTGCTGCTGCGGCGTCGGCTTGGGTGTCTCGGTCCTGGCGGCTTCCGGCTTGCCGGGCTTGAGCGGCGGTGCCGGCGGCATGCGTCCAGTCGCATCGACCGTGGCGATCTGCGCCCCTGGCGGGGGCTCAACCGCAGGCGCAATGCCGGCGCTGACGGGTTCGCCTGGCGCCGGGACGGGAATCGGCTGGGCAGCAGGCGGCGCAACGACAGCAACGGGCGGGGCGGCGGGAGTCGGCTGACTCAGCACCGAAGCGCTGCTGCCGCTTTCGGTCGGCTGCGGCGTCACGGCGGCAAAGGCGCTGGAAGGATCGTTGCGCGGGGTGAAGCTCGGCGTCGGTCGCGTCTCGCCGATCAAACGCTCCGGCACTGGCGAAACGCGATCGACGGTCTTCAGGGTTTCGTCGCCGAGCCATCGTGCGCCGCCATACACAGCGCCACCCGCCAGCACCAGCGACAGCAGCAGCACCGCGCCGCGCGGCAGGCGCGCTTCGGCCTCGCGCAGCGGGAAATTCAGCGACGGCGCGGGCAGGTCGCGATCGTCGAGCTGCCGGCGATAGCGCGCCACGACATCGTCGCCATCCAGTCCCAGGAACTCGGCATAGGAACGCAGGAAACCCAGCACGTAGGTCTTGCCCGGAAGCTGAGCGTAGTCGTCGCTTTCGATGCCTTGCAGATAGATGAGGCGAATGCGCAGGCCGCGAGCGGCGTCTGTCAGATCGAGATCGAGAGATTCGCGCGCCTCGCGCAGCAGGGCGCCGACTGAATTTCGCGATTTACGCCGAGCGATGTCGCCGGCTTCGGTATCAATCGTCATCACAAATGGCTGCCGCTTCTCGCTTCCCCGTCTAACACGAAGCAACTCTCATGCCGCCTGCGCGGCGATGAAAAATCCGCTCTCCCAATCCGGCTGGCTTTGCCATTTTGGACGCGAAAAGTAAACGCTGGGACGCAAGCCATTGGCGGCTTCTGGATGTGGCGAAAAAACGATCCGGCTTCGGCGCTGTTCTGCGCAACGCAACTTCCGGATAACCCTTTGCCGAAAACCCCTTAACGACCGGCCCCTAGCGAAAATATTAACAAAATTGCCGTAAGGGCGCAAACTCCTATGTCAAAATGTCGTTGTCCACAGCATACGTGCGCAGTATTTCGCGCGGGACGCGCTCCTCCCGAACCAGCAGATCGCTTAGAAAACGCGAGAAACGTGCCAGATCGAGGCTGCGGACCATCGCCTTGACGGGCGCCACGCTGACCGGGTTCATCGACAGGCTGCGCATCCCCATACCCAGCAGCGCCATGGCTTCCAGCGGTCGTCCCGCCATCTCGCCGCATAGGCTGAGCGGCACTTTTGCTTTTGCCGCCCGGCGCGCCACTTCACCGAACAGTCGCAAAGCCGCCGGCGACAGCACGTCGTAGCGGTCGGCCAGGCGCGGGTTGCCGCGATCGGCGGCAAAAACGAATTGCAGCAGATCGTTGCTGCCGATCGACAGGAAATCGATGCGCTTGAACAGTGCGTCCAGCTGGAACATCAGCGCCGGCACTTCCAGCATCACGCCGACCTTCATGCGGCCGGGCCGCTTGTGGCCGCGCGCGATCTGCCGCTTGAGCTCGAGTTCGAGGACGCGGCGGGCCGCGTCGAATTCGTCGATGCTGCTGACCATGGGAAACATGATGTTCAGATCGCGCCCGCGCGCCGCCACGATGAGCGCCCGCAGCTGCTGGCGCAGCAAGGCGGGACGATCGAGGCCGATGCGAATCGCGCGCCAGCCCATGGCCGGATTGTCCTCGCCAAAGCCATCGAGATAGGGAAGCACCTTGTCGCCGCCGACATCAAGTGTGCGGAATACCACTGGCTTTCCATCCGCCTGATCGAGGATGCGGCCATAGAGTTCCGCCTGCGCTTCGGCATCGGGAAATTCCGACCGCACCATGAACGGGATCTCGGTGCGATAGAGGCCGACGCCATCGGCGCCCGCCGTCTTCAAATGCTGCATGTCGATCAGCAGGCCGGCATTGATGTGCAGCGCGATGTCGGCGCCGTCGAGCGTGCGCGCCGGCAGATCGCGCAAGGTGGCGTATTTCTGCTTGCGCTCCTCGCGCAGGCGCATGCCTTCGGCAAAGGATTGCTGCACGTCCTCGCCCGGCCGGATGAAGACATGGGCGTTGTCGCCGTCGACGATCAGCGGATCGAGCGGCTCGATGCGCGACAGCAGGTCGGTGGCGCGGCCGATGACGGGAATGTCGAGCGCGCGCGCCACGATGGCGACATGGGCGTTGGCCGATCCCTCCTCCAGCACCAGCGCCCGCAATCGCGCCCGGTCGTAATCGAGCAG
>JAQSWP010000060.1 GCA_029266575.1 Alphaproteobacteria bacterium | reverse complement strand
GGCTCACCTGGCCCAAGGAATATGGCGGCCACGGCCGCACGCAGCTCGAGCGCTACGTTCTGACGGAAGAGCTGCTGGCCAATGGCGCGCCAGCGGGGGCCCATTGGGTGGCGGACCGGCAAAGCGGACCGCTCGTCCTGCGCTTTGGCAATGAAGCGCAGAAGAAGAAATTCCTGCCGCCGATCACCCGCGGCGAAAGCTATTTTTGCATCGGCATGAGCGAACCCGATTCGGGTTCGGATCTGGCTTCGGTGCGCACGCGCGCCGAAGCCGTGGACGGCGGCTACAAGATCAACGGCACCAAGCTCTGGACCTCGGGCGCGCATCGTTGTCATTTCATGATCGCGCTGTGCCGCACCAGCGCCAAGAGCGAGGAGCGCCATGCCGGTCTCAGCCAGCTCATCATCGATCTGAAGTCGCCGGGCATTACCATCCGCCCCGTCATCAATCTGGCGGGCCGCCACGATTTCAACGAAGTGAACTTCGTCGACGTCTTCGTGCCGCGCGAGAATCTGCTGGGCAACGAAGGCGACGGCTGGAAACAGGTGACCAGCGAGCTGGCCTACGAGCGCAGCGGGCCGGAGCGCTTCCTCACCAACTTCCACGTCCTGCGCGAACTGGTCCGGCTGATCGGCCGGCAGTCCTCGCCGCGCTCGGCGGAAACCATCGGACGGCTGGTGTCGCGGTTGTGGAATTTGCGTCAGATGTCGCTGTCGGTCGCTGGCAAGCTGCAGCAGGGGCAGATGCCAGTGACGGAGGCGTCGGTCGTCAAGGATCTCGGTACGGCGTTTCAGCAGGATCTGCCGGAAGTGGCGCGCCTGCTGGCGCAGAGCGAGGCTACTTCGCCCGACGATCTCGACGATTTCATCGAAATCGCCAGACAGGCAACGCTTCTGTCTCCGGCCTACACCATCCAGGGCGGCACGACGCAGATCCTGCGCGGCATCATCGCGCGCGGCCTGGGATTGCGCTGAGGAAACCGATCATGTCTCTCGACCTCGAAACCCGCACCATGATGCTGGAGAGCGCCGACCGGCTGCTGCGCGATCTGTGCACGCCGGAACTGATCAATCGCGCCGAGCAAGGCGAATTTCCTGCAGCTCTGTGGCAAGCGTTGCAAGAGGCCGGCCTGACCCTGGTCGCCGTGCCGGAAGAACAGGGCGGCGTCGGCGGCTCGCTGGCGGATTTTGCCGCTGTCCTGCGCCTGTTGGGTTTCCATGCCGCGCCGGTACCGGCGGCTGAAACGGCCTTGGCCCGCTATCTGGCGGCGCATGCCGCTCTTGCTTTGCCCGACGAGCCGGTCTCCGTGGCCATTGGCCAGTCGCCGCTGCAACTTTCTGGCGACAGCCGAAAAATCAGTGGCGACGTTCGATCCGTGCCGTGGCCTTCGCATGCCGTGGTCGCGCCGGCGCGCGCTGCGGATGGCAAGGCGTGGCTGGTCGTGTTGAAAGCCGCTCCTGTCGCAACCGCCAACAACCAGGCTGGAGAACCGCGCGGACGATTCAACGTTGCCGATGTACCGGTCGCCGCCGCCAAGCCCCTCGCGCTATCGTTCGAAGATATATGGGCACTGGCGGCCTTCATGCGCGTGCAGCAAATGGCGGGAGCGGGACAGCGCGTGCTGGAGATCGCACTCGACTACGCGCGTGAACGCAAGCAGTTCGGTCGTCCGATCGGCAATTTCCAGGCCGTGCAACAATTGCTGGCAGAGCTGTCGGGCCAGGTCGCATCACTGCAATCGGCGGCTGAATCCGCCGGCGATGCCGCCGCGCTGGGCAATCTCGGATTTCCCGTTGCCGCGGCCAAGGTGAGAGCGGGAGAGGCGGCCGGCCGCATCGCGGCCATGGCGCATCAGGTACTGGGTGCGATGGGATTCACCTACGAGCATCGCTTGCATCACTTCACCCGCAGGCTGTGGGTATGGCGCGACGACTATGGTAGCGACGGTTTTTGGGCAGGGACTATTGGCCGATCGATTACAGCGGCGGGCGCGGACGCGCTTTGGCCGCAGTTGAGTGGGCTGGCGAATAAATAACAACCTCCGTTCGTACAATACTATTCTCGAATTTCTCGGGCACTGTACGCTAGCGGTACACATTCGCTTGTGTTTGGTTTACCCTAGTCGACAACATATGGCGGTGTGGAACGCTTGTTGTTTGACTTTGCTGGGTTGAATTGCTACTGGATGTTAAATAGCAGCTATCCCACTGATAGACTGTATGTTTGCGACTTGCCTTGGGGGAAGAAATGCGGGCTGCGGGACCTCGGACGGAGTCTGAAATTTTCGTCCACCGGAAGATGAGCCATCTTCGCCCTGTTCTCCGATTAGCGGTATTTTCGGCGATAGGCATAACGATCGCTCTTGGTGGCTCGGCGCTTGCCCAGCAGCTGCCTGGATCGGCCGACCCGGGCCGCACGCAGCAGCGCTTCCAGCCCGAGCCGCAGACGCGCACCACCACCGATCAGGTCGTGCCGCTGGTCGAGCCCGAGCGTCAGGTGCCGGGCGAGGCGGCGCGCATCCGTTTCGTGCTGTCCTCGGTCACGGTCGCCGGCTCGACGGTCTACGACAGCGCCGCTCTGGCGGCCACCTATAGCGAATTCGTCGGCAAGGAAATCAGCCTGGCCGATGCGCAAACGATCGCCGACCGGATCACGGTCAAGTATCGTAACGACGGCTACATCCTCTCGCGCGCCGTGGTGCCGGCGCAGCGCATCAGCGGCGGCGCGCTGCGCGTGCAAGTCGTCGAGGGCTATATCAAGGACTTCCGGATCGATCTCCCCTCGGGCGTCGGCTTTGAAACCAACAGCCCGTTCAGCGGCATCAAGAGCAAGCTCGCCGCCTACGCGCAGAAGATCGTCGGCGCCAAGCCGGTGACCAATGCGGTGATGGAGCGCTACCTGCTGCTGGCCAACGATCTGCCGGGCGTCACGGCGCAGGCGGTGCTAGCGCCGGCCACGGGCGCCGAGCCCGGCGCTGCGACGCTGGTCGTGAGCGCCCAGCGCAAGCCGATCGACATTTTCGTTTCGGCCGACAATCACGGTTCCCGTTTCTCCGGGCCTTATCAGGGCCAGGTCGGCATGCTGGCCAACTCGCTGCTTGGCCTGTCGGAAGTCATTAGCGTGCGCGCCATCAACACGATCGGCGACTGGGACGAGATGAGCTACCTGGAAGGCAATTGGGACCAGGACATCGGCAACGAAGGCACCAAGTTCGGGTTCGGCGTGTCGTATTCCAAGACCGAACCGGGCTACACGCTTGAGCCGTTCAATATCGAAGGCAAGGCCGTCACGGCAACTGTACGGGTCCAGCATCCGATCATTCGTTCGCGGACGATGAACTGGTACGTGCGCGGCACTGGTATCTATCGCGACGTCGAGAACGAGAACGGGCTGGCCGCGATCGAGACCAACGACCATATCTGGGTGGCGCGGCTGGGCACCACGTTCGACTTCGTCGACCGCTTTTCCGGCGTGACGCTGATCGACGTGGAACTCAGCAAGGGATTGCCGATCTTCAACTACACCAAGAAGGGCGAACTGAGTTCGCGGCCCGAAGGCACCGGCAATTTTTTCAAGGCCAATGCCCAGATCTCCCGCCTGCAGAGCCTGTTCGTGCCGGGCCTCAGCCTCTTCCTCGCCGCCCAGGGCCAGATTTCCGCCGACAAGCTGCTGTCGTCGGAAGAGTTCGGCGTCGGCGGCGCGCAATGGGGCCGCGCCTTCGATCCGGGCGAAATCACCGGCGACCACGGCATCGCCGCCAAGGCCGAGCTGCAGTACGGCGGCGCGTTGAATTTCTTCATCCTCAGGGGCTATCAGTTCTTTGCCTTCTTCGACTACGGCAAGATCTGGAACGACGATAAGGCCGACAAGACCGCCGGCACCGACAAGGAAACGATCAAGTCGGCGGGCGCCGGCGTGCGCCTGAACTTCCTCGACATGGTTTCGGGCGAGCTCTTCGTGGCCAAGGCGCTCGGCGATCGGGAGATCGCCAATCGCGGCTCGCATGGCGACGACTGGCGCGGTTTCTTCAGCCTGACGGCACGCTTCTAGGGAAATTTCCGGCGGGTAGACAGGTTACCGCCGTTCAGCGAAAAGGGCCCGCGAGGGCCCTTTTCTTTTGCGGATTATTTGCCGCTGCTGGTGAGCCGCTGCCACCAGCCCTTGCGGGCCGGACCGGCGGGCTCGGCCGGTTCGGCTACGGCTTCCGGCTCCGGTGCAGTCTCGGCATGCGGCAATTCAGCCGCCGATTCTGCGGCAGTTTCCATAACGGAAGGTTCGGCCATCGGAGCATCGGACTGCTGTTCAAGCTGCGCTGTATCGGGATGGATGTCCTGCCGCTCGTCGGTCGCATGCTCGCTGGCGCCGTTGCCGGATGCGCCGGCATGATCGCGCGCTTCGCCGTTGCCGCGTTCGCCATGGCGACGGCGACGGCCGCCACGCCGGCCACGTCGCCGGCGGCGGCTATCGCCATCATCGCCGGCGCTTTTGCCGTCTTCGCCATTGGCGTCGTTGGGCGCCGCGGCGGCTTCTTCCTGGTCGTCCTCTTCGCTTTCGCTCGTGCTCTCGGCATCGGGCGCCACATCCTCGCCGGCGCTATCGCCTTCGGCGCCCGCTTCGGCGCCCGGACCGTCTTCATCGCCACGACGGCGGCGACGCCGGCGCCGACGCCGGCGTCCATCCTCTGAACCGTCGCCGGCGGCCTGCGCGGGATCGCCGCTGTCTTCGGCGGCCGCGCTTTCCTCGGGCGGTTCGTCCTCGGACGGCGTGAACTCGTCGTAAGCAGCGGTCGCCAGGGCAGGGGCGATTGCATCGGCCGGGCGGCTGCGGCTGCGCTCGAGCGTGAAGTTTGGCGGGATCAGACGGTCATCGCCATCGACGACCACTCGAAGGCCGTAGCGCATCTCAATCTCGGCCAGGCCGGCGCGCTTCTGGTTCAGCAGGTAAAGAGCGACATGCGTCGGCACCGTGACACGCACTTCGGCGGCGCGGCGGCGAATGCCTTCCTCCTCGATGGCGCGCAACACATGCAGCGCCGTCGATTCGGTGGAGCGGATGCGGCCCGAACCTTCGCAATGCGGGCAGATCTCGGTCGAGGTCTCCAGCAAGCTGGGACGCAGGCGCTGGCGGGAAAGCTCGAGCAATCCGAAAGCGCTAATGCGGCCGATCTGGATGCGGGCGCGGTCCGACCGCATTGCTTCCTTCAGCCGGCGCTCGACCTGCGCCTGATGGCGCTGGTCTTCCATGTCGATGAAATCGATCACGATCAGGCCGGCCAGATCGCGCAGGCGCAGCTGACGGGCGATTTCCTCGGCCGCCTCGACGTTGGTGCGCAACGCCGTTTCCTCGATGTTCCGCTCCTTGGTGGCACGGCCGGAGTTGACGTCGATGGCGACCAGGGCTTCGGTCGGATTGATGACGATATAGGCGCCGCTTTTGAGCTGCACCACGGGCGAGTGCATCGCGTCAAGCTGGGTTTCCACCTGGTAGCGGTGGAAGAGCGGAATCGGCTCGCGATAGAGCTGGATCTTCTTGGCGTGGCTGGGCATCAGCTGGCGCATGAAGTCGCGCGCGTTCTCGTAGGCGTCCTCGCCTTCGATCAGCAGATCCTCGATGTCCTTGCCGTAAAGATCGCGGATCGAGCGCTTGATGAGATTGCCCTCTTCGTAGATCAGGGCGGGCGCGGTCGATTTCAGCGTGATCTCGCGGATGTTGTCCCACAGCCTGATCAGATAGTCGTAATCACGCTTGATCTCGGGATTGCTGCGTTCCAGCCCGGCAGTACGCAGAATGACGCCCATGCCCTGCGGCACTTCCAGTTCCGACAGCATGTCGCGCATGCGCTTGCGATCGGCAGCGTTGGTGATCTTGCGCGAGATGCCGCCGCCACGGCCGGCATTGGGCATCAGCACGCAATAGCGACCGGCCAGCGACAGATAGGTCGTCAACGCCGCGCCCTTGTTGCCCCGTTCTTCCTTGACCACCTGCACCAGCAGGATCTGCCGGCGCTTGATGACTTCCTGGATCTTGTAGTTGCGCAGGCTCTGCGCGCGGCGCGGCCGCTCTTCCTCGCCCAGGTCCTCGCCGCCCAGCGTTTCCACCACGCCCGGCGCTTCAGCCGCAATCGCGCCGTCGCCCTGCGGCAAGGCTTCGGACGTACTGTCCTGAGGGTCCGATGGCGCAAGCGTGGAGTCGCCGTCGTCGCCAGCCCCGTGCTCGGCCGGGCTAGCTTCATTCTCGCCGGCATCCGGCGAAACCTCGGCATAGGCCGTGGGTGCGTCCTGGCGTTCCGCGGCGTAGGAGCGCTGCTCTTCGATTTCAGTGCCGTCATCAGCCGCCGTCTCAACCGATGCGATCTCGCCGGTCGCAGGCGCGGCATCTTCTTCGTCGCGCCAGTCGCTCTCCGCTTCCCTGAAATCGCCGTCGGGGTTGAGCACTTCGCGATCTTCGAAGATTTCCTCACGCTCGCCGGCAAACTCCGGCGAGTCCGAGGTCTCCGATCGGTCGGGCCGAGCGTCAGCCGATTCGGATTGATCCGTGTCCTGCGCGGACCGATAGCCGGCCGCCGCCGCTTCGTGGTCCCAATTGGCGACGAGGGGCTGGTCGTCGAGCGATGCCTGCTCGGGCGGCACCATGCTATCGACGGCATCGGCCTCGCTCAGGGCGACGGTTTGTTCGCCTGCGGGGGCTTCCTCGCGCCGGCGCCGGCCGCGCCGGTCATGGCGGCCGCGGCCGCGGCGCGGATGCTCCTGGCCTTCGTTCTCTTCCGCCTGACGGGCGCGACGTTCCTGTTCGGCCAGGATCGCTTCGCGGTCGGCGACTGGGATCTGATAGTAGTCGGGATGGATTTCGCTGAAGGCCAGGAACCCGTGGCGATTGCCGCCATATTCGACGAACGCCGCCTGCAGCGACGGTTCGATGCGAATGACCTTCGCCAGGTAGATATTGCCTTTGAGCTGCTTCTTGGTTGATGTCTCGAAGTCGAATTCTTCGAGCTTGGTGCCATTCACCACCACGACCCGGGTTTCTTCGGGATGAGTGGCGTCCACCAGCATGCGTTTGACCATGCGGTCGAACTCCCGAACCTTGCCCGGATGCCCCGTGCGAACAGTCGGGGAGAGCAGGTTCGCTTATGCGGAGCGGAGGGCGCCGTCGTCTGCTACCCGTCGAACGGCCAACTGGCCAGGACGGGGACGGTCCGGCGCCCGGAAGCGCGTTAAAGCGCTAAAATCCACTCCGGGTTTTCATAGAGCAGCCCCCACCTCAGCGCCACCGGCTGGCTCGATACCCGTAAACTGTCCGGGAGAGCCTTCCGGGCCGCCATCGCCTGCCTGATTTTAATGTCAGGACGGCGATCAGGAGCTACCCGTTCGCAAGTCGCACCATAATGCGCTCGCAACAAAACGACAATGACTGAAACGGGGACGGGCGGTTAGCGGGGGAACTTCGTCCAGATAGGGGACAAGCCGGTAGAAAATTCTCCCGCAATCCTATATGGTTAGGGAGATTTCTTCATCGGGGGCCGAACATTATCAGGCTGGTTACATCGTCCATCCGGCAGTTTTTGCTGGTTTGGGTGCTGCTCGGTCTGAGCGGAACAGCCGTTCTGGCCGGGCCGCCGGACGTGCTTGGCGTGCGCGCCGGCCGGCAGATCGAGGACGTGACCCGCTTCGTGCTGGATATCAGCCACAAGGTCGACTACCGGATTTTCACCCTGCCCGACCCCTATCGCGTGGTGATCGATTTTCCGGATATGGACTGGAAAATCCACAAGGACGCGCTGGACCGGCTGGTGCGGGACAATCCGACCATTAAAGGCTTCCGTTTCGGCCAGTTCGGTCAGGCGGGCGGGCGCATCGTTATGGAAGTGGCGGAGCCGGTTTCCGTCAAAAACAGCTTCATGCTCAATCCGGTGGGCCCGCATCCGTATCGTTTCGTGCTGGATCTGGCCAAAACCGACCACGCCAGCTTCCTGCGGGAATCCGAGGCCAGTAAGCAGGTGGCGGCCAAACCGGATCCTGTCATCGCCAAGGTGCCGCCGCCGCCCACCACCGTGCCGCAAGCACGCAAGGACACGCGCAAGATCATCGTCATCGATCCCGGCCATGGCGGCGTCGATCCAGGCGCCATCAGCCTCAATGGCTATCACGAGAAGAACCTCACGCTGGCCATGTCGCAGGAGTTGGCGCGGCAGCTGAATGCCACCGGGCGCTACAAGGCAGTGCTGACGCGCAACGAGGACGATTTCATGGCCCTGCGCGAACGGGTTACCTTTGCCCGCGCCGCCGGAGCCGATCTCTTCATTTCCATCCATGCCGATTCGCATGGCGAGGGCGAAACGCGCGGCGCTTCGGTTTACACCCTGTCCACCGACGCCTCGGACAAGGAAGCAGCAGCCCTTGCCACCAAGGAGAACAAGGCCGACGTCATTGCCGGCCTCGATCTCTCCCGCCAGGATCGCGACGTCGCCAGCATCCTGATCGATCTGGCCCAGAGAGAGACCATGAACCGGTCGAAAATCTACGCCGGTACACTGGTCGACGAGCTCGAGCGCGCCAATGTCGCGCTTCTGGCGCATCGGCCGCACCGTTCGGCCGGTTTTGCCGTCCTGACGGCGCCGGACGTGCCGGCCGTGCTGCTCGAGGTCGGGTATCTCTCGAACAAGACCGACGAGCGCAATCTGATGCAGCAGGCCCATCGCCAGAAACTGGCGCGTGCTATCATCAAGGCGGCCGATTCCTTCTTTGCTCAGCCCCGGCCGGTTGTCGCCAGGGTTCCAGGCGGCGCCTCGAACTGAACAGGCGGTTGTCGCCCAGCCCTCTTCGCGCCTCGACCGCGCCGCAATTTTCGGCTAGCAGAGCCTCAGCAGGGCTGCGATATAAATTGGGGAGTTGAACTCTTTTCCCCGATAATGGTTGTTGCCGATGCAACAGGCTCAGGAAAGGCGCGGATTTCGTGCGCGTATTGAAGTTTTTGGCGATTCTGCTGGCGGTCGGCCTGGTCGGGGTCGGTGGCGCCGGTCTCTATCTTTATCTGCAGTATTCCGCTGATCTGCCGGACCATGAGCAGCTGAAAGCCTACGAGCCGCCGGTTACCACCCGGCTGTACGCCGCCGATGGCCGGCTGCTGGCCGAGTACGCCAAGGAGAAGCGGGTTTACGTGCCGATCACCGCCATGCCCAAGCGGGTGATCAACGCTTTCATCGCTTCCGAGGACCAGCGCTTCTTTACCCATCCCGGCGTCGATGTCTTCGGCGTCTTTCGCGCGGCAATCGCCAATCTTTCAAACATGGGCCAGAACAAGCGGCCCGAAGGCGCTTCCTCGATCACCCAGCAGGTCGCCAAGAATTTCCTGCTGACCAACGAAGCGACGATTTCACGCAAGATCAGGGAAGCCATTCTGGCGCTGCGCATCGAAAACGCCTTTCCCAAGGAGCGCATTCTCGAGCTGTACCTGAACGAAATCTTTCTTGGTTCGGGCAATTACGGCGTTGCCGCTGCGGCGCTGAATTATTTCGGCAAGTCGCTCGACGAACTGACGATCGGCGAGGCCGCCTATCTGGCGGCGCTGCCCAAGGCGCCCAGCAACTACAACATCCAGCGCGCGCCGGCTGAGGCCAAGGCGCGCCGCGACTACGTCATCGGCCGCATGCAGGAAGACGGCTACGTGAATGCGCAGGAAGCGGCTGCGGCCCGCAACGAGCCTCTGCAATTGCGCCGCCGCCCCGAGTTCGAGACGGTGACCGCCGATTTCTTCGCCGAAGAAGTGCGCCGGCAAATCCTCGCGCGCTATGGCGAAACGACGCTGTATGAAGGCGGTCTGGCGGTCCGCACCACGCTTGACTCCGAGATGCAGCCGATCGTCGACAAAGCGCTGCGCGATGGGTTGATGGCCTACGACCGCCGGCATGGCTGGCGTGGTCCGCTTGCCAAGATGACCGCGGTGGACAATTGGAAGCCCGAACTCGTCAAGTTCGCGGAGACGCCGCCACCCCTGGGCCAGCCGGGCTGGCAACTGGCCGTGGTGCTGAAACTCGAGAACGAGCGCGTGACGATCGGCACGCTGGACGGCAAGGAGGGCAGCATTCCCTTTGCCGAAATGAACTGGGCGCGTCCGACTCTGGAAGAGCAGAAGATCGGCAATCCGCCGCGGCGGCCGGCCGACGTAGTGTCGGTGGGCGACATCGTTGCGGTCGAACCGGTGACCATCGACGGCAAGAAGCAGAACTATCCCCCCGGCACCTTCGGCCTGCGCCAGATTCCCAACGTCGATGGCGGCGCGATCGTGCTGGATCCGCACACCGGACGCGTGCTGGCGATGGCGGGCGGCTGGAGTTTCCAGCGCAGCCAGTACAACCGCGTCACACAGGCGCTGCGCCAGCCCGGCTCTTCCTTCAAGCCGTTCGTCTATCTGACGGCGATGGAAGAAAGCGGCCTGACGCCATCCAGCCTGGTGCTCGATGCGCCCTTCGTGCTCGACCCCGGTCCCGGCCAGCCGCTGTGGAAGCCGGAGAACTATTCCCGCGACTTCCTGGGGCCGGTCACCCTGCGCGGCGGTATCGAGAAATCACGCAACCTGATGACCGTGCGCATCGCGCAATTCGTCGGCATGAACAAGATCGCCGCGACGGCCAAGACCTTCGGCGTGGTCGACAGCATGCTCGAGGTGCTGCCGATGGCGCTGGGCGCCGGCGAAACCACGCTGCTGCGCATGGCGAATGCCTACGGCATGCTGGTCAATGGCGGCAAGCGCGTGACGCCGACCCTGATCGATCGCGTGCAGGACCGCACCGGCAAGACGATCTATCGCCACGACGAGCGATCCTGCGAGACGTGCGGAGCAGAGAACTGGAAAAACCAGCCGCCGCCGGTGGTGCCCGACTCGCGCGAGCAAATCTACAATCCGCAATCGGTCTATCAGATCGTCCATATCCTGCAGGGCGTGACGGTGCGCGGCACGGCCGCCACGCTTGCCTCGCTGAACAAGCCGCTGGCGGGCAAGACCGGCACCTCCAACGATGCCAAGGACGTGTGGTTCATCGGCTTCTCGCCCGATCTGGTGATCGGCATCTATGTCGGCTTCGACGAGCCGCGCACTTTGGGCCGCGGCGAAACCGGCGGCAGCACGGCGGTGCCGATCTTCAAGGATATTGCGACGACCCTACTCAAGGACCGGCCGAACACCCCGTTCCGCATTCCGCCCGACCTGAAGATGGTGCGGGTCAATCCCAGCACCGGCGAGCTTGCCGGACCCGGCAGTCCAGCCATTCTGGAGGCGTTCAAGCCCGGCACCGAGCCGACCGGCGAGCGCATGGTGATCGACGGCACAGGCAATCTTTCGCTGCTGGGCGTCGATCCTTCCGCCGGCGGCCGTCCGGCCCTTTCCGGAACCGGCGAAACGTACTAAAAGGTCGCCCGTCGAGTTCCCCTTTCGGAGCGTTGTCGTCATGCGGGCGGAAGCCGAGACCGTCATCGGTGAGATCAAGCAGTCTGTCGGGCTGCTGAGGAGGCATCTTTGACTACGACCGCGCCCTCGAGCGGCTGGCGGAGCTGAACGCCCGCGCCGAAGATCCCAATCTCTGGAACAATCCGACCGACGCGCAGGCCATGATGCGCGAACGCCAGCAGCTCGATTCGGCGCTGGCGAACGTGCGCATGCTTGAAGCGGGCGTTGCGGAGAATTCAGAACTGATGGAACTGGCGGAAGCCGAGGGCGATGCCGGCATGGTCGGCGATGCCGAAAAGGCATTGCGCGATCTGCGCGACATTGCCGCCAAGCTGGAGCTCGAGACGCTGCTGTCGGGCGAAGTCGACGGCAACGACTGCTACGTCGAAGTCCATGCCGGCGCCGGCGGCACCGAATCGCAGGACTGGGCCGAGATGCTGGCGCGTATGTATGTGCGCTGGGCCGAGCAGCACGGCTATAAGGTCAAATGGCTGGAAGAGAGCCCGGGCGAAGAAGCCGGCATCAAATCGGTGACGCTGGAGGTCAATGGTCGCAACGCCTATGGCTGGCTGAAGACGGAGAGCGGCGTACACCGGCTGGTGCGCATCTCGCCGTTCGACAGCCAGGCGCGCCGCCATACATCCTTCGCTTCGGTCTGGGTCTATCCGGTGATCGACGACACGATCCAGATCGAGATCCTCGACAAGGATCTGCGGGTCGATACCTATCGCGCCTCCGGCGCCGGCGGCCAGCACGTCAACAAAACCGATTCGGCCATCCGCATTACCCATATCCCGACCGGCATTGTCGTTCAGTGCCAGTCCGACCGCTCGCAGCATCGCAACCGCGCCACCGCCATGGGCATGCTGCGCGCCCGCATGTATGAAGCCGAATTGCGCAAGCGGGAAGAGGCGGCGCAGGCGGAAGCCGATTCCAAGACCGATATCGGCTGGGGCCACCAGATCCGGTCCTACGTATTGCAGCCTTACCAGATGGTGAAAGACCTGCGCACCGGCGTCGAGCGCTCCGATGCGCAACGCGTGCTGGATGGCGATCTCGACGAATACATGGCAGCCGCGCTGGCGGCGCGCGTCGATGCCAAGCACAAGGACGCCGAATAGAAAATTTAAAAAGGGGGAAACGATGCAGTACGTGCGCCTCGGCAATACCGGTCTGAAAGTCTCCCGCCTGTGCTTCGGCACCATGACCTACGGCGCCAAGTCGTGGCGCGAATGGGTGCTGGAAGAGGGCGAAAGCATGCCATTCTATCGGCGCGCCTGGGAAGCCGGCATCAATTTCTACGATACGGCCAACATGTATTCCGTCGGCGTCAGCGAGGAAATCACCGGTCGCGCGCTGCGCGAGCTGGCGCCACGGCGCGAGGAATACGTGCTCGCCACCAAGGTGTTCAATCCGATGGACAAGGGCCCCAACGACAAGGGTCTGTCGCGCAAGCACATCATGGATCAGGTCGATGCCTCGCTGCGCCGGCTGGGCAGCGGTTACATCGATCTCTACATCATCCATCGCTGGGATAACGAGACGCCCGTCGAGGAAACGATGGAGGCGCTGCACGATTGCGTGAAGGCTGGGAAGGTGCGTTATCTCGGCGCGTCCAGCATGTATGCCTGGCAATTCGCCAAGGCGCAGGCGGTTGCCGAGCGCCACGGCTGGACGAAATTCGTCGCCATGCAGAACCACTACAATCTGGCCTATCGCGAGGAAGAGCGCGAGATGATCCCGCTGTGCCGCGACCAGGGCATCGGCATCACGCCGTGGAGCCCGCTGGCGCGCGGCTTTCTGGTCGGCAACCGCGCCAAGGGCGATCGCTCAGCCGGCGCCAACACCGCGACCGTGCGCGCCCGCACCGACGAGATGGCGCATCGCATGTATTACGCCGAAAGCGATTTCACCATCGTCGATCGCGTGCAGGAGCTGGCCAAGAAGCACGGGGTGGGGCCGGCGCAGGTGGCGTTGGGCTGGTTGCTCGGCAAACCGTACGTGACGTCGCCGATCATCGCCGCCAGCAAGCTGCCGCAGTTCGACGATCTGCTGGGCGCACTTGATTTCAAGCTAGACGCGAAAGAGATCGCCTATCTGGAAGAGCCTTACACGCCGCATCGCGTGCTGGGGCACCGCTAAAGCGCCTTCAGCGCCGTCAGCACTTCGTCGACATGGCCGGGAACCTTGACCTTGCGCCAGACATTGCGGATCACGCCGTTGCCGTCGATCAGGAAAGTGGCGCGGTCGATGCCCATGTATTTGCGGCCGTAGAGGCTCTTTTCGATCCAGGTGCCGTACTTCTCGCAGATCTTGCCGTCTTCGTCCGATAGCAGCGGGAAGTTCAGGTCGTACTTGTCCCTGAACTTGTCGTGCCGTGCCACGCTGTCCTTGGACACGCCCAGCACCACCGCCTTGGCCTTGGAGAAATTCGGCTTGGCGTCGCGAAAGCCGCAGGCCTCCTTGGTGCAACCGGGCGTGTCGTCCTTGGGGTAGAAATAGAGGATGACGTTCTTGCCCTTGAAGTCGGACAGCTTGACCTTGCCGCCGCCATCGGTGGTGGCGGTGAAGTCTGGCGCCTTCTTGCCCGGTTCAATGGTCATTGGCCTTCTCCTTCGTTGAGCGGACCTTGTGCGGCGGCGGGCGCCGCAATGATTTCGTCGTAGATAGCGTAAACGCGCGCCGCCGTATCGGCCATCTTCGCTTTCAGCGCGGCAAAATCCGACACGCCGGCGGCGGCAGCGAGAATCTGTTTCAATCCCTCGGGCGTGCTGCTTTCCTCGATATCGGCTTCATCACCGCCCATCGTCAGGCGCAGAAGACTCTGCAGACTTTGCCAGAGGCGGAACGCCGCGGCCAAGGTTTGGGCGGTCGCGGTAGGGAGCAATTGGGCTTGCGCCAATTGGGCGAAGATCTGCGGCGCGCGGCGGGCGAGGATGCTGCTGTGATTGGGCGCGTGCAGGAGGAGCAGGTATTGCGCCATGAAATCGAGATCGAACAGCCCGCCGCGCAGGTATTTCAGATCCCAAGCGCTTTTGGCGTGATTGTGACGCTCGATGCGCGCGCGCATCGAGGCGACGTCCAGCAACAGCTTGTCGGCATCGCGCGGGCGGCGCAGGACCTCCTTGATGGCGTCGTCCAGGCGCTCGCTAAGCGCTTTCGGTCC
>JAQSWP010000059.1 GCA_029266575.1 Alphaproteobacteria bacterium | reverse complement strand
GATGTCGGCGATCGAAACCGCCTGGCTGCTGGCAACATTGAAGACTTCCCAATCCGGTTTCTCCGCTTCGAGAACGGAAGCAAAAGCCTCGGCGACATCAAGAACGTGCACAAAATCCCGCATCTGTCGGCCGTCTTCGAACACTAAAGGCGGTTGGTTGTTCAACAGCCGAGAAATGAAGATTGCCGCTACTCCGGTATAGGGGTTGCTGAGGGACTGGCGCGAGCCATAGGCGTTGAACAGGCGCAGTGCCGTCGTGGGGATATTCAGCGCCCGCCCGACAGTGAGGAACATTTCCTCGTGATCGCGTTTGTTGATCGCGTATATCGATGCCGGTTGCAGCCGCTTTTCCTCAGTCGTCGGCACGGGTTCGAGTTGCTGGCCTGCGATCGTGATTTCCCAGAGCCGGCGCTCCAGCTGCTCATGCGTGCGCAACGGCGGAGCGTAGTGCCTACGGCCATCGGCGCCTCGATATTCTCCCTCGCCATAGACCGACATCGAAGACGCCACGGTCATGCATCGCACGGTGTGTCCACCGCGCGACAACACGTCGAGCATGAGCGCGGCAGCCATCGTGTTGTTATGCGTGTAGCTGAATATATCGGTCATGCTCTGGCCGACGCCCACTGACGCCGCCAGATGAACCAAATGCGTGATGCCGCGCAACGCGTATTTGAAAACGCCTGCATCGAGCAGACTGCCTCTGATGCGCCTTGCTTGCGGATTGAGGTAGAGCGGCCAGCCGTCGTCGTCGAGTTCGCTGCGCGCATGAACCTGCGGCAAAAGGCAGTCGAGAACCGTCACTTCAAATCCGCGGGCAAGAAGAACGTCGGCGAGATGCGAACCGATGAACCCCGCGCCGCCCGTAATCAGGACATGATCGCTTGCCATTACATGCTCTGGGGCTGGGAGGTTGCCTGCCAGACGGGCGCCGCCGCAACGGGCCGCCCGCTGGCGACGGCGGGTTCCGGCACGAAGACTGCCGTGGCGACCGGCCCGGCAAGCTGGGCGCGCACCAGTTCATGGTTGGCATCGCTCTTGTCCGTCCGCTGCCAGACCAGGCCACCATCGGAAAGATACATGCGCAAGCCACCCACAAGCGGCACGATCCACAGCGTCCACCACACAAGCAGGGACAGCGGATTGACGCGCAGCATGAACCAAAGGCGCTGCTTCATGCTGTCGAGCACCAGCGCCGTTCGTTGCCACGCGAAGACGTAATGCGCCAGCATGGAAAACAGCGACATGGCCACCGACGCGCTGGCGATCGGTATGCACCAGTCAGGCAGGGCGCCGCGCCCGTCGATGTATCGCCAGGCAAGCCAGATGCCGAACGGCAAACCGACGGCGTTGGCAGCGAGAAACAGGCACGGCACGAAATTGAGACGCGCCTTGAAGCGCTGCCATGGCGTCATTCCCATCGATCTCAGCGGACTGCCCAGGCTCTGGAAGAACCCGCAAACCCATCGGCTGCGCTGCAGGAAACCGTCGGCGAACGTGATGGGAACCTCTTCGATCAAGGGGTCGGCGATGATCCCCAGCCGTTTGCCGTTGGTCCAGAATCGCATGCCGACTTCCGGATCCTCGATCGTCACCCAGGGATTGAAGCCGCCCAGGGCCATCAGATCGGAAGCGCGAAAGAACAGGCCTTTGCCGAGCATCCAGTAAGGCTGCCGTCCATTGGCGGATAGATGCTTGTACTTGAAGCCGTCCCAGGCCATGTGGTCGAAGGCGTGCCAGCTTGCAGCCATGCTGTCGTTGAGATTGCCGGCGACGTTGGTGGCCTGCAGCACGTCGTAGTGGCGCATGCCGCCGGCACCGTCGCGGAAATGGCGGCGTGGCGGCGCGCTGTCGGCATCGATGTAGTTGACGATAAAGTCGCCCCCGTCCTTGAAGCCGTGCGCGATATTGTAGAAACCATAAATCAGCTGCCGTGTTTTCTTGGGCGGCAGATTGCGATCGCCGGCGCGGTTGCCGTGATGCCACCAGTAGGCTTTCGAATTGCGATCCCATGCCTCCCAGACCGGCTGCCAGCTTGGCTGGACCGTCGGCGGCACCACGAGGATGTGCAGGAAGCGAAACGTCCTTCGCAGCCGGCGCAGGCTTTTGATCGTTTCGCGATCGTCCCAGTTCGGAATGGCGACGACCCGAAAGCGCGACGCCGGGTAGTCGATGTCGGCGACCGCCAGCAGGGTCGTACGCATGACCGATTCCGATTCCCGCAGGACCGGGTAGAACATCACGATGTAAGGCAGGTCGCTGTCGGGGATGCGGGCCGCCGCTTCGGTGTCGACCCAGTTCACCGGCAACGAGAAAAGATAGGCGTCGACGGCGAGAACAAGGAAATACACTCCTTGGGTCATGACGAAGATTGCCATGACGAAGAGCGACGACAGCTGTTCCCAATCGCCCATGAATAACGCCCGTGCACCGATGCAAACCCCACCGATAAACGAACGACTCGTTTAGCCTGCCCGTGTCAAATTTGTGGCGCATGGTTGGGTCCGTTGCCGCAAATGATGCGAAGGCAACGGCAAACCCCCATGATTGTCCGCTGCTGCGTCCGCAGGGCTTTGCCCTGACGCGCATGCCGTGCCTTAAAGGCTATGCAGGAATAAACGGGAGTCCTGCCGGCGCCTCAACTCCGCAAGCGTGCTGGTGCCAGAAACTCCGGCGTCACGCCCAGCGCCGCAATGCGCGCCGGCAGCGGTTGCTTCATCGCCAGCGCCGCTGCGACTTCGCCCATGGCGGGCGAGGTCTGGATGCCGTAGCCGCCTTGCCCCGCCAGCCAGAAAAATCCCGACACGACGTTGTCAAAGCCGACCACCGGCGAGCGGTCGGCGACGAAGCTGCGCAGGCCGGCCCATTTGTTGTTGATGCGCTTGATGCGCAAGCTTGTGTGTTCCTCGATCTGCGCCGCCGCTTCGGCGATGTCGTATTCCTCCGGCTGCACGTCGCAGGGATCGACCGGGGTTTCGTCGGCCGGCGAGGCCAGGAACTGGCCGACCTCGGGCTTGAAATAGAATTCCTCGTCGGCGTCCAGCACCATCGGCAGATTGTGGTAGTCGAGATCGGGCGGGCCCGAGAAGGTGAAGGCGGTGCGCCGCTTGGGCATCAGCCCGACCGGCTTCACGCCTGCCATGCCCGCCAGCACGTCGCACCAGGCGCCGGCGGCGTTGATCAGCACCGGCGCTGCGAAATCGCCGCTCGGCGTCTTGACCAGCCACTTATTCCCGCTGTAGGTGGCGCTCAGGACTTCCGCCTTGTTGACCACATGCCCGCCATGGCCGCGCAGCGCGCGCAGGAAGCCCTGATGCGTGGCATGCACGTCGATGTCCTTGGCGTCGGGCTCGAACACTGCACCGGCAACCTTGTCTGCATTGAGCAGCGGGCAGAGCTTGAGCGTCTGCGCCTTGTCCAGCCGCTTGACCGTATCGACCAGCTTGATCCAGTCGGCATACATGCGGTCGAGCTTCGGGACCTGCGCTTCGTTGCCGAAGATCAGCGCCCCGCGCGGAGTGACCAGCTTGTGGTCGGCGAAGCCGGGCGGCGGATTGTCGAAGAAATCGCCGCTGGAAACCGTGATGGCGCGGATGGCGAAGTTGCCATAGGTCTCGCTGAACAGCGCGGCGGAGCGGCCGGTGCTGTGGTAGCCGGGCTGGCTCTCGCGCTCCAGCACGATGACCTTGGCGTTCTGCGCCAGCCAGTAGCCCACCGAGGCGCCGGCAATCCCTGCGCCCACCACCAGAAAATCGGCTTCTTCCACACTCACTGAAAACGCTCCCCTTGGCGCCGGCCTTGCGGAATCCTCATGCAAGCCATGGGCCACGCTAGCACGGGTTTTTCTTCTTTGCCTTGTCTCCGCCATGGGTCTGGGCAACCATTGCGGCATGGCAAACACCCATGTCTTCCATCGCACGCCGCTACACACCTATCCCGTCGCCGTGGCGGGGGACGGGCCCTACATAATCGACAGCGCCGGCAAGCGCTATCTCGATGCCTCGGGCGGGGCCGCCGTATCCTGCCTCGGACATTCGGATCGCACCGTGACCGACGCGATCAAAGCGCAGCTCGAGAAGCTGCCCTTCGCGCACACCTCCTTCTTCACCAACGAGCCGATGGAGGCCTTGGCCGATCAGCTCATCGCCGATGCGCCGTCGGGCATGGACAAGGTCTATTTCCTGTCGGGTGGTTCGGAAGCGATCGAGGCGGCGCTGAAACTGGCGCGGCAGTATTTCGTCGAAACCGGCCACAAGCAGCGCCGGCACATCATCGCCCGCAAGCAGAGCTATCATGGCAATACGCTGGGGGCCTTGGCGATCGGTGGCAACGAATGGCGTCGGGCGCAATTCGCGCCGCTGCTGATCGAGGTCAGCCACATCGCGCCTTGCTACGCCTATCGCGGCCAGCGCGACGGCGAAACGCTAGAAGCCTATGGCAGGCGCATGGCCGACGAGCTGGAGGAGGAAATCCTGCGCCTGGGGCCGGATCAGGTCATCGCCTTCATCGCCGAGCCGGTGGTCGGCGCGACCCTGGGAACGGTGCCGGCGGCGCCCGGCTACTTCAAGCGCATCCGCGAAATTTGCGACCGCCACGGCGTTCTGCTGATCTTGGACGAAGTCATGTGCGGCATGGGCCGCACCGGCACGCTTTACGCCTGCGAGCAGGACGGCGTGGTGCCCGACATCGTCTGCATCGCCAAAGGGCTAGGCGCCGGCTACCAGCCGATCGGCGCCATGCTGACCAATGCGAAGATCTACGATGCCATCGTCGGCGGCTCCGGCTTCTTCCAGCACGGCCATACCTATCTCGGCCATGCCGCGGCCTGCGCCGGGGCGCTGGCCGTGCAGAAGGCGATCAAGGAGCGCAATCTTCTCGCCAAGGTGAAGACGCTTGGGAAGGGACTGGAAGAACGCCTGCGTGGCCGTTTCGGCAATCATGCCCATGTCGGCAACATTCGCGGCCGCGGGCTGTTCTGGTCGATCGAGCTGGTGGCCGACCGGCTTACCAAGGAGCCGTTCGATCCCAAGCTGAAGCTCAACGCGCGCATCAAGGCGCTGGCGATGGGTGAGGGGCTGATGTGCTATCCGATGGGCGGCACGCTCGACGGCGTGCGCGGCGATCACGTGCTGCTGGCGCCCCCCTTCATTCTCGACGACACGCAGCTCGACGAGATCGTCGACAAGCTCAGCCGTTCCGTCGACCGGGCGCTGGCCGAGGCGAGCTAAGCGCGCGCCAGAGAAAAATCTTCCATCGGCAGCGGTGCTGCGTGCCCGGCGAGATGCGCTGCCAGAGCCACGGCCGAGCCGAAGGCGAGCGTGAACCCAAGCGGGCCGTGCCCGACATTGAGCGCCAGGTTGGCGATGCCGCTGGCACCGATGATCGGCCTGCCGCTGGGCGTCGCCGGCCGCATGCCGGTCCAGGCCCGAAGATCGCCGGTCCAGTCTGCAGCACCGGGGAACGTGGCTCGCGCCTGGCGCGCCAACTGCGCCACGCGATCCTTGGCGAGATCGCGGGCCGGTCCGACGATGTCGGCCATGCCTGCGATTCGCAGCTGCGCGCCAAGCCGGGCATAGACGATCTTGTTGGCATAGTCGGTAACGGAAGCATCAGGTGCGGCCTTATCGTCCGCCACGTCGACGGTCAGGCTGTAGCCCTTGATCGGATAGATCGGCAGGTCGACGCCGACGCTCCTGGCCAGTATCCGGCTCTCGTAGCCGCCGGCCAGCACATAGGCATCGCCCTCGATCGGCCCGGCGCTGGTATCGATGCCGGTCAGCCGGTTGCCGGCGCGCTTGAGGCGTTCGACGCGCGTGCCGAAGCGGAAATCGACCGCGCCATTGCCGCTTGCGAGCAGTCGCTGCAAGCCGCGGCACAGCTTGACCGGATCGGCGGCTGCGTCATCGGCAGTGAAGATGCCGCCCACGATCCTGTTTGCGATGGTATGCAGTGCCGGCTCATGCGTCAGGCACTGGCTGCGATCGAACACGGTCTGGCGGCAGCCCAGACCCGCCTGCAGCTCGACCTGGGCGCGCGCGGCGGCGAAGCTTTCTTCTTTGGAGTACACGACCAGCTTGCCCGATTCGCGCCAGTCGAAATCGAGCCCGCCGACATCTTCCGCCGCCTTGACGGTGTCGCGGCTGAGAAACGCCAGGCGCAGCAGCGCCTCGGTGGTGCGCCGCGCCGCCTCCGTGTTGCAATTGGCCAGGAATTTCATGCCCCAGCGATACTGGAACGGATCCAAGGTGGGACGAAACCGGACCGGCGCATCCTTGCTGAACAGCAGGCCCGGCAGGTCGCGCCAGATCGACGGGCCTGCCAACGGGGCAACGTAGGAATAGCTAAGCTGCGCGCCGTTGCCATGGCTGGCGCCGGCGGCGGGTTCGGGCGCGGCATCGACCACAGTTACGCGATGCCCCTCGCGCGCCAGGGCCCAGGCGCTGGTCATGCCCACCACCCCGGCGCCAATCACCACCACATGCATACAATTACTCCCGCCGAGCCCCACGCGTTTGCTGCAACGCATCCCGGTTTCCTTATCATATTGGCCGACCCGGATCGGCATTTCACCTAGCGGCTTGTTTGGGCTATGACTCTGGCATTGGACGCGGGCCAGGGAAGGGTACGCGGCAAGTCGAACAGGGAGGTTTTCAATGAGAATGCAATTTGGCGTGGTGGCAGGGGCCTTGCTGGCTGCCGCCGTGGCTATGCCGGCGCCTTCCTTGGCGCAGCAGCAATTCGTCACCGTCGGCACCGGCGGCGTCACCGGCGTCTATTACGCCGTGGGCGGCGCGATCTGCCGGCTGATGAACAAGGACCGCAAGACGCACAATATCCGCTGCTCGGTCGAATCGACCGGCGGCTCGACCGCCAACATCAACTCGCTGAAAGGCGGCGAGCTCGATTTCGGCATGTCGCAGTCGGACGTGCAGTTCACCGCCTCCAAGGGCCAGGGCTCGTTCAAGGATGCCGGTCCCTATGCCGATCTGCGTTCGGTGTTCTCGGTCCATCCCGAGCCGTTCACCGTGCTGGCGCGTAAAGAGGCCAACATCACCAAGTTCGAGGACTTCAAAGGCAAGCGCTTCAATGTCGGCAACCCGGGCTCGGGCACGCGCACCTCGATGGAGGAACTGCTGGCCGAGATGGGCTGGAAGCTATCGGACTTCGCGCTGGCCTCGGAGCTGAAGGCCGACGAACACGGCCCGGCTTTGTGCGACAACAAGATCGACGGCTTCTTCTACGGCGTCGGCCATCCTTCGGCCAACATCCAGGATCCGACCACGACCTGCGGCGCCAAGCTGGTATCGCTGACCGGTCCTGCGGTCGACAGGCTGATCGCGAAGTATCCGTACTATGCCAAGGCCACGATCCCCGGCGGGCTCTATAACGGCAACCCCAACCCGACCACGACCTATGGCGTGCTGGCCACCCTGGTGGCTTCGGCCAAGGTGCCGGAGCAGACCGTGTACACGCTGGTCAAGGCGGTGTTCGAGAACTTCGACGAGTTCAAGAAGCTGCATCCGGCGTTCGCCAATCTCGACCCGAAGGACATGGTCAAGAACGGCAACTCCGCGCCGCTGCATCCCGGCGCCGTCAAGTACTACAAGGAAAAAGGGTGGATGTAATTTCCATCTGACGTTCCCAAGCCCTCGCCGCTCAAGCGGCGGGGGCTTTTTTTTGGAATCACGCTGCGCCTCAGCGCTCGTCGTCTTCCTTGAGCTTGCGGCGCGCCAGAATCTCCAGACAATCGATGAACGCTGTGGTTGCGGCCGCGGTCTTGCGGCTTTCGCCACTTGCGATGGCCCGCATCATGATAGCTGTGAGGCGGCCGACCTTGGGAATGTCGCGGTTGTGCCGGGTTACCCAGGCGAAACGGCGCGAAGCGGCCCATAACGGCTCGATCGCGGTGGCGGCATAGTCGTTGCGCACGCATTTCAGTAGCAGCAGCTTATACTCCAAATCAACGCGATAGTGTTCGGCGTAGCTGCCCGCCGTGCTTGCCCGCTCCATTTCATCGGCCAAGGCGATTAAGACCTGGCGGTCTTCATCGCTGGCGCGCTTGGCCACTTCGCGGGTTATGAAGTGCTCGATCGTGCGGCGAAAGCGCAACAGGCTGAGCTGATCGAAGACATTGACGGTGGTAATGCGCAGGCCGCGCCGCGGCTCGATCTCGACCAGCTTGGCGCGCGCCAGGCGTTGGATCGCTTCGCGCACCGGGGTGCGGCTGATGCCTAGACGGGCGCCGATTTCCGACTCCGTGATCCAGTCGCCAGGCGCGAGCTGGGCGGTGACGATCTGCCTTTCGAGTTCCTTGTACGCCATCTCGACCAGGCTCGTGGTCGGCTTGGCGTTCTGTGCCGTCTTTCTTTCGCGACTTGCCTGATTTGCCGGCACGCTGCCTGCCCTTCGCTTTGAAGCAGAGTCCGCCCCCCGTACGGGGGGCGAACGACTTATAGTAAAGAGCCTCGCGGCAAGCAAGAAACGGGGACGGATAGGCCCGTCCCCGGCGAGGCCTACATCCAGCCCTTTTCCTTGTAGTAGCGAATGGCACCGTCGTGCAACGGGACCGAGAGGCTCGCCTTGATCATTTCCTTGGGATCGAAATTGGCGAAAGCCGGATGGAACTTGCGGAACTCGTCGAAATTCTCGAACACCGCTTTCACCAGCGCATAGACGGTCTGCTCCGGCACCTTGCTCGACGTCACCAGCGTGGCGCGCGGACCGTAGGTGCTGATGTCGGTCGGGTTGTTCTTATACATGCCGCCCGGAATGGTAGAGCGGGCGTAGAACGGGAACTTCGCCAGCAGTCGGTCGACGGCGGGGCCAACCACCGGAACGATCACGCCGTTGCAGGTCGTGGTCGCGTCGGAAATATTCGATGCCGGATGGCCGACCGGATACAAAAAGGCATCGATCTTGTTGTCGCACAGAGCGGGCGCCTGTTCGTCCGCCTTGAGTTCGGACACCAGCGAGAAATCCGACATCTGCCAGCCCAGCTCAGCGACGAGTTCCTTGCTGAAAGCGTTGGTGGCTGCGCCAGGATTGCCGATATTGAACCGCTTGCCTTTCAAATCGGCGAGTTCGGCAATCTTCGATTCTTTGCGCACCACGATCGTGACCGGTTCGGCGTGCAAGGAGAACACCGCCCGCAGCTCGGGGTAGGGACCACTTTCCTTGAAAGCGCCGCCGCCGTTCAAGGCATAGAACTGTGCATCGGATTGGGCCATACCGAAATCGAGTTCGCCGGCACGGATGGAGTTGATGTTGGCCACTGAACCGCCGGTCGACTCGACCGAACAGCGGATATTGTGGGTCTTGCGTTCCTTGTTCATCAGCCGGCAGATGGAGCCGCCCACGGCATAATAGACGCCTGTTACACCCGCGGTGCCGACGGTGGTGAACTGCTGCTGTTGCGCTACGACAGTGCCCGGCAGGGCGCCGCCGAATGCGATCAATGCGGCGGCAAACAACGCGGCTTTAGTATGTCCTCTCATTTTCAGTCTCCTTCCTGCTTTGGTGTGGCTTTCCTCGTTGACATTCTTGTTGCCGGCTCAAGGCCGACGCAGCTCCGATGCGCTTGCTACGGCAACGCGTGCGTCGACCACGGCGGCCGCCGATGCACTTACCAGCACCGGATTGATATCCAGTTCGACGATGTCCTCGCGCCGTGCCATCAACTGGCCGACGGCGCAGAGCAGATCCCCAAACGCTTCGAGATTGAGCGCGGGCGCGTTGCGGTAGCCCGCAAAAAGCCTGCCTAAGCCCGTTTCGGCTACAAGCGCAGGCACGTCCTCGCGCTCCAGCGGCGCCAACCTGAAGGCGACGTCGCCCAGCAATTCCACCCGAGTGCCGCCTAGCCCGACCATCACCACCGGTCCGAACTGGGGATCGCGGAACGCCCCTATGACGCACTCAACCTCGCCCTTGGCCATTGGCGTCACGAGCACGGCAGGGTCGAGGTCGAACTGGCGCATGCGCGCCGCCAATTTGGCGAATCCCCGTTCCGCCTCGTCACCGACGACATTCAGCAGCACGCCACCGAGTTCGGATTTATGGATCGCCTGTGGTGGCGCCATTTTTAGCGCGCAGGGTACTGCGAAATGCTGTACGGCTGCGTTGCAGCTTGCCGCCGAGGTAACAACGCGCCATTGGGGAATGGGCAAACCTTCCGCAGCCAGCAGGGTCCGCGTCTCCGCTTCCGACAGAAAACGTCGCGAATGCTCTGCGGCGGGCGCCTGTGTGGCTGCAGGACGCGGCTTGACCGGCAAGGTGCTGGCGCGGAAGGCTGCATGCATGCCCTGCAGCACCGTGGCAGGCATTTCGATTCGGCGGAACACCGGGACGCCGCCCGCTTCGAGCCGGGCGAGGGCGGCAAGCGAACGATCGCCGTGGACGCTGTGCAATAGAACGGGCTTTGCCGCTTTGGACGCTACTTGGGCGATCCTGTCTGCCGCCGCGTCTTCCAGTGGTCCCAGCGACGCGCCGCCAATCAGATGGTAACCACCGAAATGCCCCACGATCACCGCTGCGCCGACGGCGTCATCGGCCAGCGCGATTGCGAGCGACGCCGGAATGACGTCGGGATTGCCCTCCGCTTCGCCGGCGAAATCGATCGGATTATTGCGTGGGCAACGCTCCGGCAGAAGGGCAGCGAGCGCCTGCTGCGTCTCCGGCGAAAAATTCGCCAAGGTCAGCCCAGCCGATCCCAACGCATCGCTGGCAAGCGTGGCGTGGCCGCCCCCATCCGTCAGCACCGCGATCTGCGAGCTGGCGCAAGAAGGCTGCAGCGCCAGCGCCCGCGCGACATGCCAAGCGGCCTCGACCGTGTCGACACGGATGATGCCGGCTTCGCGCAGGGCCGCATCGACCACCGCATCCTCGCCGGCAAGCGCGCCGGTATGGGATAGCGCCGCTCTCCGCCCGGCGTCGCTGCGGCCGGGCTTCAGCAGCACGACCGGTTTGTGACGGCGCTGGCCGCGCACGATGTCGACCAGCCGCCGGCCTTCGCCGGGCCGGAAGCCCTCGACATAGCAGAGCGCTACCTGCGTGTGCGGGTCTTCGAGAAAATAGGCGATCAAATCGGCGACGCCGAGATCGGCGGCATTGCCGATGGTAATGCTGCGGCTGAAGCCGCACCCGGTCTGCTCGGCGTAGCGGGCGAAATCGATAGCGATGTTGCCGCTTTGCGAGACCAATGCGATCGGTCCAGACTTCATCGGCCAGCCGCCGACATTGACCCGTGCCGGGCCGCTAAACAGCGCTGCGCAGTTGGGCCCCACAAGCCTGGCACCGCTGGCGATCAGGCGCGAGGTCATGTCCCGTTCGATACGCTGGCCCTCGGCACTGGCTTCGCCGAAGCCGCCGGTGATGATCATGACTGCACCGACGCCCAATGCGGCGCATTCCTCGACCACGCCCGGCACCAGCTCGGCGGCGATCGATACAATGGCAAGGTCGGGCGCTTCGGGCAGGCTTGCAATGGATTTGTAAGCCTTGTGGCCCAGCACACTTGTAGCGCCGGGATTGATCGCGTAAAGCCGCCCGGCGAACCCACCCTCGATCAGGGATTTCCACCGGCGGCCGCCGATTTTAGCCTGCGACTGGCTGGCGCCAACAAAGGCAATGCTCTTGGGTTCGAAGACGCGCCGGATCGCATCGCTTCCAGTATCTGACGGGCGGGGCGGGTGCGCTTCGTTCATCGCCGCACCTACTGACCGCGAAATACCGGCTCACGGCGTTCGCCGAAAGCGACCGATCCCTCGCGATGATCGGCTGTGCCGTAGAGCGAAAGCAAGGTCAGCGTTTCATTGGCCAACGCTGCTTCCATATCGCCCAGGATCGCGCGGTTGAGCGTGGCCTTCATGGCACGCACTGAAAGCGGCGCGCTGCGGCCAATATCGCGGCACAGCTCGATCGCGCGCGATTTCAGATCCGCCTCGGGCAGCACTTCATCAACCAGCCCGATGGTGCGCGCTTCGCCCGCCGGCACGTGGCGGCCGGTGAACAGCATATTCTTCGCCATCGACAAGCCGACCAGGCGCGGCAACAGGATCGAGGCGCCGCCTGTGATGAACGACCCAACCCGACTTTCGGGAAATCCCAGCCTCGCCGTCGAAGCGGCCAGACGCAGGTCGCAGGCTAACGCTGTCTCCAGCCCGCCGCCCAGCGCATAGCCATTGATCGCGGCGATCACCGGAACGGGGATCGATAGAATCAGCCGCGCCAAATCCTGCTGGTGGCTTTCGATACGGGCATGGCTTTGCGCCGCAGTCTCGTTCTTCCACGCCGTCTCTTTCAAATCGGCGCCGACGGAGAACGCGCGGCCAGCGCCAGTCAAAATGACGGCGCGAATCTCGTTGTCCTTGCGCAGCGCCTCGAACGCCTGCCGCAAGTCGCGCCACAGCCCCACGTTGCAGGCATTCAGCGCCTGCGGCCGGTTCATGGTGAGGATAGCAGTGTGCTCGTCGCGTTCGGCAAGCAAGGTTTCGAACTGGCCAGCCATCGCCACCTCGTGAAAGACAACTGGTATACTAAAACGCGGAACGACGAGGGTGGCAAGATGGAATATTCGTTTGGGCTTATGCCGCTCTTGCGTCAAGCTGGCCAAAACGGAGGCAGCGGGAATGGACACGCAACGCCGCGAAGCGACCGCGCAAGAGATGCAGGAATTCGTTCAGGCCAGCGACCTGGGCGCGCGCTCTCCTGCCGGTTTTACCGGGCGCCTCATCACCGGCATCGCGATCGCCTGGAGCCTGTTCCAGATCTGGTATGCCTCGCCGCTGCCTTTCGTGTTCGGTGTTTTCGTGTTGAACGACACCGAGGCGCGTTCGATTCATCTTGGCTTCGCCCTGTTCCTGGCCTTCACCGCCTATCCCGCTTTGAGATCCTCGCCTCGCGATCGGGTGCCGCTGCAGGACTGGCTGCTGGCCGGCATTGCCGCTTTCTGCGGCGCCTATCTCTATGTTTTCTACGTCGCCCTTTCGACCCGCCCGAGCCAGCCGACCACGCTTGACCTGGTCACGGCCGGCGTCGGCATGGTGCTCTTGCTGGAGGCCACGCGCCGGGCACTGGGTCTGCCGATGGTGGTCATCGCCTGCGCCTTCATCGCCTATACCTTCGCCGGCCCCTTGATGCCGGAAGTGCTGCAGCACAAGGGCGCCTCCTTCACCAAGCTACTCAATCACCAATGGCTGACCACCGAAGGCGTGTTCGGCGTGGCGCTGGGCGTGTCGACCAGCTTCGTGTTCCTGTTCGTGCTGTTCGGCGCCATGCTCGACAAGGCAGGAGCGGGCGACTGGATGTTGCGTCTGTCCCTGGCGTTGCTGGGCCATTTGCGTGGCGGGCCGGCCAAGGTGGCCGTGGTGTCGTCGGCGCTGAACGGCGTGGTGTCCGGCTCGTCGATCTCCAACGTGGTTTCTGGCGGCATCTTCACCATCAAGCTGATGAAGCGCACCGGCATGTCCGGCATCAAGGCCGGCGCCATCGAAACCGCGTCGTCGATCAACGGTCAGATCATGCCGCCGGTGATGGGCGCTGCCGCCTTCCTGATGGTGGAATATGTCGGCATTCCCTATTCGGAAATCATCAAACATGCCGCACTGCCCGCGATCATTTCCTACATCGCGCTGTTCTATATCGTGCATATCGAGGCGCTGAAGATCGGCACGCCGCTTCTGAAGCGCAACACCAGCCGGCCGGGCAGCCAGCGCGCCCTGCGCTGGCTGATGGGACTTTCCGGCATGGTGGCGTTCTGCGCCATCCTCTATTACGGCATCCTGGGCGCCGAAGCCGTGTTCGGCGATTATGCCGAATGGGTCGTCGCCATCGTCGGCGTCAGCGCTTATGTCGCGTTGCTCGCCTATAGTGCGCAGTTTCCCGATCCCGAGCCGGAGGATCCCGACAAGCCGGTGATCGAACTGCCTGAGACTTGGGCGGTGGCGCGCGCCGGGCTGCAATTCGTCATGCCGCTGGTGGTGTTGCTGTGGTGCCTGATGGTCGATCAGCTTTCGCCCGGCCTATCGGCGTTCTGGGCCACCGTCACCATCGCCGCCATTATGGTGACGCAGCGGCCGCTGATCGCCTTCTTCCGGCGCCAGCGCAATCTGATGCCAGCCCTCCGCCTGGGCTTCAAGGAGTTGTTCGACTCCTTGGAACTCGGCGCGCGCAATATGATCTCTCTGGGCGTCGCCACCGCGACCGCCGGCATCGTGGTCGGCACCATCACGCTCACCGGCATGGGCCTGATGATGACCGAGTTCGTCGAGCTGATCTCCGGCGGCAACGTCATCCTGATGCTGATCTTCATCGCCATGATCAGCCTGGTGCTGGGCATGGGCATTCCCACCACCGCCAATTACATCCTGGTCGCCACCTTGATGGCGCCGGTCGTGGTCGAACTGGGGGCGCAGGCCGGGCTGGCGATCCCGCTGATCTCCGTCCACCTTTTCGTGTTCTATTTCGGCATCATGGCGGACGTCACACCGCCGGTGGGACTGGCGTCCTATGCCGCGGCGGCAATCTCGGGCGAGGATCCGATCAAGACCGCCTGGCAGGGCTCGATCTACAGCCTGCGCACGGCGCTGCTGCCGTTCGTCTTCATCTTCAGTCCGCAGATCCTGCTGATCGATGTGCACTCGATCTTCGAACTGGTGGTGATAGCTCTGGCGGCGATCCTGGCGATGATGGCGTTTT
>JAQSWP010000253.1 GCA_029266575.1 Alphaproteobacteria bacterium | reverse complement strand
ATCAACGCGCCGGTCGATCCCGAATGCATCGAGTTTCCCAAAACCTATTCGCGCGGCAAAAGCGGCACGCTCGAGCTCACCTTGCGCGTGCCTGTCCCCACTGCCGCCCGCGCCGAAGGCGTAAAGGTGTGGGAATTCTACGTTCCAAAGGCGAAGAGTTAGCTAATCCGCCACCGGCAGCGTCTTGCGCAGCTCATTCTTGCTGATCTTCTCCAGTGTCGAGCGCGGGAAATCCTCGACCAGCAGCACCTGCCGCGGCACCTTGAAATTGGCGAGGTTCTTGCGGCAGGCGTCCAGCACCGCCGCCGGCAATTCGTTGTTGCCCTTGATCTTGACGCCGTCCGCGGGTCGCACGAAGGCCACCGGCACCTCGTCGAGCATGCGGTGCTTCTGCGCCACCACGGCGCACTCGTAGACGCCCGGCACCAAGGCGATCACCGCCTCGATCTCCGACGCCGCCACGTTCTCGCCGCCCACTTTCAGCATGTCCTTGTCGCGATCGGAGAATGTAATGCTGCCCTCGTGCTCCAGCCGCACGCGATCGCCGGTCAGGAACCAGCCCTGCTCGTCGAAACTGTCGGCTGTCGCCTGCGGATTGTTGAGATACTCGGCGAAGATCGAGACGCCCGGCACGCCCAGGAATCGCAGATGGCCGATCTCGCCCGGCTCAACCGGCGTGACGCCGTCGTCGCGCACGATCTTCACACCGTATTCCGGCGCCGGCCGTCCCGTCGTCATGTCCTGGTTGGGCGATACCAAGTCGGTGATCAACCCCTGGCTCACCGTTTCGGTCATGCCCCACCAGCTCACGATGTCGACGCCGAAATGGTTCTTGATCGCGTCCGTGACAATGGCAAAACCCCAGGTGCGGAAATGATGCTTGGGCACTTCCTGATCCATCACTGCCTTGGCGAAGAACGGCAGGGTCGACATCCACGTCGCCTTATTACGCATCGCCACGTCCCAGAAGCGCGAGGCCGAGAAGCGCGGCTGCAGCACCACCGTGCCCCCGACCCACATGGTCGGCAGGATCGAATAGGTGCGCGCATTGGTGTGGAAGGCCGGCATCATGGTCAGATGGACTTCGTCGGCGCGCAAACCCTGATGCACGGCGGACGTGCGGGCGCCCCACAGCGCATTGCCCTGCGTCCACAGCACGCCTTTGGGCCGCGAGGTGGTGCCGGACGTGTATTGCACCGAACCCGCGCGCCAGGGATCGGCATCGAGCTTGGGGAGATCGGCCGGATCGCCGTCGAGTTGCGAGAAGGACAGCGCCTTCTCTGGCTTCAACGAGCCATCGGCCGGAGCTCCATCGACGGTGTTCTCCGTCACCGCCAGCCATTTGATGTTCTTCGCATGTTGCGCGACCAGGCCGGCCAGTTCCGGCTGCGTGACGGCGGCGACAGCGCCGCAATGGTCGGCGAAATATTCCAGCTCCGGCCCCGCCGAGCGTGTATTCGTCGTCACCACGATCGCGCCGATGCGGGCGCAGGCGAACCAGAGGAATTCCAGCTCCGGGCAGTTGTCCAGATGCACCAGCACGAAATCGCCCGGCTTGATGCCGCGCTTGTGCAGGCCCGCCGCCACCCGCAGCACCTTTTGCCGGAACTGGCCATAGGTCCAGACCTGGCGTTCGGCGGTGAACGGCTCCCACACCAGGAACGGATGATCGCGGCGGGTTTCGGCACGCCAGTCGAGCAGCCAGTTGACGTCGCGGCCGGCGAAAGGATTGACGATGCTGCGATCGAGGCTGCGCCGCTTGGCCATGGATGTGTCGACCCTGAATGAGCGTTTACATTGCCGGCAGACTAGCCAGCGGCTGCCGCCCGGGCAAGCTCAGCCGCCCTGCTTCTGCCGCACGATGGTGGTGAGCGGCACCAGAACCAGGCCCTTCTCGCGCAAACCGCCCAGCCACTCAGCCAACGCGTTCAGCGTGTTGTCGTGCGGATGGCCGATGGCGATGGCATAGCCGGTGCGTTTTGCCGTCTTCTCCACCTCGCCGAGTTGGTGCCAGACATTGTCCGACGACATGACATCGTCGAGGAAGATGTGGCGAGAGGCGTTGGGCACACCCGAGGCAGCGGCAAGCTCGACGCCGACCGACTGGGCGCTGGTGCGGGAATCCAGAAACAGCAGACCGCGCTTTTTCATCTCGTCGATGACGATTTCCATACCCGGCCGCCAGGCGGTGAACTTGCTGCCCATGTGGTTGTTGACGCCCACATAGGAGTCGAAATGGCCGAGATTGGCGGCGATGCGCCGGCGCAGTTCGCGTTCGTCGAGATCGGTTTTCAGCGCCTCCGGCCCGGGATCGGCGCTGCCCGACGGCTCCATCGGCAGATGCACCATCAGCTCGTGGCCCTTGAAGCGGGCCAGTGTGGTCTGGCTTCGCAGATCCTTGCCATACGGCAGGTAGCTCAGGGTCAGCGGCGCCGGCAGCTCGACGGCGCGCATCGACCGCGGCCGGTCCAGCCCCATGTCGTCGATGACGATGGCCACCATGGCAAAGCCGCTGGTCGGTGGCGCCGGCACGGCATGGCGCAGCCATGCAGGCTGTGCGGCAGGAGAAGGCGGTGCGGGCGGACGCGGCAGGGCGGCCTGTTGCGGCGACGGCTTCGGTTGCGGCGCTGGCTGCGTGCGCGCCGGCGCGCCGGCTTGCGGCGCAGGCTTGGGACGATCGAGCTGCTGAGCCAGAACGAAGGCTAGAGCCGCGACGCTGGCTGCAGCCAGGCCAAGGGCGCCGATCGTCACCGCGCGCTGCATGCGCGGCGTCAGCCGGACCAACAGCCGCCGCCAGAGTTGTTTCAGCGATTCGGCCTTGCGGCTGCGGCGTCTGGTGCTTCTGCGTCGAACGGCCATGAGCTGGCGATCATATCACAGCGGCCATATCACAGCGGCAAGTTCATCAGCAGCAGGCCAGAGACGATGGTGGTGGCAGCGAGGATGCGCCGCCAGCCCATGGTCTCGCCGAGCAGGAACGTGCCCATCAGGGCGGCGAACAGCACCGAGGTTTCGCGCAAGGCGGCGACATGCGCCATGGCGCCGAGGCTGAGCGCCCAGATCGCAATGCCATAGCCGATGGCGGCGATGACGCCGCCGATCGCACTGCGCCAGCCATAGGTCAGGATGTGGTGCAGGGCCGGTCCGGTGCCGCGCCGCCAAAATCCGATCAGCAACACCCACGGCCCCTCGAGAATATTGAGCCAGGCGATATAGCCCAGCGCGCTGCCGGAAGCCCGCGCGCCCAGCCCGTCGACAATCGTGTAACCAGCGATCGTCAGGCCCGTGAGCACGGCGAAAGTCGTGCCCCAGCCCTGCCGGAAGGCCTGCCGCCAGCCACCGGCAAACGAAAGGCCGACAATACCGAGGGAGATCAGCACCACGCCGACGGCTTCGCTGAAGCGCAAGGTTTCGCCCAGCAGAGAGCTCGACAGCATCGCCACCAGCAGCGGCCCCAGCCCGCGCGCGATGGGATAGACATGGCCCAGATCGCCGTGCGCATAAGCGCGCAGCAGAAAATAGTAGTAGAAATTATGGATGATCACCGAGGCGATCATGTAAGGCCACGCCTTCAAATCCGGCAGCGGCACCAGGCACGCCACGATCGCCCCGAACACGCCGCCCGCTGCCATCACAACGCCCATCGACAGCAGGCGGTCGCGGTCGGATTTCACCACGGCGTTCCACGAGGCGTGCAGAAGGGCCGCAAGCAGAACCAGGCCAATGATTTCGGGATCGAGACGCACGAGTCTAAGGGCCGGCTGGAGGGACGGAGCGGCGCACTCTAAGCCCTGCACCACCTGCTGTCATATGAATGAAACGCAGGGCTGCAAGGCTTTCGACAGGCGATAAAGACGAAGAAATTGCGTTTTTCGAGCGAAATAAGCGACACTTGCCGCCATTGGGGACCCAATGGCCGCCGACGATTCATCGGACAACGCTCGAACGCGTGTGGTTGACAGCGGAGCGCCACTGGCTTTGGCAAGCGG
>JAQSWP010000252.1 GCA_029266575.1 Alphaproteobacteria bacterium | reverse complement strand
GGCGTCGAGCCGCATCGCTGCATGATCGGCCATAGCTGCGGCAATCCCGATCACGCGTATCACCGCAAGATCGTCGATAAAGGTGCGTATATCGGCTTCGACCGCATCGGCGCCTCGGTGTTCCTCAAGGACAGCATCCGCGCCGACAATGTGAAGAAGCTGCTCGATGCCGGTTTCATCGACCGGCTGCTGATGAGCCAGGACCGGGTCTGCCTGACGCGCGGCAAGCCGTTCCATCCGTACCCCGAGAAGATCGTCCCCAAGATCGAGGCGCTGAAGCGGGCCGGCGAATGGCCCGGCCTGCAGACCTATATCTTCGAGACCTTCCTGCCGATGCTGCGCGAGCGCGGCGTTACCGACGCGCAGATCTCGCATATCCTCGACACCAATCCGCAACGCTTCTTTTCCGGCGCGCCGTTTTCCGCCAAGCAGTAGGAGAGATCGACATGACGGACAGGCTTGCCGGCAAAGTGGCATTGATCACCGGCGGCGCCTCGGGCCTTGGCGCCAATTTCGCCGAGTTGATGGTGCGCGAAGGCGGCAGGGTCATGCTGGCCGACATCAACGAGGGGATGGGGCGTGACGTTGCCGGCAAGATTGGCTCATCCGCGGCTTTCGTCAAACTCGACGTCACCAGCGAAGACCAATGGAAAGCGGCCATCGCGGCCACGGTGGCCAAGTTCGGCGCCATGCATGTGCTGTTGAATTCCGCCGGCATTGGTCTCACCAAAACGGTCGAAGAAATCGAGCTCGAGGAATGGCGCAAGGTGCACGCCATCGATCTCGACGGCGTGTTTCTTGGCTGCAAACATGGCGTGCGCGAGATCAAGCAGCATACGTCGAAGCTGGGCGGCTCGATCATCAACATCTCGTCGATCGCCGGCATCATCGCCGGCGCCAACATGGCGGCCTACAATTCGGCCAAGGCAGGGGTGCGCCTGCTGAGCAAGTCGGTAGCGCTGCATTGCGCCAAGTCGGGCTACAACATCCGCTGCAATTCCGTGCACCCGACCTTCATCGATACGCCGATCCTCGACCGCCATCGCAAGCGCATGGGCGACGACGTCATGCGGTCGAAATTCAGCAAGCAGATCCCGATCGGCCGGCTCGGCAAACCCGACGAAGTCGGCTGGGGCATGATCTATCTCGCCTCCGACGAGTCGAGTTTCATGACCGGCGCCGAGATGGTGATCGACGGCGGCATCAGCGCGATGTAGCGGAGGCAGGGTTTGAGCGTGCTTGTCATCTCGCGCAGTCCGCTGCCGGAAAAGCTGATCGCGCTGTTCCGCCAGCAATTGCCCGATCAGGATTTCAGGGTCTGGCCCGACGTCGGCAATGTCGAGGACATCCACTACGCGCTGGCCTGGCAACCGCCCAATGGCGAGTTGGCCAAGCTGCCGAAGCTGAAGGCCATCCTCTCCTTCGCCGCCGGCATCGATCACATGACCGGCGATCCCGCCCTGCCCAAGCACGTGCCGATCGTGCGTGCCGTCAGCGAGGCCAGCAAGCTCACCATGAGCAGTTTCTGCGCCGCCCAGGTGCTGCGTTTCCATCACCGGCTGGACCTCTATGCCGAGTTCCAGCGACAGGGCGTGTGGAAGCAGGTGCCGCCGCGCGACATGAGCGAGACCACGATCGGCATTCTGGGCTTGGGTGTACTGGGACTGGATCTCGCACAGCGTTTGCTCGCGCTGGGTTTCCCGGTCAATGGCTGGGCGAAATCGGGCAAGCCTGTCGACGGCGTGAAAATGTTTCACGTGAAACAACTCGTCGACTGTCTGGCGTCGTCGATGGTGGTGGTATGCCTGCTGCCGCTGACGGAGGAGACGCGCGGCATTCTCAACGCCAGCGCTTTCGCCGCCATGCCCAAGGATTCCTACGTCATCAACGTGGCGCGCGGCGGGCATGTGGTGGTGCCCGACCTGATCGCCGCCATCGACGGCGGGCATCTGGCGGGCGCCACGCTCGACGTGTTCGAGCCCGAGCCGCTGCCGGCCGACAGCCCGCTGTGGCGGCATCCCAAGATCACCGTCACGCCGCATACGTCGGGCCGCATGAGCAGCGCGCGGGTGGCCGGCAACATGGTCGAGCTGCTGAAGCAAGTGACCTCGGGCGCGCCGCTGCAGAACGTGGTCGATTGGAGCAAGGGATATTGAGATGAAGGCGCATATTAATGGATTCGATCTGGCCTATCGCCTCGACGGTCCTGCGGGCGCGCCGGTGGTCACTTTCTGCCATTCGCTCGCTGCCGGTTCGGAGATGTGGGACGAGCAGATGCCCGCCCTGAAGAACAAGCGTGTGCTGCGGCTGGACATGCGCGGCCATGGCGCGAGTAGCGCGCCACAAGGTCCGTACACCTTGCAGCAGCTTGCCTCCGACGTGGTCGGGATCTGGGACCACCTGAAGATCGAGCGCTGCGATTTCGTCGGCCTTTCCATCGGCGGCATGATCGGCCAGGTGCTGGGTTTTGCCCACGGCAATCGCCTGAACTCGCTGATGCTGTGCGACACGCGCTGCCGGTCCGATGCCAGCCAGGCCGGCATCTGGGACGAGCGCATCGCGCTGGTGCGCAAGGCGGGCAGCCTGGCGCCGGTGATCGAAAGCACGATCCCGCGCTGGTTCTCCGAAGACTTCGTCGCCCATGCGCCGATCCGCATTGAAGAGGTGCGCAACATGCTGCGCTGCTGTTCGGTCGAGGGTTATGCCGGCTGCGGGCGCGCCATATCCGTCTTCGACTTCACCAGCGAGCTGGCGAAGATCAAAGCGCGCACCATGATCGTGGTCGGAAGCGACGACGCCAGCACCACGGTGGCCGATGCCGAGGCCTTGCAGCACGGCATCGCCGGCAGCCAGTTGCGCGTCATCGAGAAATGCCGGCATCTGCCGAATATCGAAGACCCGAAGAATTTCAACGCCATCATGTCCGACTGGCTGCAGTAACAGGAACATCGCCATGGATTACGCCTTCACCGACCAGCAGGAACAGATCCGCGAGAACGTTGCGCGTTTGTGCAGCCAGTTTGACGACGCCTATTGGCTGAAGAAGGACAAGCTGGGCGGCTTTCCCGACGATTTCTATGCCGCCATGGCCGATGCCGGCTGGCTGGGCATCGCCATGCCGGAGGAGTTTGGCGGGGCAGGGCTTGGCATTACGGAAGCCGCACTGGTGATGCAGACCGTGGCGCAGGCGGGCGGGGCGATGCAGGCGGCGTCCGCCATCCACCTCAACATCTTCGGGCCCAACCCGATCGTGGTGTTCGGCAATCAGGAGCAGAAGCAGCGCATGCTGCCGCCGATCATCCAGGGCAAGATCAAGGGCTGCTTCGCCGTCACCGAACCCAATGCCGGGCTGAACACCACCGCGCTGACCACGCGCGCCGAGCGCAGCGGCAACGGCTATGTCGTGCATGGGCACAAAGTGTGGACCAGCACCGGTCAGGTCGCCGACAAGATGCTGCTGATCGCCCGCACCACGCCCATCGAGCAGTGCAAGCGGCCGACCGAAGGGCTGTCGCTGTTCTATACCGATTTCGACCGCAACTTCATCGAGGTGCGCGAGATCGAGAAGATGGGGCGCAAGGCGGTCGATTCGAACCAGGTCTTCATCGACGGTTTGAAAGTGCCGCTGGAGGATCGCATCGGCGAAGAGGGCAAGGGCTTCCAGTATCTGCTGCATGGGCTGAACCCGGAGCGCGTGTTGATCGCTGCCGAAGCTGTCGGCATCGGCAAATGCGCGCTGGCCCGCGCCACGCAATACGCCAAGGAGCGCGTGGTGTTTGGTCGTCCGATCGGCAAGAACCAGGCGATCCAGCATCCGCTGGCGCAGAACTGGATGGAGCTGGAAGCGGCCAACCTGCTGACGTTCAAGGCCGCCTGGCTCTACGACAACGGCAAGGAATGCGGCGCCGAAGCCAACGCCGCCAAATATATGGGCGCCCAGGCCGGCTACAACGCCTGCCTGCAGGCGGTGATGACCCATGGCGGCTACGGCTACGCCAAGGAATTCCATGTCGAGCG
>JAQSWP010000058.1 GCA_029266575.1 Alphaproteobacteria bacterium | reverse complement strand
AAGCCTCGATATGGGCCTTGGTCATGTTGTGCGGCTCGTAGATCGTGGTCACGCCCATGGCGTTGTACTCGGCCATGGCTTGGCGGGTGGTGCGCTGGATGTCGATGTCGGGCGGCGGCAGCTTGGTGATGAGCTGCGTCCAGTAGGGATCGAAGCAATAGAGCGTGGTGACCGAGCCGCGCAGCACGCCGCTGACGCGACCCTGCTCGTCCCGGTCGACCCACACGTCGCACACGCGCGCCGGCGTGATGTCGGTGATGGCCAGCGCCTTCAGCGCCATGGAGTTGAACGCCACGATGCTGGGCGTCTTGGGGCCCCAGCCCTGGATCATCACCGGGTGCTTGGTCGTCGCCTGGTCCAGCACCCAGCGGTCCGGCATGCGCCGCTCGGCGAGATCGTGATAGGAGCCGCGATGGTAGTAATAGGGATCGCCGATCGGCGTGCAGTAGATCCATTTGCCGGCCGGGGTGTCCTTCGCCTTGGCGCGGATGCGCTCGACGATCTCGGCGTGGCTCTTGGCGTCACCCAGCTCGACGAAGGAGCCCTTGCGGGCGGCGAAGTGCAGCAAATGCGGATGGCAGTCGACCAGCCCGGGGATCGCGGTCGCGCCTTTGAGGTCGATGCGCTCCAGCCCCGAGCCGACCTTGGCCGCGAGATCGTTGGCTTTGCCGACACCCGCCACCTTGCCGTTGGCGAGCAGCACCGCCTCGGGTTTGGCCAGGCCCTCGTCCATGACATGGATCGGGCCGCCGCTGATCAGAACCGGTTTGTCGTTGATCCGCATCCCGCCCTCCCGCTTGCTCTCTTTGCGTTACCCTAGGCGCGGGAGCGGCAGGAGGGCAACCGACAGCGAGTTGCGGTCGGGCATGGAGTTTTTCCCCTTGCGGACGATAAAGCCTGCGTTTCTTGACAGCTCGCACTGCTGTCCCTAAAACGGCGGCCCACGGGCGCGTAGCTCAGCGGGAGAGCGTCCCCTTCACACGGGGAAGGTCGCAGGTTCAATCCCTGCCGCGCCCACCATTTTTCCCGATCGCCGCATGAAAAAGCCCGGGCCTTGCTGCCCGGGCTTTTCCTTTAGCAGGTCGATTACTGCGAAATCAGATCGCCAAACAGCACCCATTTCTCGCCGTCGAACTTCATCAAGGACATTTGCTGGATCGGCAGATAATCGTCCTTGCTGGTGTTGATCTTGATGCCCGGCAGCAGCATCGGCACTGCCAGGTCCTTGAGGTTGGTGGCCTGGGCCAGCACGTTGGCGCGGGTCAGATCGTTGCCCGCCTGTTTCAGGATTTGCGTCATGACGCTGGCGACCACGTAGCTGAAGACGATATTGGAATCGGCCGGGTTGCCGTCGGGCAGATATTTGTTCTTCCACGCCAGCCAGGCCTTGAAGTCGGCGCTGTCCTTCCATTGCGGATCGGTCGGGTCCTTGATGTAGGAAGCCGACACGATGCCCTTGGACACTTCCATGCCGGCATTCTTCAGCGTGCCGGCGACGGAGTTGGACACGGTCGCCAGATAGCGCTCCGGTTTCCAGGCCATTTCATCGGTCTTGCGGATGCCCATGGCGGCGAATTTGGGCGAGGTCATGATGGCCAGCACGTTGGCGCCGGAAGCCTTCAGGCTGATGAGCTGCGAATCGATGGTGGGGTCGGTGATCTCATGCGAGGCGGTGGCGACGATGTACTTGCCTGCCTCCGCGCCGAAGCCTGACTTGAAGCCTTCCAGATAGTCCTTGCCCGAATCGTCGTTCTGGTAGAGCACCGCGACCTTGGCGCCCGGGTGGGTCTTGACGATATGGCGAGCATAGATCGCGCCTTCGGTGATGTAGGTCGGCAGCCACGGCAGCGTCCAGGGAAACTCCTTGGCGTTGGCGAAGCGCGAGGCGCCCGACGGCACCAGCAGATGCGGCACCTTGCGGTCGTTGAGGTACTTCTGGATCGAGCTGTTGGGAGCCGTGCCGATCGGGCTGTAGATCGCCAGCACCTGATCCTGTTCGACCATGCGGCGCGTCAGTTCCACGGTCTTGGGCGGCGAAAACCCGTCGTCGTCGGTGATCAGGGTGACCTTGCGGCCATTGATGCCGCCCTGCTCGTTGACCATCTTGAAATAGGCGGCAGCCGCCTGGCCGATGATGCCGTAGGCGGAGACCGGGCCCGAATAGGGCGCGGTCTGGCCGAGCTTGATCTCCGTGTCGGAAGCGCCCGGATCGTATTTCTTCTGCGCCATGGCCGGTACGGCCAAGACGGAAAGGGCGATGGCGCCGATCGCCGTGCCCAGAACGCGTCTGCTGATCTTGTTCATGGATTCTTCCCTGCGTTTTGTGATGTCGAATTTCATTTGCCGGCCGGCCGGCCGGGCTCGTTCAGCGGGTAATGCACCGGTCCGCCGCGATCCTTGAGCTCGGTGAAAAGATCGTCGCTGCCGGAAGCGATGATCTTGCGGCCCAGCGCCGAGACCGGCGGGATGTCCTCGTCGCGCATCTCGATAAGTTTGCTGCGCCGCTGCAGCGCCTGCTCGATATAGGGCCCCAGCTCCTGCTGCTTGCGCTTCTGCCGCTTCTCCTCGCGCTCGGCAAATTCGGGCAGCACGTCGCGGGCGAAGAGTTCGTAAGATTCGCAGATGTGTTCGTGCTCGGTCAGCCCGTTCTGCGAGGTGAAGATGATCTGGTCGAGCCCGTATTCCTCGTGAATGCGCATCTGGGCGCGGATCTCTTCCGGTGAGCCGATGCCGCCTCTGCCCTCGCCGTCGGGCATGCTCGCCTTGTTCTGCTGGAAGCGCCCCCACAGATCGGTGCGGCCGGGAATGTGCTCGCCGTAGATGTAGTGATGGCCCAGCGAGTAGCCGAAGAACTTGAAGCCGTCGATGGCGCGGCGATAGGCAACGTCGCTGTCGGGATGGCAGGAAAAGCCGTTGACCAGCGCGATATTGGCGTTGACCGTGTGACCGATCGGCACGCACTGGTCGGACTTGATGATGTCGTAATATTCCTGCACCCACTTGGCCGCCGCCGCGTTGTCGAGGAAGGAGAACGCCAGCGCTCCTGCCCCCATGCGGGCGGCGAAATGGATCGTCTCGCGCCTCGAGCAGGCGATCCACAGCGGCGGATGCGGCTTTTGCCGCGGCTTGGGCACCACGTTGCGGCAGGGCATGGAGAAATATTTGCCCTGATGGCCCGGATAGGGCGTCAGCGCCATCATGTCGGCGGTCTGCGCCACCGCTTCGGCCCACATGTCGCGCTTGTGCTCCAGCGCCACGCCGAAACCGCCGGTCTCCGCCGCCGAAGCCGATTCGCCCGTGCCCCATTCGACCCGGCCGTCTGAGATCAGATCGAGCGCGCCGATGCGCTCGGCGACGCGGGCGGGATGATTGTAGGCCGGCGGGCTGAGCACGATGCCGTGACCCAGCCGGATGCGCCTGGTGCGCGCCGCGGCGGCGGCCAGGAATACTTCCGGGGCGGAGGAATGCGAATATTCTTCCAGAAAATGATGCTCGACGGCCCAGACGTGGCTATAGCCCAGCCGGTCGGCCAGCACCGTCTGTTCGAGCGCGTCGCGATAGAGATTGAATTCGGAATCCTTGGTCCACGGCTTCGGCAATTGCATGCCGACCAACGTTGCGAACTGCATGAACCGCCACTACCCCTGCTGCCGTTATCCGCTGCGCATCGCCGTCGCAGCCGGCAAACGGTCACATGGAAGCAGCGTTTGCCGCTATCCTCTTTTCCGCATTTGGATGAAATATCACGTATGTGATACTACACGGCAGGTCGGCATTCTGCCGGCCCTGGCGATGTCCTTGGTCAAAACCACATCGGGAAAATTGGTATGGTCAAATCGGCTACTAGAACGCTGCGTGTGCTGGAATTCTTTTCCGAACGGCAATCGCCCGCCAATGTCGGCGAGGTCTCGCAGGCGTTGGCGCTGCCGCAATCGAGCGCCAGCAGCCTGCTGCATTCGATGCAGAAAAGCGGTTATCTCTCCTACGATGCGCGCAGCCGCAGCTTCATGCCGACCATGCGCGTGGCCCAACTCGGCAGCTGGCTGCCTAGCCAGATGTTCGGCGAGGTCAATCCGATCGAGATCATCCAGCACATCCATCACAAGACCGGCGAGCTGGTGTTCCTCGGCCTGCAGAACGACATGATGATCCAGTATGTGCACGTCGTGCAGTCGACCCATCCGATCCGCTTCGACGCCAAGCCTGGCTGGCTGCGTCCGATTCTGCACTGCGCCGTGGGACGGGCGTTGATGGCCGTGCGGCCGGATCGCGAAATCCAGGGCATTGTCCGCCGCTCCAATGTGGAGACCGACAATCCGGCCTTTCGCATCCGCCCCAGCGCCATGATGGAGATTCTCGGCGAGGCACGACGGCGCGGTTACGTACAAACCGAAAATTTGCTGACCAAGGGCGCCGCCGTCATCGCCGTCCCACTGCCGCACAGCGCCGGCCAGCCGCATGCCGCCATCGGCATTGGCGGGCCGGTCGAGCGCATTCGCAGCACGCGCAAGGAGATTCTGGCCGCGCTAGTTGCGGCCTTCGGCCCGATCGACGCCTTCGCTCTGCTGAAGCGGCACGCGGCCTCCGAACTGGCCCGTTGATCGACGCGCCGCACCTCCATAAAGTGCGGCTCCCGCCGGCATTGGCGCAGAATTTCGGAGCACCGATGGTCCGCTCGCTGGTCCCCTACGACATCACGATCTGCGGCATCCCGGATCTCGATTCCCATCGCGAGAAGGGCATCACGCATGCGCTGTCGATCATCGATCCGGACGAGCCCGATCCCTCGGCCTTCCGCCGCTACAGGAACGTGCGTCGGCTATTGATTCGCTGCGACGACGTGGTGGCACCCTATGCCGGCTTCCAGCCGCCCAGCCTGGAGGACGTCAAAAAGCTGATCGAGTTCGGCGCCACCTTGCCCGACGAGGCGCATGGCGGGCATCTGCTGATCCATTGCCATGCCGGCATCTCGCGTTCGACGGCGGCGGCGGCCATCGTCATGGCCCAGCACAATCCGGGCAAGGAGCAGGAGGCCTTCCTGCAGCTGCTCGACATGCGCCCGCATGCCTGGCCTAACACGCGCATCATCGCCTTCGCCGATCAGCTTCTGGATCGTCAGGGCGCGATGATGGACGGGTTGGTCGCCTTCCGCCGCGAGTTGCTGAAGCGCAAGCCGCATCTGGCGGAAATCATCCGCAATATCGGCCGCGGCGACGAGCTGCCTTAACCCGACAGGCGTCGCAGCAACGCTGCCGCTTCCGCCATTATTGTTGTCGTGAACTCCCCCGCGGACATGGGCTTGGCGAGGTTTGCCGCCTGCCCCGACCACAGCGGCGAGAACTCGCCCGATCCCGCCGCTTCGGCCTTGGCGCGCAGAGGCGCGATGCCGCTGGTCGCCGTCGGAAACGGTGGTGCGGCCTTGGCGATAGGGCCGATCTCGCTTATGGCGCGGTTGACGATGCCGCGCGCGGGGCGGCCGGTGAAGATATTGGTCAGCGCCGTGGAATCGTCGACCACCGCATCCAGCGCCTGTCGGTGCAGCGCGGTGATTTTCGCTTCGGGCGAGAAGAGATAGGCGGTGCCGATCTGCACCGCCGCCGCGCCCAGCGCCATCGCCGCCACAACGCCGCGCGCATCGGCAATGCCGCCGGCGGCGATCACCGGGACCTTAACGGCGTCGACCACCTGCGGCACCAGCGCCATGGTGCCGGCGTGGCTGGCGAGATTGTCGCGTAGGAAATGGCCGCGATGGCCGCCCGCTTCATAGCCCTGCGCGATCACCGCATCGGCGCCATGATCTTCCAGCCAGCGCGCTTCACGCGCGCTGGTGGCGGAGGAGATCACGATAGAGCCGGCCGCCTTGACCCGCTTGACCAGCGCCGCCTCGGGCAGGCCGAAATGGAAGCTGACGACCTTGGGCCGGAACTCCTCGATCATCTCGCAATAGGCCGTGTCGAACGGATTGCGCCCCGGCGCCTGCGGGATGGAATCGGGATCGATGCCGAATTCCCGGTAATACGCGCCCAAAGCCTTGCGCCAGGCCTGTTCGGCATCGGCGCTCGGCGCGGTCGGCTGATGGCAGAAGAAATTGAGATTGAACGGACGGTCGGTCTGCTGGCGGATGATGCCGATCTCCGCCCGTGCCTGATCCAGGCTCAGCATGGCGCAAGGCTGCGAGCCCAGCCCGCCCGCCTGCGACACGGCAATCGCCATGGCAGAACCCTGGGCGCCAGCCATCGGCGCCTGGATGATTGGCAAGTCGATGTCGAAAAGATCGGTTAGGCGTCTGTCAGGCCACATGCGGCAAGTCCTCCTGCCGCAGTCTAGGCCAAATGCTCGCGGTTCAGAACCGCCAGTCTAGGGGGCGCCGTTCTCGTCCATGCGCATGCCGGCAGCCTCAGCCGGCGAGAAGCCGGCCATCGGTGCGACGGCAAAAAGCAAAACCAGCAGAACCAGAATACGCATCTGCGCCGCCATGAAGGCTAGTCAGAGCCGTTATCATCCATCCGAACGCCAGCCGCTTCGGCAGCCGAGAAGCCTGCCATCGGCGCGATGGCGAAAAGCAGAACCAGCAGAATCAATATACGCATTTGCGCCTTCCTGACTTTTTAACGTCCGCCACCATCGGGATCGATCGTCCAGCCCGCAGCATGGGCCTGGGGCATGGCACAGCCGAGCGCCGCAATCGTGACCACAAAACCCAGCAACAATAACGCCAGGCTTCCACCGATCTTCGTCCTCATGCTGCACCTCGGCCGGTCATACAAATCGCCTCGCTCATGGAGCGCCGCCATTGGGGTCCATGGTCCAGCCCGCAGCCTGTGCCGAAGAAACGGTCAACCCGGCCATCGAACTGGCGAGAGAAAGAGTAGCGCTCCCAGCTAAAGCCAGCGCCAGTACCGTGAGACTTCGCAGAAGCATCTTCTTCATGACCATCCATCGGCGCGGGCCGCAATTACGGTCAAACGCCTAACCATACCCGTCGATAGCAAAAGGATACTATCTTCGGGTGGAAAGGAAAACTAGTCCAAAAGGGGAAGGATTAAGGCGTGCCTACACGGAAGAGTGCCGGCAGCGCCGCCCGGGCCGAGGCTAGGGAGCGCCGTCCGGATCGATCCGCACGCCCGAGGCATAGGCTGAATCGAACGCGGGTGCTGCCACTGCCCAACAAACCGCCAGCGCGAAAATGGCGAGCAATTTTTTCATGTTCTAGTCTTCGCCATTGGAATCGATGCCACAGCCTATGGCATGAGCGGGCTGGGCGAAAACGCCGATCGCAACCGGCGTCAGCGCAAGGACCAAAACGAAAATCGCAAAGCGCATGACCGTCTCCATCGCTACAGGTGAAAGACGAAGGTTAAGGCGCCCCGTTGGGATCGATGCGAATCGTGGCGGCGGCAGCCGGCGCGACCACGGCGACCACAGGGCCAGCCATCAGCAATACAACCGCCAGCAACGGCAGGATGCGTCGCGAAACAAAATTCGACGTCATGGCGCACCGTTGCCGTCGATGCGGGCACCGACAGCCTGGGCGTGCATGGTTGGCGCAACGATGCTTGCCATCCCCAGACACAGAACGATCAAAGCCATGAAACGCATGTCCACCTCGCAACGGATAATCTCGCAATGCTAGGTGAACGGTGAAGCCGGCCCTTATCACGATTTCGAGAACGGGCGGAAAATCATGTCCCGATGCAATTTGTATCGGGACAAAAGCCCAGACTGCTAGTCGCGTCCATTGTCGTCGATGCGCAGCCCGGCAGCGAACGCGTGCGGACTGACAGTGGAACCGACGGCGATCATAAGAGCGAAAACCAGTATCCAGCGCGACATTGTTTGCTTCCCCTCGAGAAGAAAGCATGTGCCATGCGCGCTACGCAGGCAATCCGCCAACTTCGTCCGCGGCAGTGCGTAGCGGGAACGCGACGGTGTCGAAAGTGTGCAGTAGTAGGTTGCCTGCGAAAGAAGAGCATGACGAGTCGCTGTGGCTTGCCATCACGATTCAAAGTGCGCATAACGCACGACAAGTTACCGGGCCTTAAGCGGCGCACCTGCCAGATGCGCCCCGGCATCGACCATGATGACCTCGCCAGTGACGTTGCCCGCCGCTTCCAACAGCCACACCGCCACCTCGGCCATGTCTTCCGGCGTGCCGGCATGGCGCAGCGGCGTGGTCTGCTCCTGACTCTTCTTTAGATTGTTGTAGGTCTCTTCGCCCAGGCCGGTGAGCAGCCAGCGGCTCTGGATGAATCCAGGGCACACGGCGTTGATTCTGATTTCCGGCCCCAGCGCGCGGGCCAGCGACAAGGTCATGGTATTGAGCGCGCCTTTGGAGGCGGCATAGGGCACCGACGAGCCGATGCCCATGACGCCAGCGATCGAGGAGATGTTCACCACCGCGCCCTTGCCTTGCTGCTTCATGTGCGGCGCGCAGGCGCGGATCATCTGGTAGGCGCCGATGACGTTGACCGAATAGATGCGCAGGAAGTCGTCCTTGGTTACGCCATCGAGGTTGGCGTGGTTGTTGAACTTGGAAACACCGGCATTGTTGATCAGCCCATCGACCCGGCCCCACTTCTTCATCGTCGCCGCGACGATGGCTTTGCAATCGGCGTCTTCCGCTACGTCGCCCTGGGCCATCAGCGTCTCGGCGCCGGCCTTCTGGCAGGCCGCTTCGCTCTCCTGCGCTTCCTTCAGGCTCTTGGTGTAGTTTATGACGACGTTCCAGCCTTTGCCGGCCAGCATCAGCGCGGCCGCCGCACCCAAGCCAGTAGCCGAGCCCGTGACGATCGCTACCCTCTTGTCTTTGCTCATGAATTCCCCTCCCGGTGCTGCTCGGAACGCAACCCCACCGCCCTATTTTGCAATGCTGCGGCGCATCAAAGCTTGTTAACGTGCGTTCATATCGCGGCCAATGTTGGCCTGCCCCACGACTAGACGGCAACCGCTTTCATGAAGCCTCTGCATTCGGCCATGGCGCTGGGTATCGCGCTGATCTGGGGCTTCACCTTCGTCAGCGCCAAGGTGGGCGTCACGCATTTCCCGCCGATCTTCTTCACCTTCCTGCGCTTCGGCACCGTTGCGGTGCTGCTGTTGCCGTGGCTGAAGATCATGCCGGGCCGCATGCGCCCGGTGCTGATCATCGCCCTGCTGGCCGGCGTGGTGCATTTCGCCCTGCTCTATTCCGGCATGGCGATATCGACCAATCTTTCCTCGGTGGCGGTGCTGATCCAGATGGGCGCGCCGTTCTCGGTTATCGTGGCTTACTTCTGGCTCAAGGAAACCGTGGGCTGGGCGCGAGTCGCCGGCATCGCGCTGTCCTTCGTCGGCGTGTTGCTGCTGGGCTTCGATCCGGCCGTATTCTCCCAGCCGCTGGGCGCGCTCTTGGTGATCGCCGGCGCCTTCTCGATGTCATTCGCCATGCTGATGATGCGCCGGCTGCGCAATGTCGGCGTGCTGCAGCTGCAAGCCTGGATCGCCATCGTCAGCGCGCCCACGGCGTTCATCGCCTCGATGATCTTCGAGACCGGCCAGTTCCGCGAATTCGCCGATCCGAGTTGGATCGCCATCGGCGCCGTTCTCTACACCGCCATCGCCACCTCGATCGTCGGCCATGGCGGCTGGTACTGGCTGCTGCAGCGCTACAAAGTCAGCCAGGTAACCGGCTTCGGCCTGCTGCCTCCGGTCCTGGCGGTGGTGTTCGGCGTCGCGATCTTCGGCGAGCCGCTGACCTGGAAGCTGATTGCCGCCGTGGTGCTGGTGACATCGGGTCTGGCGATCATTACTCTCTGGCGCGAACGCAAGAAAGACGAGCCCGCCGTGCCGCTGCTCAATCCTTTGGAGAAGGCGGCGCCGGCCGGCGAATAGGAGGCCGGCTGTGTCCGATCTGTTTTCCGTCAAAGGCAGAGTGGCGCTCGTTACCGGCGCCAGCCGCGGGCTGGGCAAGGTCTTCGCCAAAACCCTGGCCGAGCACGGCGCGACGGTGGTGCTATCGTCGCGCCGCGAGAGCGATCTGCAGGCGGTGAAGGACGAGATTGTCAAGGCCGGCGGCAAGGCCGATATCGCCGCGTTCGACGTGCAGGACGAAGCCAGAGCCGTCGCCGCCATCAAGGCGATCCCGCAAAAACATGGCCGTCTCGACATTCTGATCAACAACGCCGGCATCTTGCGGCGCGACATGCTGCTCGATACGCCGACCGAAGAATTCCGCAACGTGATCGAAACCAACCTGACCGGCGCCTTTGTGGTGGCGCGCGAGGCCGGACGCATCATGCAGGCGCAGAATTACGGGCGCATCGTCAATATCGCCTCGGTGATGTCGATCCTCGGCCGCGCCTCCGTTGGCCCCTATGTCTCCTCCAAGCACGCCATTGTCGGCCTGACCAAGACTCTGGCCGCGGAGCTCGGCCCTAACGTCACGGTCAATTCGATCGCGCCGGGTTACATGATCACCGACATCACCGAGGCGTTGCAGAAGAACGTCGAGTTCTCCGCCATGCTGGAGAAGCGCACGGCGGCGCGGCGCTGGGGTAAGCCGGAAGATCTCTCCGGCGCGCTGATGTTGCTGGCCTCGGATGCGTCCTCCTACATCACCGGCCACACGCTGGTGGTCGATGGCGGGCTCACTTCCGTCTTAGCTGGAGCTTAAGCGATCTCGCGCTCGACGATTTCGTGGAAGCGGGTCGAGAGGTGCTCGAAGCGGCCGAAGCGCAGATCGGTGTTGGCGCCTGAGTGCATGGTGGATTGCATGGATTCCATCATGTCGTAATCCTCATCCAGCGCTTTCCAGAAAATCTCCATGTTGCGGTCCCAATAGTCGCGCGCCTTGTCGGTCTGCGGCTCTTGCGGGATCAGCGCCACCGAATCGATCACCGCATGCTCCGGTCCGTCGGGCCACACCGTCATGGTCATGGCGTGATCGGGCTCGACCAGCACGATGGTGTTGGGGAACAGCGCATAGATGATGTTGCCGGCCCAGCGCGCATTCCATTCCGATTCATTCTTCTCGCGCAGCTCCAGCATGCGCCGCTTGGGCAGGAACATGCGCATATGCGGATCGAACACGTCGAACACGCCTTTGTTGTCGCCGAACATGGGCGCGATGGTGTTGGTATGCGCGAAACGGAAATGATAGGTCTCGAGATTGGCGTCGAACATCATTTTCCAGTTCATCTTGCGGCTGAAGCGGCGCGGGAAATAATGCGCGCTTGAATCCATGCCAAAACGGCGCAGATCGGCGCCGGCCTCGCCGAACCAGGCGTCGAAATCGAATTTGCGATCCTGCGGCGAGGGGATGACGAAGACCAGCCCATAGGCCTCGTGCGCCTGCAGCTCGACCAGCCCGTTCTCTGCCTTGTTCAGGGTCGGGAACCCTTCCTCATGCGGCACGCCCACCAGCCGGCCGTCCTGGGCGAAGGTCCAGGCATGATACGGGCAGACAATGGCGCCCTTGCATTCGGTCTGGCCCGCCGGCACCAGCCGCGTGCCGCGATGGCGGCAGACATTGAGAAAGGCCCGCAACACCCCATCGCGCCCGCGCAGCACCAGGATCGGCACGCCGGAGAGATCGTGCGTCAGGCAGTCGCCGGGCTTCGCCACCTGCGAGGCAGCGCAGATCACCAGCGGCAGCTTGCGGAACAAAACCTCGACCTCCCGCTTGCAGATCCCGGGATCGAGATAGCGGATCAGCGGACTGAACGCTTCGCCGCCTTGCATGTCGGAGGCGTTGCGATCGAACTGATCGAGCGCGGTCTTGATCAGGCGAACCTGTGTTGCGTGTTCCATGATGTCAGTCCTGCAGGAGAGCGCGACGAAGATGGGCGAGCGTCTGGCGCCGATGCCCCTGCCACAACGCGTCGGGTTTGCGGTTGGCCAGCCCCGCCATGGTCGGCAGCCCGTTGGCGAAATAGCTCAGCGAGCCGATCATGTGAAAGACGAAGAGAAAGGCGTCGCAACGCCGGAAGGCGCCGGCGCGCTGCCCGTCGAGCACGACCTGGCTCATGCCGTCGATCAGATTGGTCATGGCGAAATGATGCGCGTTGGCGACACGCTCGCTGTTCTCTGTCAATTCGCGCATCACCAGCCGCGCCCGGTCGGGCGTGCGCTCCAGCCAGTCGGCGAAGGCCTCGAACAAAGCTTCGAACCTTGCGACGGGCGTAGCGGTACTGCGCAATGCCGGCGCCACCGCCTGCTGCATGTCGGAGGCCACCCGATCGAGCACGGCGCGATAAAGCTTTTCCTTGCTGGGGTAGTAATGCAGCAGCGCCGCGTTGGAGAGCGCCGCCGCCTTGCCGATATCGCGCAGGGAAACGCCGGCATAGCCCTGGACGGCAAACAATCGCTCGGCCTCATTCAGCACCCGCTCGCCGGTGGCGGGCTGTTGGGGGTCGAGATCGCGCAGGCGGGGGCGGGCCATCGGGTCCTCCAGTAATAGACCAACTGGTTGGTTTATTACTGCGCCTCGCCCGCCCCGTCAAGCCGTTGCTAAACTATTGGCTATGGACAGAAATTCGCCCCCGCTCAGCAACGCCATTCCCATCGACCCCGATGAAATCCTTAAGGGCATCGTCGAATGGATCGAAATCGAAAGCCCCAGTCATGACGCTCGCGCCGTCAACCGCATGGTCGATAGGGCCGAGACCGACATGCGCGGTCTGGGCGCGCGCATCGAACGCGTGCCCGGCACCGACGACAAGGGCGACGTGCTGATCGCCCAGAGCGAATGGGGCGAAGAGCCCGGCATCCTGATCTTGTCGCACCTCGATACGGTGCATCCGATCGGCATGATCGAGGAAGCGCTGCAGGTGCGGCGCGAGGGCGACAGCATTTACGGGCCCGGCATCTACGACATGAAGGGCGGAGCCTATATGGCGTATTACGCCTGGCGCCATCTCATCCGCCTCAATCAGAAAACCAAACTCAAACTCACATTGATGTTCGTGCCCGACGAGGAGATCGGTTCCGACACCTCGCGCGCGCGCATCGAGGCCGAGGCGAAGAAGAACAAATACGTGCTGGTGACCGAGCCGGCGCGCGACGGCGGCAAGATCGTCACGGCGCGAAAAGGCGTCGGCCGCTTCCATGTCAAATGCGAAGGCCGTCCGGCGCATTCCGGCGTGCGCCATGAAGACGGCCGCTCGTCGATCAAGGAGATGGCGCACCAGATCATCGCCATCGAAGCCATGACCGACTACGCCCGCGGCATCACCGTCAATGTTGGCCAGATCAAGGGCGGCACCGGCACCAACGTGGTGCCGCAATTCTGCGAGATCGACGTCGATCTGCGCGTGCCAGATGCCACAGTAGGCGAGGAAATGTGCGCCCGCTTCTTCGCGCTGAAGCCCGCCGACCCCGACGTCAAGCTCACCGTCACCGGCGGCATGAACCGGCCGGCTTATCTGAAGGATGCTGGCATCGCCGCGCTGTTCGACCACGCCAAGGGCCTGGCGAAAGATCTCGGCTTCGATCTGCAGGACGTCAAGCAGACCGGCGGCGGCAGCGACGGCAATTTCACCGCCGCGCTTGGTATCCCGACGCTCGACGGTCTGGGACCCGACGGCAAGGGCGCCCATACCGATTACGAGCAGATCTATTTCTCCTCGCTGCAGGAACGCACGCGGCTGATGCTGCGACTGTTCGAGACCTTGGAGTAAACGCCATGGCCCGCGCCGATCTGATCTTCCGCAACGCCACCATCTATGACGGCTCGGGCGCCGATCCGGTGACGGGTGACGTTGCCATCAGCAACGGCAAGATCGCCGCCATCGGCGCGCTGGCATCGATGTCGGCGGATAAGGAGATCGACGCCAAGGGCAAAGCGCTCTCGCCGGGCTTCATCGACGTGCACACCCATGATGACCGCTACGTGCTGGAGCAGCCCTCGGTGCCGGCCAAGGCCAGTCAGGGCGTCACCACCGTGGTGATCGGAAATTGCGGGTTCTCGATGGCGCCCTATACGCGGCCCGGCATCGACAAGCACGACTGGTTCGTCAACAGCGAAGAGACCAAGTTCCAGACCATCGAAGCCTTCCACGATCGCCTGCGCAAGACGCCGCCGGCACTGAATGTCGCCACCTTGGTCGGCCACAACACGTTGCGCATGAACTGCGTCGCCGAGATCGACAAGCCGGCGTCGGACAAGCAGATCGCCGCCATGCAGGGCCAAATGCGCGAAGCCATGCAGGCCGGCGCCACCGGCATGTCGTCCGGCCTGTTCTATCCGCCCGGCCGCGCAGCCCCTGGATCGGAAGTCGCGGCCCTCGCCTCGGCCATGAACGGCAAAGGCATCTACACCGCCCATATCCGCGACGAGCGCGAGAGCGTGCTGGACTCGATCGAGGAAGCCGCCGCCATCGCGCGCGAGGCCAAGGTCAAGCTCATCGTCTCGCACCACAAGACCGCCGGCCGCACCAATTTCGGCCGCACGCGCGAGACATTGCCTCTAATCGAGAAGTTGCAGGCCAAGCAGCCGATGGGGCTCGACGTCTACCCCTACACCGCCTCCTCCACCATCCTGCTGCCCGATTATGTCGAGAGCGCCGATCGGGTGACCATTACCTGGTGCCGCGGCCGGCCCGAATTCTCCGGCCGCGATATCGACGAGGTGGCGCGCGAGCTAGGCTTAAGTACGCGCAAGGAAGTCGTGGCCGCCGTGTCGCCGGCCGGCGCGATCTATTTCCAGATGGATGAGGCCGATGTGCAGCGCGTATTGGCCTACCCGCGCGCCATGGTCGGCTCCGACGGCTTGCCGTGGGACAGCATCCCCCATCCGCGTTTGTGGGGCACCTTCCCGCGCGTGCTGGGCCACTACGCGCGCGAAATCAAACTTCTGAAGATGCAGGAAGCCATCCACCGCATGACCGGCTTGCCGGCGTCGGAGTTCGGCTTCCAAGGTCGTGGCCTGATCAAAGAGGGCTACAG
>JAQSWP010000057.1 GCA_029266575.1 Alphaproteobacteria bacterium | reverse complement strand
AACTGGTAGCGGCGCGCATCCTGCAGGGCATCGGCGGTTCGATGATGACTCCGGTCGGGCGGCTGATCCTGCTGCGCTCCATTCCCAAGGCCGGCCTGGTCAAGGCCATGTCCTATCTCACTGTGCCGGCGCTGATCGGGCCGGTGATCGGGCCGCCGATCGGCGGCTTCATCGTCACCTATGCCGACTGGCGCTGGATCTTTTTCATCAACATTCCGATCGGTCTCATCGGCATCCTGGCCGTCACCCTGCTGATCGAGAACGTGCGCGAGGAGACCGTGCCGCCGCTCGACCTGCGCGGCTTCGTGCTGATCGGGCTGGGGCTGGCCGGGTTGATCTTCGGCTTCGAAACCATTGGGCGCGAGGTGCTCTCGCTTAACGTCACCACCGGATTGCTGGTCGGCGGCGCGATCTGCAGCCTGCTCTATGTCTGGCATTCCAGGCGGGCCAAGGCGCCCATCGTCGATTTCGGCTTGCTGCGCCTGCCGACCTTTCGCGCCTCGATATTGGGCGGGCTGCTGTTTCGCATGGGGCTGGGGGCGCTGCCATTCCTGCTGCCGCTGATGCTGCAATTGGGCTTTGGCCTGTCGGCGCTGCAATCGGGCCTGCTGACCTTCGCCAGCGCCGCCGGCGCCATGACCATGAAGATGACGGCCGGGCCGATCATTCGCGTCTTTGGCTTTCGCCGCGTGCTGATCGGCAATGCGGTGATCTCCGGCCTGTTCCTGATGAGCTACGCGTTGTTCAAGCCCGATACGGCGCATCTGGTGATTTTCCTGGCGCTGCTGGCCGGCGGCTTCTTCCGCTCGCTGCAGTTCACCGCCATCAACACGCTGGCCTATGCCGACGTGCCGTCGCCACGCATGAGCAAGGCCACCAGCTTCGCCTCCATGATGCAGCAGCTTTCGCTCAGCATCGGCGTGGCGATCGGGGCGCTGCTGCTGCATGTCACGATCAGCCTGCGCGGCGGGATCGAGGTGGGGGCGCAGGATTTCATACCCGCCTTCCTCGCCATTGGCGCGCTGTGCGTAACGTCGCTGATCTTCTACCTGCCGCTTGCGTCCGATGCGGGAGCGGAAGTCAGCGGCCATCGCGCCGCCCAGGCGACGCCGCAGGATGCGTCCGTAGGCTAAGTCAGCGGTGGGCGGCGCCAACGGCGACGCCGACATTGGCGAAGCCGTCGCGCTTCAGCAGCACGGCCAGATCGTGCTTCATCTTGTGCACGATATGCGGGCCTTGGAACACCATGGCGCTGTAGAGCTGCACGGCCGAGGCACCCTGGCGGATCTTCTCGTAGGCGTCGGCCGCACTTGCGATGCCGCCAACGCCGATCAGCGGCACCTTGCCCTCGGTCAGCTTGTACATGTCGGCCAGCAGGCGGGTGGACATATCGAACAGCGGCCGGCCGCTCAGCCCGCCGCGTTCGGAGCGATGGCGGCTGCGCAGCGAATCGGGCCGGGCAATCGTGGTGTTGCTGACGATCATGCCGTCGATGCCGGCAGCCTTCGTCACCTGGGCAATATCCTGCTTCTCCTGGTCGGTCAGGTCGGGCGCCGATTTGATCAGCATGCAGGGCAGGGCGATGCCAGCCTGCTGGGCGACTCGCGCCCGCGTGGCTTTCAGTCGCTCCAGCAGCCCTTCCAGCGGCGCTTTCGACTGGAACACCTTGCCGTTGGGCGTGTTGGGGCAGGAGATGTCGATTGTCATGTAATCGGCCAGCGGCGTGAACTTCTCCACCAGCAGGTCGAAATCGTTGGCCGGGTCGGTGCTGTCGCTGTTGGAAGCCATGTTGACGCCGACCATGCCCGCCGCCTTTTCGCGCTGGGTCAGGCGGTGGGCGATTGCGTCCATGCCGTCGTTGTTGAAGCCCATGCGGTTGATGACGGCGTGATCCTCGGAAAGGCGGAACAGGCGAGGGCGGGGGTTGCCGGCCTGCGGCCGCGGCGTGACGCCGCCGATCTCGATGAAGCCGAAGCCCATCGACTGGGTGGCGTTGATGACCAAGGCGTTCTTGTCGAAACCGGCAGCCAGCCCGATCGGATTGGGCAGCATCCGGCCCAGCAGGCTGGTGGTCAGCACCGGATCGTTGGGCGTGGTTTCCGGCCGCAGCAGCCCGTTCCGTAAGGCCCACAAGGCCATGCGGTGGCCCTGTTCGGCATCCATCAGGGGCAGGGCGGGGCGGATCAGCGGGTAGAGGTCGAGCATTACCCTATCTAGTCGCGTCGGAAGATCGGCGAGTCAAGTCGCAATCCCGGTCGCCGGGGGAAAAGCGTCGCCATCAGCTCGCCGAAAAGCTGGTCGAAGGAGCGATCGTCCGGGCTGGTCGAATCGGTCCGGGCATAGGCTTCCGTCATCGGATCGGGGCCACGGCAATAGGCGGCGGCCAGCTGTACGCCGCCGGCAATTTTTGCCGGCGCCGAGTTGATCGTCGGCAATGCCCCGCACAGCGTCTGGCCGAGCTGGTTGGCGGCGCCAAACACCAGCACCAGCCGATACTGGTCGGGTGCCGCTTCCCGGTCCGGCTTGACGGTCCAGGTGGTGCGGGGGCCCACGGAACGCTTCTGCAGCCGGGCGAGTACCGATTGCTGGAACGCCTCGCTCGGCATTACGAAGGGATTGCCGCGGATCTGGACCTGGAATTCCCGTCCGTCGGCGGCGCCAAAGAACTCCTCCCAGGTGTACTGGATGTGGACTTCTTCATGGGTGATGACGGCCGCCTGCGCGGCAGGGGCGGAGAAGGTGACCAGCCCTGTGGCGAGAAGAGCGGCAATCGTGGATCGAACGTCCATGAGGCTATCTGGCTCCTGGCAGGGGGCGGAATTAAGGCTGCCTGAACAACGTCCGGCTACACGTCCAAATCCCGCGCGAACTGCGCATTCTCCTGGATGAAGGCGAAACGTTTCTCCGGTTTGCGGCCCATCAGATCCTCGACCAGCTTGGCCGTGCGCATCGCCTCGCGCCGTTCGGTCTCGTCCTTGGCCAGCGGAATGCTGACCCGCAGCAGGCTGCGCTTGGCCGGGTCCATGGTGGTGTCGCGGAGCTGGTTGGGTAGCATCTCGCCTAAGCCCTTGAACCGGCTGACTTCGACCTTGCCATTTCCCTTGAAAGTAGTGGCCATCAGCTCTGCGCGGTGCTTGTCGTCGCGGGCATAGGTGGAATTGGCGCCGCGCACCAGCCGGTAGAGCGGCGGCTGCGCCAGATAGAGATGGCCGTTCTCGATCAGCTTCGGCATTTCGCGATAGAAGAACGTCATCAGCAGAGAAGCGATATGGGCGCCGTCCACGTCGGCGTCGGTCATGATCACGACGCGCTCGTAGCGCAGTTTTTCATCATTGTAGTGGGCGCCGGTGCCGCAGCCCAGCGCCAGGATGAGGTCGGCCACTTCCTGATTCTCGCGCAGCTTCTCGGCCGAGGCCGAAGCGACGTTGAGAATCTTGCCGCGCAAGGGCAGCACTGCCTGGGTGTTGCGATTGCGCGCCTGCTTGGCCGAACCGCCGGCCGAATCGCCCTCGACGAGGAAAATCTCAGTGCCCAACGAACTGTTGGACGTGCAGTCAGCCAGCTTGCCGGGCAGGCGCAGCTTGCGCGTCGCCGTCTTGCGCTGCTGCTCCTTGTCCTGCTTGCGCCGCAACCGCTCCTCGACCTTTTCGATGATGGCGTCGAGCAGCGCATTGGCGCTTTCCGGATCACCGCCCAGCCAGTGGTCGAAATGGTCGCCGACCACGTTCTCGACCATGCGCGCGGCATCGACACTGACCAGTTTCTCCTTGGTCTGGCCCTGGAATTGCGGCTCGCGGACGAACAGCGACAGCAGGCCGGCCGAACCCTCGATCACGTCGTCGGCGGTGATCTGCGCCGCCTTGCGGTTGCCGGTCAGTTCGCCATAGCGCTTCAGGCCACGGGTCAGGGCCGAGCGCAGGCCTGTCTCATGCGTACCGCCTTCGGGCGTATGGACGGTGTTGGCATAGGAGCGGATGAAACCTTCGCCATCCGTCGGCCACCACACGGCCCACTCCACCTTGCCGCCCTGATCGGCTTCCGCTTCGCCGCTGAACGGCGAGGGGGTAATGGTGGTCCGCTCCCCGATCTCGCTCTTCAGGTAATCGGTCAAGCCGCCCTCGAAATGAAACGATTCCTTCTGCGGTGTGTCGTCTTTCTTGCCGAGCAGCGAGGCATCGCACTGCCATCGGATTTCGACGCCACGAAACAGATAGGCCTTCGACCGCGCCATGCTGTAGAGCCGGGCCGGCGAGAACTCCGCCTTGTCGCCGAAGATCTTCGGGTCCGGGTGGAAGCGCACGATCGTGCCGCGCCGGCGCGCCGGTCCCAGGTTCTTCAGTTTGGTCTTAGCTTCGCCGCGGCTGTAGCGCTGCTCCCAGAACTGGCGATCGCGCGACACCTCGACGATCAGTTCGTCCGACAGCGCGTTGACAACCGAGACGCCGACGCCATGCAGGCCGCCGGATGTGGTGTAGGCCTTGCCGCCGAACTTTCCGCCCGAATGCAGCGTCGTCATGATGACTTCCAGCGCCGACTTGCTCTTGAACTTCGGATGCGGGTCGGTCGGGATGCCGCGGCCATTGTCGGAAATCGTCACCCAGTTGTCGGGCGCCAGCGTCACCTCGATGACACTGGCGTGGCCGGCGACGGCCTCGTCCATGGCATTGTCCAGAACCTCGGCCACCAGATGATGCATGGCGCGCTCGTCGGTGCCGCCGATATACATGCCCGGCCGCCGGCGCACCGGCTCCAGCCCCTCGAGGACCTCGATGTCGCGCGCCGTATAGCCGGCGTTTTTCCCCTTCGGCGCGTTGGAAAACAGATCTTTCGCCTTGGCCATGCCGAGTGAAATCCCCATGATTGCAGGCCGTAACTGGCTGCAATTTGCCTTATATGGTAGGTATTGGCTTCTCGTATCACAAAATAAAGGCAGAGGGAAACAATGGCCAAACCCGCCCGCGGCTCGGAGCCGGCAGAAATCCGCCCCGGCCGCGATCCCGTCATCCGCACCGCCCCGGCGCCGGCCGACATGAACGGCAATGGCGATATTTTCGGCGGCTGGGTGATGGCGCAGATGGACATCGCCGGTGGCATCGCCGCGGCGCGCGTAGCGCAGGGGCGGGTGGCGACGGTGGCGGTCGCCGGCATGACCTTCAACAAGCCCATCAAGGTCGGCGACGTGGTCAGCATCTATGGCGAGGTCGAGCGCATCGGCAACACCTCGGTCTCGATCAAGCTCGAGACCATCGTGCAGCGCCGGCTCGATCCGGAGCCGATCAAGGTCACCGAGGGAACCTTTGTCTTCGTCGCGATCGACGATCGGGGGCGGCCCAGACCGATTCCGAAATCCGGCGCTGTAAAATCCGGCAAGGGGCGCAAGTAATGCGTTTGGGGATAATGGCATCGTTGCTGCTGGCACTGATGCCATGGGAGCGGGCGCTAGCCCATCCGCATGTGTTCATCCATTGGCATGTCGAGCCCCAGATCGAAAAGGGCGCCATTGCCGCGATCAAGCTGCGCTGGCGCTTCGACGATCTCTACAGCGATCTGGTGCTGAGCACCGTCGACCGCGACCGCGACCGCAAACTCTCCCAGCCGGAGATCGAGGCGCTGGCGGCGCGCACCGTGGCCAATCTGGAGAAGGTGAAATTCTACGCCACCTTTACCTTGGATGGCGCAGCCTGGCAGGCGGAGAAAGCCGATCATTTCACCGCCGCAGTCGAAGGTGATTTCGTCGTCTATACGTTTACGCTAAAGCTATTGGCGCCAGCCAAAACCCTGTCGGTGTGGTCGCTCGATTCCGAGTACTACATCGAGATGCGGGCGGACGAGAAACAACCCTTGAGCGGCACGGGATTTTCCTGCACCGCCGGGCCGGGCCAGCCGGTGAAGACCCAGATGTGGGGCAGCCTCACGCCCGATACGATCTCCTGTAGCGCTCAATGATCCGCATCCTGCTCCTGGCTGGTGGAATGGTGGCGTGCCTTGCGGGCGCCGCCACGGCACTGGAGCCGGCGATAATGACACCGATCTTCGTCGGCGACACGATCGACGCCGTTCTGGCGCAGATCAGCCGCTGGCAGAGCGAGGCCAACCGCGCCCTGTCCGCCGAAGTCCGCAATATCCGCCGCGGCGAGGGGCTGCCGGCGGTGCTGGCGCTGGTGATGGTGGGATTTATCTACGGCGTGGTCCATGCGCTGGGACCGGGCCATGGCAAGGCGATCGTGGCCGCTTATTTCATGGACCGCGCCCGACACTGGTCGGCGGCGATTTTCGCCGGCAGTTGGATTGCGCTCGGCCATACCATTTCCGCCATTCTTATCGTGCTGGTGCTCTCGGTCATTCTCCATGTCGCGTCACTCGACGTCATGGACCAGACGCGCATTATAGAGCTAGTGGCCTACGGCTTGATCCTGGCCATCGGTCTTTGGCGCCTGATCGCGGGTCTGCGCGGCACTGGCCATGCGCATTCCCACGACCACGACCATGATCACCCTCATCACGTTCGCGGCGATCACCATCAAGGCCATTACCACGATGGGGCTGCCCTGCAGGATTCGGGGGGCTGGCGCCGGCGGCTGCGGCAATTCCTGCGGCCGGACGCTATGCTGGGCCTGCTGACCGTGGCGGGCGCGGTGCCATGCAGCGGTGCCATGATCCTGTTGCTGTTTTCGCTGGCCAATGGCCTGCTGCTGGTCGGATTGCTGGGCGCCTTCGCCATCAGCGTCGGTATGGCGCTGACCCTGATTGTGCTCGGCTTCACAGCGGTTTTCCTGCGCATGCGCTTTGTTGACGGCAGTGGCCACGAATGGCTGCAGCGCGGCATGACGATTGCGGGCGGCGCGCTGGTCAGCGCCGTTGGCGCATTGATGATTGCGGCGGTGCTGGCCCGGCCGGTATGAACTGGAACCGTTACTCGTTGGGGCAGTCGCCTTTACTGGAGGGGATAATATGATTTCAGGTGGCAATCTTTTCACCCGCGTCACGCGGTCGGTCGGCAAGGTCACGGGCCGGCCGCTGTCCTTCTGTCTGGCGCTTGCCGTCATCATCGTGTGGGCGACGACCGGACCACTGTTCGGCTTTTCCGACACCTGGCAGTTGGTGATCAACACCGGCACCACCATCATCACTTTCCTGATGGTGTTCCTGATCCAGGCGACGCAGAACCGCGACCAGATGGCTTTGCAGCTTAAACTCGACGAGCTGATCCGCTGCGTCGAGGGCGCGCATAACGCCATGCTCGACCTCGAGGAGCTGACCGAACAAGAGATCGAGACCGTGCACGCCCATTACACCAAGCTCGCCCATCTGGCGCGCAAGCAGGCGCGGGCGGGCGAATGCGACACCGACAAGCCCGATCTCAACCCGTTCGATCCCGACACGCATGACGAAATCACCAAGATCGCGGCGCAAACGGCCGCTTAGCCAAAGCCGCGCGAATTCGGCATAACCCCATGGCGCGGGCGCGTATCGACAGACGCGCCCGCCACTTTATACTGCCTGGGTGAACGAGCGTTTATCCGGGCCGATCGCCCAACCACCCCACAGTCCCTCCGAAACCAGCAAGCGAATTATCCGCGGCATCCTGCTGATGTGCACCGCGGCCCTGCTGTTTCCGGTGATGAACGGCTTCGCCAAGGCGCTGATCGTCCATTACCACCCGACTCAGATCGTGTGGGCGCGCAACGCTGGTCATCTCGTCTTCCTGCTGATCCTGTTCGTCCCCAGGATCGGCCTGCTGCCTTTGTTCCACTGCAACCAGCCGCTGGCGCAGATGAGCATTTCGCTGCTGCTGCTGGTTTCGACGGCAATGATGTTCGTGGCGCTGGAATACATGCCGCTGGCCAATGCCTCGGCGCTGATCTTCACCGCGCCCCTGATCGTTACCCTTTTGTCGGTGCTGCTGCTGAAGGAGAAGGTAGGGCTGTCGCGCTGGCTTGCGGTGCTGGTGGGATTCGCTGGCATGCTGATCGTCATGCGGCCGGGCAGCGCGCTGTTCCACTGGGCCGCGTTCCTGGTGCTGGGCAGTGCGGCGAGCTACGCCATGTACCAGATCGTCATGCGCCGCATCGCCGGCGCCGACACGCCGGAAACGACCGCGGTTTACAGCGTGGTGCTCAGCACCATCCTGATGAGCTTCATCGTGCCGTTCTTCTGGAAGACACCGGAAACGCTGCTGCATCTGATGATGTTCTGCGGCATGGGCGTCATAGGCGGTATCGGGCATTACTGCATCGCCCATGCCATGGCGCTGGCGCCGGCCAGCACCGTATCGCCCTTCAACTACGTGCAGATCCTCGGCGCCATTATTTTCGACTACATGGCGTTCACGACCTTCCCGGATCTGTGGACCTGGGTCGGCGCAGCCGTCATCGCCGGCAGCGGCATCTATCTGCTGCTGCACGAGGCCAGAGGCGAGAGCAAAAGCGGGAATCCCGCCTGACTATTCGGCCGGCACCGGCTTGATGCGGGAATGCTCGTCGTAGACCTGCCGCACCCGCGTCAGCAGGGTGAAAACGGTCGGCACGACGAACAGCGTCAGTATGGTGCCCAAGGACATGCCGCCTACGATCACCCAGCCGATCTGACGCCGGCTTTCCGCGCCGGCGCCGACGGCGAGCGCCAGCGGCAGGGCGCCGAGCACCATGGCGCCGGTGGTCATCAGGATGGGGCGCAGGCGCAAGGTGGCGGCCTCGATCGCGGCGTCTCGCGGCGAGAGGCCGCGTTCCATGCCTTGGCGGGCGAATTCGACGATCAGAATGCCGTGCTTGGTGATCAGGCCTATCAGCGTCACCAGCCCGATCTGGCTGTAGATGTTGAGCGTGCCGCCGCTCAGCAGCAGGCCGAGAAAAGCGCCGGCCATCGACAGCGGCACGGTGATCATGATCACCAGCGGATCGCGGAAGCTTTCGAACTGCGCTGCCAGCACCAGGTAGATGAAGCCCAAAGCGAGGACAAAGGTGAGCAGCACCGACGAGCTGGAGGTCTTGAACTCGCGAGACTGGCCAACGTAATCGACGCGAAAATCATTGGGCAGAACCTGCTCCGCCTCCTGTTCGAGGTATTGCAGCGCTTCGCCCAAAGAATAACCGTCGGCCAGGGTGGCCGACAGCGTGACGCTGCGCAGCTGGTTGAAGCGCGCCAGCTCCTTGGGCGCGACGTTCTCGACGATGCGCACGAAATTGGAGATCTGGATCATCTCGCCCTGGCGACCGCGCACATAGATGTCGCTGAGATCGCTGGGACGGCGGCGGTCGGCGTCCGCGGCCTGGACCACCACATCGTACTGCTCGCCCGATTTGTTGAAGCGCGTGACCTGCCGGCCACCCAGGAAGGTTTCCAGCGTGCGGCCGACGGTCTCCACCGACAAGCCGAGATCGGCTACCTTGTCGCGGTCGATCTCCACCGATAGCTGCGGCTTGTTGAGGCGCAGATCGGTGCGCACGTTGCCCAGCCCGGGATTGGTGCGCGCCCGTTCCAGCAGGAGATTGGCGTACTTGTCCATTTCCTCATAGCTGCGCGAGCTGCCGATGACGAACATCACCGGATTGGAGCGCGCGTTCTGCCCCAGGGAGGGCGGATTGTTGGCGAAGGTGCGCATGCCGGTCATCCGCGACAATTCCGGCACGATAGAAGAAACGATCTGCTGCTGCGTGCGGCTGCGCTCGCTCCAGTTCTTCAGCCGCGAGAACGAAGTGGCGTCGGTGACTTCTGGATTGCCGGCGACGGCGAAGTAACTCGCGACCTCGGGCAGCTTGGAGACGATGGGTTCGAACTGGCGAGCGAAGCTCGCGGTATAGCCGATGGTCGAGCCTTCCGGCGCCTCGCCAACCACCAGGATGACACCGCGATCCTCGATCGGCGACAGCTCGGACTTCAGCTGCGTGAATAGCGCATAGCCGCCCACCATGACGCCCAGCAGCGACAGCACGACGATGCCGCGCATTGTGAGCGAGGCCGTCAGGGCCCGACGGTAGCCGCTGGTCAGCCGTTGCAGGCAGAGTTCGAGGAAGTTGTAGATGCGGCCATGCTTCTCGTGGCCGCGCAGCAGGCGCGAGCACATCATCGGCGTCAGGGTGAGCGCGATGAAGCCCGAGATCAGTACCGCGCCGGCGAGCGTCATGGCGAATTCGATGAACAACTGGCCGGTGCGGCCGGTGGTGAAGGCGACCGGCGCGTAGACTGCAGCCAGGGTAATGGTCATGGCGAGCACGGCGAAAGCGATTTCGCGCGTACCCTTGAGCGCCGCCTCGAACGGGCGCATGCCGCCTTCGATGTAGCGGTGCGCGTTCTCCAGCACCACGATGGCGTCGTCCACCACCAGTCCGATCGCCAGGACCATGGCCAGCAGGGTCAGGGTGTTGATGGAGAATCCTGCCGCGTACATGACGGCGAAAGTGGCGATCAGCGACACGGGTATGGTGACCAGCGGGATCAAGGTGGCGCGGAAAGAGCGCAGGAACAGCAGGATCACCAGCACCACCAGGATCACCGCTTCGACGATGGTGTGATAGACCGACTTGATCGATTCGTCGATGAACACCGAGGTGTCATAGGCGACGTCGAGCGCCAGGCCAGGTGGTAGCGCTTCGATGATGGCCGGCAGCTTGGCCTGTACCTCGCGCGAGACGTCGAGCGGATTGGCGGTGGCCTGTTTCACCACGCCCAGCGAAATCGCCGGCTTGCCGTTGAAGCGGGTAACGGTGCGCTCGTCGCGCGCCCCCAGCTCGATCTTGGCGACGTCGCGCAGGCGCACCAGCTGCCCACCGGTTTCGAGCACGACGATGCGACCGAAGCCTTCGGGCGTGATCAAGCCAGTGCGCGATAGCACGGTGAATTCGCGGTCGGTGCTTTCTATGCGGCCGGAGGGGATTTCGACATTCTGCTGGCGCAGCGCGTTCTCCACGTCCTGCACCGTCAGCGAATACGCCGCCAGCCGCGCACGATCCACCCAGATCCGCATGGCATAGCGCCGCTCGCCGAAGATCGTGACTTCCGCCACGCCGGGCACGTTCTGGATCTGGTCCTTGACGTAACGATCGGCGATGTCGGTGACTTCCAGCTGCGACAAGGTCGAGCTGGTGAAGGCGATGTACATGATCGGCTGCGCGTCGGCATCGATCTTGGCGATCACCGGTTCCTCGATTTCGTCGGGCAGACGGGAACGCACCCGCGCCACGCGGTCGCGCACCTCGCTGGCGGCGACGTCGGGATCGGTGTTCAGCAAGAAGCGAACCGCGATGCGGCTGACTTCGGATCGGCTGCGCGAGGACAGGATTTCGATGCCTTCCAGACCGGCGATCGAGGCTTCCAGCACCTGGCTGACCTGCGACTCGACGATCTCGGCCGAGGCGCCGCGATAGATCGTCTGGACCGTGACGACCGGCACGTCGATGGCGGGATATTCGCGCACCGTGAGCCGGCCGTAGGAGACGATGCCCAGCAGCACCAGCAGCAGGCTGAGCACGGTAGCGAACACCGGGCGGCGAATGCAGATCTCGTAGATCCCCATGTCAGTCGCTCCGCCTCAAGGCTTGGCGCCGGGTTGGGGCGGCTGCAGGGTCTTTTCGATCTTTATCGCGGCGCCCTCGAAGAGTTTCTGCTGGCCCGCCACCACGACGAGATCGCCGATGGCCAGTCCTTCCAGCACCTCGACCTGCGCGTCGCGGCGCTCGCCGGTGCGGATTTTCGCATACGACACCTTGTTGTTCAGCACGCGATAGACGAATTGATCGTTGCCCTGCGGCACCAGGGCCGCTTCCGGTACCAGCATGGCGCTGGGACGCTCCTGCAAGGTCAACGCGACGCGGGCGAACAGGCCGGGCTTCAAGCCACCATCCTCGTTGGCGATGCGGGCGCGCAGCTTCACGGCGCGGCCATTGACGTCGACCAGCGGATCCATCGCATAGACAGTGCCTTGGAAGGTAGCGTTGGGAAAAGCGTCTACAGTGACGGCGATGGTCTGCCCGATCTTCAGCTGCGAAAGGAAATTCTCCGCTATGCGGAAATCGACCTTGATCGGATTGATGCTTTCCAGATTGACGATGCGCTCGCCCACCGCGACGAAGCGGCCCGGCGTCACCATGCTAAGGCCGACGATGCCGGCAAAGGGCGCGCGGATGGTGGCTTTCTCGAGCCGCGCCTTGGCGAGCTGCGATTCGGCCCGCGCGGTGCTGAGCGCAGCGGTAGCCTCGTCGCGGGCGCGGGTGGTGCCGCTGCCTTGCGCCGCCAAAGTCTGGGCGCGACTGAAATTTTGCTGTTGCAGCGCCAGGTTCGCTTCGGCGCGCGCCAGCTCGGCCGACAGGATCGTGCTGTCGAGTTCAATCAGGACGTCGTCCGCCTTGACCTTGCTGCCCTCGGAGAAGCCGACCTTGGCGACGATGCCGGCGATTTCTGGCTGGATGGTGACCGACTTGTCGGCCAGCAGACTACCGACCGAATTGATGACGGTGGTGACGGCGCCAGTGGTGACCGCTGCGACATCGACCGAAACCGGAGCAGCTGCGGCCGTGGCGGCAGCCGGCGGCTTGTCGCGGAAAAGACTGCGGATGGCCGCGATTTGCGTCGCGGCAATAACCGCCACCACGGCGAGGGCGACGCCGATCAGAAGCGGCTTTCGAGACAGACGCATTAACGCGGTTCCATAAAATGGACTAGACCGTCTGGTCTAAATCCTGTAGGGCAGGATAGTCGTTTCGTATAGGCCGGCAAGTAAAATCCTGTCCCAGCGGAAAGTCGAGCATGGTTGCCGTAAATCTGCCTGAAACCGCTGGACCCAAGCGGCAAGCCATCATGATAGCCGCAACCCGGCTATTTATCGAGTTGGGGTATGCGGCGGCCTCTATGGAAGAAGTGGCGCGGCGGGCCGGCGTCGCCAAGCAGACGCTCTATAATTATTTCGGCAGCAAGAGAGCGCTGTTCCAAGCCATCGTTGAGCAGATTTGCGACGAGCTAATGGGCGCGGTCGATCTCGACGCGCTGCACGAAACGCCGCCCGCGCCGGTTCTGGGCGATTTCGCCCGCCGTTTTCTCGGATTGATGGTCGCGCCGACCAGTATCGGCCTGTTCCGCCTGCTGGCAGCCGATGCGCATCGGTTTCCCGATCTCGCGGAGACCGTGTTTCGCAGCGGACCCGATCGCGTCGTTTCCGACTTGGCACGGTATCTGGAAGCGCAACATCGTGCCGGACATCTGAGGATCGCCGACGCAAGGATTTCGGCTGAAAGCTTCATGGGCAGCCTGCGCGGCAATCTCGAAATCAAGGCGCTGTTTTCCGGCCAGCCCGGCCTTGATGCGATCAATGCCGATACGGCGTGGCTTGATCGCTACAGCAGCCATTGCGTCGCGATTTTCCTGGCGGCGCACGCGCCGCGGTAACGCCGGCCTAAAGGCCGAGCGCGTTCAGGTTGGGCCGTGCGTCGACGAAATCGCTGACCTTTTCGTAGGCACGGCCGATGCGCAGGATGCCGGCCTCGTCGAAGGGCCTGCCGATCACCTGAACGCCCACGGGCAGTCCACCGGACAGTCCGGCGGGCAGGCTGAGGCTGCACAGGCCGAGATAATTGCCCGGCCGCGTGAAGTAGCCGCAATGCAGATAGGACTCGTCTACTTCGGCGACGGGAATCGCAGGGAAGGGCGCGCCGGGCGTCACCAGCGCCTGGTAGGGACGCAAGGTCTCGAGGAACTCCGCCATGCGCGCCGGCCGGCGCTGCAGCATGTCGGCATAGGCGCCCTGCGCCAGGTTTTTCACCCCTAGAATGCGTTTGCGCACGAATTGGCCGATCGGCTTGCTCTCGTCCTCGATCCAGTCGCGGTGATAGCCGTAGGCCTCGGTCGAGATGATGCCACCCACTTCCGGCCCGAGCGTGAAATACCAGTCGGGCAGGCGCAGCGTTTCGACGATCGCGCCGGCATCGCGCAGGGCTTTGGCGGCGCGCGCCAGACCGGCATGGACGTCGACATGAACGAAGTCGGGCAGCTGCGCCGAATCCAGCACCGCAACCCGCCAACCCTTGATGCCGTCCTCAAGATGCGCCAGAACGTCGTCGGCAACATGGCCTTCGGTGGCGGGATCGCGGGCGTCGGGACCGCGCAGCGCATCATAGATCAGCGCTGTATCGCGCACCGAGCGCGTCATCGGGCCGATCGTGTCGAGCGTCCTGGACAGCAGCAGCGTGCCGTGCAGGGAGATGCGGCCCCAGGTGGTCTTCAGGCCGACGATGCCATTGAAGGCGGCGGGAATGCGCACGCTGCCGCCGGTGTCGGAGCCGATCGCGGCCGGCGCCAGGCCGGCGGCGACGGCGACGCCGGACCCGCTCGACGAGCCGCCCGGCACGCGCTGTGTCTGCGTGTCCCACGGATTCCACGGCGTGCCCATCAGCGGATTGGTGCCCCAGGTGCCGAAGGCGAACTCGACCATGTGCAGCTTGCCCAGCGGCACCATGCCGGCGCCTAAGAGGCGCTCGACCGTGGCGCAGGTCGTGGTGCTGACGCGTTTTTCCCACATCTTCGAGCCGCCGGTGGCGATGCGGCCCTCGATCTCGCACAGGTCTTTGAAGGCGATCGGCAGGCCGTGCAGCGGCGACAGCGGCAATTTGGCTTCGCGCGCCTTGTCGGCGGCGGCGGCCAGCGCCTGCGCTTCTTCCGCATACACCTCGACATAGGAATGCAGCTTGCCGTCGGCCTTCTTGATGCGCGCTAGAAACGCATCGGCTAGATCGCGCGACGTGAAGCGTTTGGCCTTCAGGCCTTCGGCCATCTCGGTCAGGGTGAGATCGTGCAGCGCCTTGGTCATGAGCGTTTCCTAAAGAGCGTTCCTGTGAATGCGACCACCCGAGACGATCAGCTTGATCATACAGCCTTGATGCTCCAGTACCGAGATGTCGCGCAGCGGATCGCCCTCGACGGCGATCAGATCGGCCCGCGCCCCCGATGACACGGTGCCCAATTCGCCCTCGCGTTCG
>JAQSWP010000056.1 GCA_029266575.1 Alphaproteobacteria bacterium | reverse complement strand
AAACCGGAACAATCATAGAACGATTGAATTGAAAGAAAATATACCGGAAGTTGTATTCGAAAACTCGTGGATCAGGCTGTGCTTGTCGCCTCCACGGTAATTGGCTCTATGCTGGCCTCCAGGGAGACATCACATGGCCAGCATCGCGCCCGACCTCGCCCGCAAGCCGACGCGCAAGCTCGACGACGCCTTCCAGATCGCGCTCGCCGCCTTGCTGATCTACGCCTGCATCCGCATCGTGATGCCGTTCATCGGCGTGCTGCTGTGGTCGGCAATCCTGGCGGTGATGCTCTACCCGCTGCATCTGCGCCTGGCGCGGCGGCTGGGCAATCGCTGGTCGGCGCTGCTGATCGGGCTGGTCGGCGTGACGGCGATGTTCCTGCTGACGGCCATGGTGCTGGCCTCGCTCGGCGCCTCGCTCTATTCGCTGTTCACCAGCCTGCAGGACGGCACCCTGACGGTGAAGGCGCCGCCCGGCTGGCTGGCCGAACTGCCGCTGGTGGGCGCGAAACTGGCCGACGCCTGGATCGCGATCGCCGCCAACGTGCCGGAGGCGCTGGCCAAATACGGTCCGATGCTGAAAGGGCCGGCGGCGTCGCTGGCCGCCTTCGCCAGCGGCCTGGTGGCGGGCGAGATGATCTTCGTGGCGTCCTTCGCCATTGCCGCCGTGCTGGTTGCCTATGGCGAAGGCTGCGCGGGGTTCGCCGAGCGGCTACTGACCCGCATCCTCGGCAGTGCGGCTCAGGGCAGCCGTCTGGTGATCCTGACCGCCGCCACCATCCGCGGCGTGGCGACCGGCGTGGTCGGCGTGGCGGTGATCCAGGCGGTGCTGACCGGCATCGGCTTTTTCGCCATCGGGCTGGAGGGCGCCGGTCTGCTGACCCTGGTGATCCTGCTGTTCGCCATCGTGCAGGTGCCGGTGTTCCTGATCACCCTGCCGGTCATCGTCTACGTCTTCGCCACCGAAGCAACCACGCCGGCCATCATCTTCACGGTGTGGACCGTGATCGCGGGCCTCAGCGACAACGTGCTGAAGCCCCTGATGCTGGGCCGCGGGCTGGAAGTGCCGATGCCGGTGATCCTGATCGGCGTCATCGGCGGCATGATCGTCGACGGGCTGGTCGGCCTGTTCATCGGCCCGGTGGTGCTGGCGGTCGCCTATGTGCTGCTGATGGAATGGATGCGCCAGAGCCCCGCCACGACCGAGCCGCCGATCGAGGACCAGGCGCTGCTCGGGCCGGGGCCGTAACGATCGTCCTCAGCCTGGCTCCATCCCCATTTTCCTGATGGACGGCGCGGCCTGTGGAGCCCTGAGATGGTTGACCAGGGCCTTGGCAGCGTCGGATGACGGCGCGCCGACATGCAGCCCGATCGCGTAAATCGTGTAGTTCTGGATGCTGGCTGGCAGCGGCCCAAGGTCGGTGAGACCAGGGACGCCCAGGAATTCGCTCACCTGGGCAAAACCGAGATCCGCCTCTCCGCGCGCAACAATTGCCGCTACCTCGGCGCCCGACGACGGTTGTCTGACCTTTGCCGCCACCTGCTCCGAAATTCCCAGTTTCCTGAACAGCTCGCCGACATAAAGACCGCTGGGTCCCGCCGAATAGACGATCGATTTGGCCGCCAGCGCCGCCGCCTTCACGGCGTCGCTGGTTGAAGCGTCGGGCTTGGCGACACCGGCGCGGACGGCGATGCCAACGCCCGACTTGGCGAAATCGGCGCGACTGCCCGCAACCAGTTTCCCGGCGGCCACCAACCGGTCGATGCCATCGGAGCCGATGATGACCAGGTCGAAGACTTCGCCGCCGCTGATCCGCTTTACCGTATCGGCGGTGCCGGCATAGGTCGTGACCACCGAGTGCGACTTGTCGAAGCCCGCAACCAGTTCGCCATAGCCGCTCTTGATCGCGTTGGCGGCGATCACCTTGATCTCGGCTGCATGAGCTATCGCAGGGGAACCCAACGCGATCACGGCGGCAGTAAGCACTATTCGCGGGACTGTCATGAGATGCATGGTACCTCCCTATAAGCGCCGTCGGATTGTAATCCTCTATTCGTTGCGCCGCTCGCCGCGCAAAGTCGGCAGGCCGATGCCGGCGGCGTCGAAGCCGCCATCCACCGCCAGCTCCTGGCCGGTGATGTAGCTCGCCTGCTCCGAGCACAGGAAAAAGATCGCCGCCGCCAGCTCGCTCTCCAGCCCATAGCGGTCGAGCGGGATATGGTCGTGATAATCGGCGCGGATTTCCGGCGTATGGACGGCCTTCGCCATCGCGGTCTCGACCGGGCCGGGCGCCACGGCGTTGACCCTGATGTTGTACTGCGCCAGCTCCGCCGCCTGCTGGCGCGTCAGATGCGCCAGTGCCGCCTTGCTGGTGCCGTAGGCGACGCGCAAAGTCGAAGCGCGCAGGCCGGAGATCGAAGTGATGTTGACGACGGCGCCGCCGCCCTGATCGCGCATGAGCGGCGCCACGGCCTGCGTCATCAGGAACGGGCCGGTGAGATTGACTGCCAGCACGCGGCTCCACTCCTCCAGCGACACGTCGAGCAGCGGCTTGAAGATGGCGATGCCGGCATTGTTGACCAGCGCATCGATGTGGCCGAAGCGATCTTGCGTCTGCTGCACGGCTTTTTGCACGGCGGCCGAATCGGAAACGTCGGCCTCAACCGCCAGCGTGTCGTCGGCGCGGTTCAGCGCCCTGGCCGATGCCCGCACCTCATCACCCCGCACATCCAGCAGCGCGACTTGCCAGCCCTCGGCCAGGAAACGCTTCGCCGCAGCGAGGCCAATGCCGCGCGCGGCGCCGGTGATGAGGGCGACTTTTCTCCGAGTGGATGTCATTCGCTTCTTTCCTTCATCGCCCGCACCAAGTCCGGCATGATGCCACGCCAGCAGCCACGGAAGAATGCAGGACAGCATGAGTGTTGCCGATCAATTGCCGTCGAAAAAATCCCCCGACGCCATCGTCTTCGACTTGGGCGGCGTGATCGTCGATTGGCAGCCGCGCTACGTGTATGAGCAGCTTTTCACCGACAGGGCCGAGCTTGACTATTTCCTGAAGAACGTCGTCAACGGGCCTTGGATGCTGCTGACCGATAGCGGCTCGCACGACTGGCCAACGGCGACGGCCGAGCTCTGCGCGAAATTCCCAAAATACAAATCCCAGATCGAGGCCTTCCGTCCGCGCTGGATGGAGATGCTGCGCGGGGAAATCCATGACAGCGTCGAGTTGCTGAAGCGGCTGAAGCTGCAGGGTCAGCGCCTGCTGGGCCTGACCAACTGGGCCTCCGACACCTATGACGAGAGCCTGCCCAGACTGCCGTCGCTGGCGCTGTTCGAGGGCATCGTGGTGTCGGGGCAGGAGAAATTGCGCAAGCCGGACCCGGCGATTTTCCGGCTGGTTTGCCAGCGCTACGGCATCGATGCCGGCAATTCGATCTACATCGACGACAACCAGGCCAATGTCGATGCTGCGGCGCGGCTTGGCTTCGATGCCTTGTTTTTCAGCAGCCCGACCCTGTTAGCGGCGGATTTGCTACAGCGCGGCGCTTTGCGGCCCTAGGGCTTCAAGCCTGCCGGGAATCGGCTAAAATCCGGCCATGGGCGACCGGATTCACCGTTCCGAATTCCACCGCAACAGCCACACGCTGCTGCGCCGGCCGGGCATGGGCCACAACCAGGGTCCGCCGCTGGAAGGCTTTGGCAGGCTGGTGTTGTGGCGCAAGGCGGCGGAGAAAGCCTGGAAGGCTCCCTCGCGCGAAGTCGCGCTGATGCGCCTGCGCCGCGCCGAGCAGCTCGGGCTCGATTATCGCGACTATGTCGGCGTCATGCTCGATCGCGGCCGCTCGCTGTCGCTGCTGACGACAACGCTGCCGGCTTTGGGTCCAGTGCAGCCGCGCTTCTTCAATGGCCAGAACCGCTGGTCGCCCGATGCGCTGGCGACGGACAAAATCGCCACGCTGAAGAATTGCGAGATCGTGGTGCTGGCCGACCGCTTCCGCCATCGCCGCTGGCTGCAGGGCCTGGACTCGTCGGCGCTCAACGACGCGCTGGGCGGCAAACTCACCAGGCTGGTCGAGATCGACACGCGCGATTTCACCGCGTCGCTGCAAGGCTTCACCGGTGCGCTGCGCGAGATGGGCCGCGCCCCGGGCGAGGCCTTCATGGTCGGCGCCGACTGGGACGATGTCGGCCTGGCAGAAGCGGCCCAACTGCCGCTGTTCAAATGGAGCTGGCAGTATTTCGCTGCCGCGCCCGAAAGGACGAAAGCCTCACCACAGCTTTGAGGTCACCGTGCCGGTGGCGATCAGAGCCTTGTCCGGGTCGCGCACCGCGATCTCCGTCACCGTCATGTCGCGGCCGCGCTTGATCACGGTGGCTTCCGCTTCCAGATCGACGCCATTAGCGGCATTGAGATAGTTCACCACCAGCGACGTCGTGGCGCCGCGCGTGGTCTTGCTGGAATCGGCGCCCGAGGCCGAGCCGGCGGCGCCAGCGATGTCGATCAGGGTGGCGATGACGCCGCCATGCACCATCGAGCCGACGGTGATGTTGGAAGCATCGTAGGGCAGGTACAGCACCACGCGCTCGGGCTCGATAGAGCGCAGCTGGATGCCCAGCCGCTTGGCCACCGGCCCGTCGATCAGGATCGACTGGACGAACTGGGCCATCATCGGGTCGGTCGGCTTGCTCAGGGCATTCATGGCGTCCTCCTGCGTTTGTCTCTGGAAGATGTTTTGCCAAAAAGCGGGGAAGCGGCACAATTACCCAAGAGGTAAGGAAACCATGCTCGCCCGTTTGATGCTGCTGACCGGCCTGATATTGGCGACCGCGTTGCCTGTGCAGGCCCAACGTTGTCCCCAGCAACTGCCGGCGCCGGTGGCGGCCAAGCGCGACACCATCATCGCCGCCGCCAAGGCGGCCGACCTGGCGGCGCTGAAAAAGCTGGTCGGGCCGGGCGAATTCACCTTCTCCTTTGGCGACGATGCCGGCGATCCCACTGCCTATTGGCAGGATTCGATAAAGCAGGGCATCGACGTGCCGCTCTACATCGCGGCGATCTTCGCCATGCGCTGTGGCGTCATGGTCGAAGCGGGCGCCTTCATCTTTCCGATTTCCGCGACGATGGACTGGAAGGATCTGACGCCGGCGGAAAAGAAGGAGATGGAGGCGCTCTACGGCAAGGACATCGACCAGTGGTTCCTCGAAGGCCGCGCCAAGGGCTATTACGTCGGCTGGCGCGGCGTGATCGAGAAGAACGGCGCGTGGACGAGCTTCGTGGCGGGGGATTGAGTTCACTTCCCTTGCGTTCCTGCTCCTTCTCCCCAACGGGGAGAAGGCCGGGATGAGGGGGCGTCGTCATTATGAGTCCCCCTCACCTTAATCCTCTCCCCGTTGGGGAGAGGAGACATGAGGAGCGCCGCGCCCTCTACACGCTCGGCATCCCGCATTCTTTCGGCAAGCCCGGATCGCGCAGTTTGAACGGCGGGTGCTGGTTGACGTCGCCCAGGCCGGGTGCGCCGCCCAGCTTGGCCTGCACGCGCGCGTTCTGGCGCTCGTCGCGCGGATTGGTTTGGGCGCGGCGCCAGTAATCGCGCGCAGTGCCGGCGCCGGTCATGGCGGCGACGTCGCCCAGATGCTCCAGCGCATCGGCGTAGTCGGGCAGGATGCGAATGGCCTTGGCGAAATAGGCGCGTGCCTGCTCCGCCCGCTCCAGCCGCAGCAGGATGAAGCCATAGGTGTCGAGGTAATAGGCATTGTCCGGCTCTTCGGCGAGAGTCTGCGCCGAGAGACACAGCGCCTGTTTCAGCAGGCCGTTCTGCCGCGCCCAGAGATAGGCGAGATTGTTCTTGGCCATGGCCATCAGCGGAGCGGCGGCGATGTAAAGCTCCTGCGCCGTCGCGCCGTCGCGCACCACGCCCCAGCCATTGTCGTAGAGGAAACCCAGGCTCAGCGCGGCGCGCTGATTGCCCGCGCGCGCCGCCACGGTTAAATGCCGGGCGGCGGTGGCGAAGTCGCCGCGCTCATAAGCTTGCCGTCCCTGCTGCCAGGCGTCTTGCGCGAACGCAGTGCCAGAGAAGACGAGGGCGACACAAAACAGTAATGTCCGCAGGACGGCGATCATCGGCGCAGGATGGCAGCGGCTGCACCGGTCTGGAAATAAAAAACCGGCGACACCTGGGAGCGGAAATGGTGTCGCCGGCTTGAAGGGGAGGGGCAGGGAAACCCGCTTCCCCTAAAGAGCGCCGAGGGGTCGGGGCGCTCCTCGTCTCGTCAGGCCTGCCAGAAGGGCTTGCTGGCTTCGAATTCGACCTGAGCGGCGGTGAGGCCGATGTCGCGGGCATCGCGCTCGGTCAGGTGGCTGAGCTCTTCCCGGGCCCGGGCCCGCTTGCGCCATTCGGAAACCACCGCCAGGCTGGCCAGCAGGGACTTCTCGGCCCAGAATTCCTTATAATGATTGTGGGTAAGGATGCTCATGACCGTTCTCCTTTGTGCTCGTCTGTTGAAGGGAAATTGGGCCTTTTCGATCCATTCAACAAACGATGGTTTCTCATTCTTCCATGAGTTATATTTATCGAAATGACAGCATTCCGCCGGCTACCGCCATTGAATGGCTTGAGGGCTTTCGAGGCCGCCGCGCGGCATCTGAGCTTCACCCGCGCCGCCGCCGAGTTGAACGTCACCCAGGCCGCGATCAGCCATCAGATCCGCATGCTGGAGGAGCGGCTGGCGGTGAAGCTCTTCGTGCGCCGCAATCGAACGGTTCTGCTGTCGGAAGCGGGCCAGGCCTATCTGCCAGCCTTGCGCGATGCCTTCGACATGATCGACCAGGCGACCGACCGGCTGCTGCGGCGCGACGAGACCGCGCCGCTGGTGATTTCCTCGACCGCGTCCTTCGCCACCAAATGGCTGGTGCCCCGCCTCTCCAGCTTCCAGGCCCTGCATCCGGAAATCGAGGTGCAGCTCTCGACCTCGTTCGAACTGGTCGATTTCCAGCGCGACACGGTCGATGCCGCCATCCGCTGGGGGCTGGGCAAATGGCCCGGCCTGTTCGTCGAGCGCCTGTTCAGCCAGGACTCGTTTCCCGTCTGCGCGCCGGCGCTGGTCAAGGGGCGCAAAGGGCTGAAGCAGCCGTCCGATCTGGCGGGCGTGACCTTGCTGCACACCACCACCGCGCGCGACGACTGGCGGCTGTGGCTGACGGCGGCCGGCGTCAAAGGCGTCGATGCCAATCGCGGCCCGGTGTTCGACCAGGTCTTCACCGCCCTGCAAGCGGCGATCGAGGGCGTCGGCGTGGCGCTGGGCCAGACGCAGCTGGTCGAACGCGACATCGCCGCCGGCCGTCTGGTGCAGCCGTTCGATCTCACTTTGCCGATCGAAGCGGCCTATTACTTCGTCTGCCCGCCCGCCGCCTTGAAGCGGCGCAAGGTCAAAGCCTTCCATGACTGGATGCTATCGCTGACGCCGGGGGCGGCGTCGTAGATCTCGCACTGCAGGTTGCGCGGCTTAAGCCAATACCTGCTTGAAATCGCAGCCGACTTGCCATTAGGTGACCTCGCATCGGACAGGCGCGGGGGAAGCGCGCTGCGGTGTCGCGCTTGGGGGAGTTAAGCGGTGTTTTCAATACGTGTCTGCGCTGCGGGCGTCTTGTGATGGACGGGCATTCGACGCTGTTGCAGCCGCGCCTCGACCGGCTGCGCGACACGTTGCGCCTGGCCGTGATCTATAACGGCGACCGGCACCAGCCCAATGCCGTCATAAATCGCACGCACAACCCGCGCTCCGACAAATCCTATCGTTCCGTGGCCGAAGACATCGCCACGGCGCTGCGCGGCGCGGGCTTTCGCCACGTCGATCTGCTGGCCGACGATCTGACCTTGGTCGAAAAGCTGCGCCAGGGGCGGCACCATTTCGCCTGGCTCAATACGGCGGGCGTGCAGGGCTACGATGCGGTGGCGCACACGCCGGCGCTGCTCGAGCTGGCGGGCATCCCCTATGTCGGCCATCGCCCGCTGCTGGCCGTCACGCTCGACAACAAGCACGTCTTCAAGCGCGAGCTGGCGAGTATCGGCCTGCCCACCGCGCCGTTCCTGGTCTGCGACGGCGCCAACGACGCGCACGACATCACCGCCGACCCGCGCTACGCCGCCACTTTTGGCGACCATGCCGGTCCCTTCGTGGTCAAGCCGGTGTCGGGGCGCGGCTCGATCGGCGTCACCTTCGTCGAGCGCCGCGCCGACATCGCCGCTGCCGTGCAGTCGGTCTATCGCACCACCTTGAACCAAGTGATGATCGAGCCGCATCTGCCCGGCCGCGAATACTGCGTGTCGGTATGCGGCCGCATCGTCGCGCGGGACGGCCAGCTGCGGCGCGAGGCCGAGCCCTTCGCCTTCTCCATGCTCGAGCGCCTGCTTGGCGCCGACGAGCCCATCTTCACCTCGATGGACGTGCGGCCCATCACGCTTGATCGCACCCGCCTGCTCGATGCGCGCGATCCGGTCCATGCTGAGCTGATGTACCTGGCCCGCCGGGTCCACAACGATTTCAATCTGCGCACCCTGGTGCGGCTGGATTTGCGCGCCGATGCCGCTGGCAGGCTCCACATCCTCGAAGCCAACCCCAAGCCCGACCTCAAGCGCCCCGACGGCAAGGCCGTCAGCCTGGTTTGCGTCGGGCTGGCGCAGCACGGCATGAGCTACGAGGACCTGGTGCTGTCGCTGCTGGTGGACAGGCTGGAATTTTATCTCGCCCACCGGCCCGCCGCCGTGCAGCACATCGCGGAACTGCTGGCTTGAGCGCCATGCCGCTCGCCGGGCTGCGCCGCCGCCTCGCCGATTTCGCGGTGATGCTGGCGGTGGCACTGGCGTCGCTGCTGCTGCTGGTCTATGTCGGCTACGGCGAGGCAAGCCGCACCTATCCGCGCTTCCTGGCCGAGAAGATGGCCGCCCAGGGCGCGCTGATCCAGACGCCGCTCGAAACCTTCCTGCGCGCCGGCCTGCCGCTGCGCCAGTTTCCCGGCTTCCGCCAGATCGCCGATCCGATTCTCGCTTCCGACCCGTCGCTGGCGCAGATCGCGGCCTGGGATTCGGCCGGTGCCGCCTTCGTTGCCGGCGAAGCGGCTGTGCCGCGCGTGGCGGGCGCCAGCGACGGGTTGCGGGCCGATCGCGACTGGCTGCAGATGAGCATCCCGCTGCGCAACCGGTTCGAGGCGGTGGGCGAGATCACCATCGCCATGAAGCGCGCAACGGTGAACGCCGATCTCGACCGCCGCGTGCCGATGTTGATCGTGCTGGCCGGAGCGCTCGCCATCGGCTTCGCGGTCTTCGCCGTCAGCGCGCCGCAGCGGCTGGCGCAATCGCGCGTGCCGTGGATCGGGCTCGCCTATGCCGCCTGCTTCGCCATCGTCGCCGCCGCCGTGGTGACGACCTTGGTTTCGCTCTACAACGACGGCGCGCAGGCGCGGGCCAAGGCGCTGGCCGATTCGCTGGCGCAGCGGCTGAAACCGGTCATCGCCTATGGACTGCCGATCGAGGAGCTCGACGGGCTGGACCGCGCCTTCGCCGAATATGTGCAGCTCAATCCCGATCTGCGCGCGGTGGCGCTGCTGCGCGACGGCAAGGTTGCCATCCACACCGACCAGGCGGCGAGCGGAAGCGACTGGAAGCGCCCGCCCGGCACGTTCGAATATCGCGTCGCCATCGGCCGCAATCTTTCGGGCGGCGAGATCGGCATCGCCGTGGTGCTGCCGACCGACATCGTCTGGCGTGCCGTGCTGCGCTCGGTGAAGAATTTCGCCGCCCTGTTCCTGGCCTCGGGCCTGCTGGCGGGATTGTTCCTGCAGCTGGGCCGCTCGCTGCGCCGCGACCGCAGCGGCCAGATCGAGATGGATGGCGCGGCCGCGCTGGCCATCGTCAAGCCCGCCTTCTTCATCGGCGTCTTCGCCGAAAGCCTGGCCGCGGGCTTCCTGCCGCAAATGCTGCGCAATGCCGCCGTCGAAGCGGGAAACGGCGCGAACGCCGCCTCCACAGCCTTCACGCTCTACTTCCTGAGCTTCCTGCTGGCGCTGCTGCCTGCCGGCCACGTCGCCGAACGCCGCGGCGGCAAACCGCTGATCGTGATGGGCGCAACGCTTGCGGCGCTGGCGTGGCTGCTGCCGGCGCTGTCGCCGACCTACGTTCCCTTCCTCGCCTCGCGCGCGCTGGCCGGCTTGGGACAGGCCATCCTCTTTATTGGCGTGCAGCACTACATCCTGGCCCACGCGCCGCCTGACAAGCGCACGCAATCGGCCGCCATCATCGTGTTTGGCTTCAACGGCGGGATGATCGCGGGCGCGGCCCTTGGCTCGCTGCTGGTCAACTACATCGCAGCCACCGGCGTCTTCGCGCTGGCCGCCGCCACGTCGGCGCTGCTGGCGCTCTACGCCATCGCCTTCCTCGCCGCCAGCAGACAGGCCGCGCAGGCGACGCGCCCATCCTTCGGCCGCACCCTGCTCGACATCGGCGGCCGCATCCCGCGTGCCTTGGCCAGCCTGGGTTTCCTGCGCGCCATCCTGCTGATCGGCGCGCCGGCAAAGGCGGTGCTGACCGGCGTGATCGGCTTCGCCCTGCCGCTGATCCTGGCCGCGCTGTCCTATCCCGCCGAGGACATCGGCCAGATTCTGATGCTCTATGGCGGCGGCGTGCTGCTGGCGAGCGGCCCGGTGTCGCGCTTTGTCGATCGCACGCGCGCGACGCAAATGGTGCTGGTGGCGGGCGGCTTTGCGTCCGCCGCCGCTCTTATCGTCATGGGGCTGGTGGGCAACGAGGTGCTGCCGTCGCTGTTGCGCTCGCCCGTCGCCTCGACCCTGATGCTGGCCGGCGGCACCTTCCTGCTCGGCCTGGCGCAGGGCTGCGTCAACGCGCCGATCATCACCCATGTCGCCGACACGAGTGCGGCGCGGGAGCTGGGACCGGCCGGCGCCTCGGCGATCTATCGCGTGCTGGAGCGTATCGGCCATGTCGCAGGTCCGCTGATTGCCGCCCAGCTTCTGCTGCTGGCCGGCACCGGCCCGCAAATGCTGCCCTGGGTCGGCGTCGGCTTGCTGGCGCTGAGCCTGGCCTTCGCTTTATTCTCTCGCCGCACGACAAGGGGATGACGAAAATGCGCCTGCTCGTCCTTGCTCTGCTGCTAGGCTTCGCAGCCCTGCCGGCGCGCGCCGACGAGCCGGTGCAGGTGATGAACCGGGTCGGCGCCTGGTTCAAGATCTTCGATGCCGCGCTCGATCACTGGAGCGTCGCCGTGCCCGAGGGCACCGACCAGCGCATTGTCATGACCCGCAAGAATCCGGTCGCCGGCCCGCTCAAGCGCGTGCTGGTGGTGTTCCCGCGTAAGTCTTCCGCCTACGACGTGGCGATGACCCAGATCCTGGCCGATTTCGCCGCCAAGCCGATGAACGTCGTCTTCACTGCCGCGCACTACGCCAACGACGTTGCGCGCGGCGATGCGGTGGCGGCCGAAATCGAGCGCGAGCGCTACGATCTGGTCTACGCCATGGGCTCCGAAAGCATCGCCTTCCTGCATGCCCGCCATCCCAATATTTCCGTGCCGGTGGTCTCGGTCTGCGCCAAGGATCCGGTCCAGCTAGGCCAGATGCAGGATTACGAGCGCGGCAGCGGCAGCAACTTTGCCTTCACATCGCTCAACCTGTTGGTCGAGGTGCAGCTCGCCTACCTCAAGGAGCTGCGCCCCGGCCTGAAGAACGTCGCCGTGCTTGTCGATGCGAAGAACATATCAGCCGTCGAGACGCAATCGCGCCCCATCATTGCCGCTGCCCGCGCCAACGGCATCGAAGCATTCGAGATCGCCGTGCAGGATCCGACCAAGGCCGCGGCCGAGCTGGCGCAATTGCTGCCGCCCGCCATCGACGCGATGAAGCGCACCGATGCGACGCTCGACCACAGCCTGATCTGGATCACCGGGTCCACCTCGGTCTTCGCCGAGATCGCCACCATCAACCGCCACGCCGATCGCGCGCCGGTGCTGTCGGTGGTGCCTGAGGTGGTGCAGGAGGGCTCAGACAGCGCCGTGCTGTCGATCGGCGTCAGCTTCGAATCCAACGCCCAACTCGCGGCCAAATACGGCGCCGACATCCTCGCCGGCAAATCCAGGCCGGGCGAAATGAAGGTCGGCATCGTCTCGCCGCCCGACATCGCGGTGAATTTCAAACGCGCTGCCGATATCAGCCTGAAGATCCCCTTCCGCTTCCTCGAAGCCGCCACCTTCGTCTACGACCGCACCGGCAAACCCGTCCGCCTGCGCGGCCAGGATGTGGGCGGGGGTTCGTAACGAACGCCTGCATCAGACTCCCTCTTCCTGAGGAGGCGGGCAAAGCCTGGCGTCTCGACGGGTCGGGTTCAGGAATCGATCGCGCAGCCTATCCTTCGAGACGCTCGCTGACGCTCGCTCTTCAGGATGAGGGGAACGGGTAGCGATCAGTAAAGCCGTTAAGACTTTCAGACGCTGTCGGTCGAGCTGTCGCGGCTGATCTTCAGCACCGGATGCTTGGGCTCGGCCGCGATCCTCTCCAGGCAGCGGCCCATGAACAGGTTCGACGGCGCATCCTCGCCGCGCAATTCGATCACCGACTTGAAGTGCTGCACGGCCTCGTGCCAGCGCCCGGCGTGATAGGCCGCCATCGCCTTGTCGAACACCGTCACCCATTCGAAGCCGGGCGCGGCGTTGCCGCTCTCCTCGCGCATGGCCAGAAGCTCGTACACCGCCACCGCTTCTTCCTTGCCGCGCACCGCCACGGCATCGAGCTTGCGCGCCACGATGTCGTACTTGGCCAGCTCGTAGGTGTTCTGGCTGATCAGGATCATGGTGCCGTAGGAATTGTTCAGCCCTTCCAGCCGCGACGCCAGGTTCACGGAGTCGCCGATGACGGTGTAGTTCAGCCGGTCCTCCGAGCCGATATTGCCCACCACCATGCGGCCGGTGTTGAGCCCGATGCGCATGTTGAGCTTCGGCAGGCCGCGCGCGATCCACGCCGACTGCAACTGCGCGAAGCGTTGCTGGCAGTCGAGCGCGGCACGGCAAGCGTCGGTGGCGTGCTCCTCGTTGTGCAAGGGCGCGCCCCAGAACGCCATGATGGCGTCGCCGATGAATTTGTCGATCGTGCCGCGCTGGCCCATCAGCTGCTCGCTCATGGCGCCGAGATACTCGCCCAAGAGCGGCACCACGCGATAGCCCAGCCGCTCCGACAGCGAGGTGAAGCCCTCGAGATCCATGAACAGCACCGACAGCGTGCGCCGCTCGCCGCCCAGTTCGGCCACCACGCCTTGGTCCATCAAGGTGCGCACCAGGTCGGCCGGCAGATAGCGGCGGAACGAGCCCAGGCCGTTGGCCATCTGCCTGACCGATTCCGACATGGCGTCGATTTCCACGATCGGGCTGGGGATGCGCTCGACCGAGGCGAGATCGAAATGCTCGATGCGCCTGGTCTGCACGATGATGCGCTGCAGCGGCCCAACGAAAAGATAGCGCGACACCGTCACTGCCAGCGCCGCCACCACCAGCACCGCCAGCAGCACCGCGACCGCCAGCCGCAAATAATTGTCCTCGATGTGACCCATGAAGTCGCGCTCGGGGATCACCGTTCCGATGATCCAGTCGCCGCGCCGCGTCGAGGGTGCGATGGAAACCAGATGCCGGCCGCTGCCATTGTCGAACACGAGCTGCGCCGGCCCCTGCAGCTGCGCCAGCCCGACGCTGCTCGAGCGCAGCGCGGCCTGCGCCACCTGCAGCATGGGATGGAAACTCTCCGCCATGGCGCGCAGGCCGCGATTGTCGGAGCTGACGCCGCGCTCGGTGACTTCGCCGCTGTCGGGGAAGGCCACCAGATTGCCGTTGCGGTTGACGATGAAGGCAGTGCCCGAACGCAGGGTGGTGAGGTTCTTCAGGTAGCGCGAGATGCGCTCGAGCTCGATAGCGATCGATACCACGCCGACCAGTTCGCCGTTGCGGCTGAACTCGATGGCCGCGTTCAGCCCCGGCTTGCGTGAGGTGTCGAATACGTAGACGTCGGTCCAGATATGCTTGCCGGGCGAGGCGGTGGCCAGCTTGTACCAAGCGCGCTCGGGCGAATAATAGTCGTTGGTCTTGACCTTGGTTTGCGTCTGGATCAGCCGCTCTCCGTCGTTGACGTAATAGTCCTCCGTGCGGCGGGCGAGGTTCTGCGCCGGATCCCAGACGCTTTCGGCGACGCGGATATCGGTCTCGTCGCGCCGCTGCGCGCCATAGAAATCGCCATTGGGCTTGCCGAAGCTGACCCAGGAGAAATGCGGGTTGGCCTTGAGGAAGGCGAGGAACAGCTTGTCGCGCGCCGCCTTGTCCTCGATATCCAGCACGCCGCTCCGCAGTGAATCGAGCACGGTGCTTTGGGCTGCGATGGCGGAGGTGAAGATGGCATCGACCTCGCGATCGACGCCGGCCACGATCTCGGCCGTGAGCTGGCGCGACATGTCGGCGACGTTGTCGCGGCTGACCCAGAACCAGGGGAAGTGCACGGCCACCGCCGTCAGCGCCACGGTCAGGAACGAGATTCCTACCAGGCTCACCCGCAGACTGATGCGGGCCCGCGATCTTGCCGTCTCCGGCTTGACAGTCGCCACCATGTATTCCCCCAAACCCAAGCGACTACAATAGCTTATCGCACGTTCCGCGTCCATTGCGTGATCGGGGGAAAGGCGGGCGGAATATGTATAGGCAACGGGCGGAGACAGGGACGGGCGCCGCATGGCGCTGGCGGCCGGCTTGCAGTATCTATTCCCCTGATCGGGGCGGGGGCCCGGTTTCGCCAATGACCGACGACAAGACCCGAATTTCGAACGATCGTGACGATCACTTCGTCGCGCTATTCGTGCTCGGCAAATACCAATTGCAGTCGGTGCTGGGCCAGGGCGGCTTCGGCATCACCTACAAAGCCTGGGATGCCGCGCTCAACCGCGCCGTCGCTAGAACCGATGCCGAAGCGAAGAAGAAGGCGGATGCCGACGCCAAGCTCAAGGCCGACGCCGAGGCGAAAGCGAAAGCCAGCCAGGCCAGGGCTAAAGAAGAAGAGGAAGCCGCCAAGCGCAAGGCCGACCAACTCGCGGCAATGTCGCCGGCGCATCCTTACGTCGGCGACTGGACCTGGTCGATAAGCTGTCCCGATATCGGCCGGGAGAATTTATTCGCCTATTGGCGCACCGAAACCATCGCCGCTGAGACCTTCAATTGGGCGTGGAAAGGCGGCGAGGCGGGAAGCGCCTCGGGCCAGGTCAGCGGTACCAGCATGACGTCCGGCAGGATTGGACGACGAACGAAAACAACGCCTTCAAGGCGTCCTTTTCGCTGACCGCCCGCAGCAACGATAAGTTCACCGGCAGCGGCACCGTCAGCGGCTTTTCCCGCGGCGCGGGCGATCGGCCGTGTTCGATCAAATTCTACAAGGCATTCTAGGGCGCAACCTCTACCCTTCCTTGCCGCGGCCGGATACGGCAAAATCGGCTCGGGGACAGCAGCCGCCATGACCGAAGATAAAACTAAAATCGCGTCCGAGCATGACGAGCATTTCGTCGCGCTGCATTCGGGCTTCAAGCTCGGCAAGTACGAATTGCAGGCGGTGCTGGGGCAGGGCGGTTTCGGCATCACGTACAAGGCCTGGGATGGCGCGCTCAACCGCGCCGTGGCCATCAAGGAATATCTGCCGTCCGACGTTGCGGTGCGGGTCGATGGCTCGACCGTGCGGGCGCGCTCGCGCAACGATCAGGAAAGCTTCCAGTGGGGGCTCGAGCGCTTCCTGGAAGAGGCCCGCGCGCTGGCCCGCTTCGAGGCGACGCAATCGATCGTGCGCGTCTACGACTACATGCAGGACAACGGCACCGCCTACATGGTGATGGCGCTGATCGAGGGCACGCCGCTGTCTTCGGTCTATCGCCGCGAGGCGCCGCTGTCGGAGGAACGGCTGAAAGCCATCGTGCTGCCGATCCTCGACGGGCTCGACGACGTGCATGCCGCAGGCTTCCTGCATCGCGACATCAAGCCGGCCAACATTCTCATTCGTCCCAACGGCAGCCCGGTGCTGATCGATTTCGGCGCCGCGCGCAACGCGCTGGGCGAAAAGTCGCGCTCCATCACCTCGGTGTTCACGCCGGGCTATGCGCCGTTCGAGCAATATACCTCGAGCGGCAAGCAGGGGCCGTGGACCGACATCTACGCGCTGGCGGCGACGCTCTATTACGGCGTCACCGGCAAGGCGCCACCGCAGGCGACCGACCGCATCCGCGAGGATCCGATGCTCCCGGCGGTGCATGCCGGCTCCGGCCGCTACAGCCCGCAATTCCTGGCCTCGATCGACCGCGGGCTGGAAGTGTTCGAGAACCGCCGACCGCAATCGATCGGCCAGTGGCGCGACATGCTGACCGGCGCCACCACTTTGGCCGTACCCCAGACCAATTACACCGCGCCGCCACCGGTGCAGGCCTATGGCAGCGCGCCCAACTCGCAGCCCAGCCGGCCGCCGACCGCGGTGCCAACGCTCAACGAAATGGGCCAGCCTTCCCAGGCGACATATGGCCAAGGTCCGATAAGCCAGGGTCCGCTGAACCAGGGTCCGCAGAGTCAGGCGCCGGGCAAGAGCCGCCTGCCGCTGATTGCCGCCGCGGCGGCTTTCATCCTGATCGGCGGTGGCGCGGCGGCCTTCTTCGCGCTGTCGCCTTCGAGTGAACGCGCCGCCGAGGAGACCGTGCAGCAGCGTGCCCAGCGGCTGGCCGACGAGGCCAAGCGCGCCGCCGATCAGGCGCGCCAGGCGCAGGATGCGGCGGAAGCGGAGATGAAGAAGCGCGCCGAACAGGAAGCCGCGCAGAAAGCCGCCGAACAGGTGCGGCGACAACAGGATGCGGAGCTGGCGCGACAGGCGGAGCAGGCCAGGCGCGA
>JAQSWP010000055.1 GCA_029266575.1 Alphaproteobacteria bacterium | reverse complement strand
GTCGTGCCCTTCATGGTCGATGCCTCGCCGGTGGTGGCGGCGCTGCGCCAGGCGGCGCGCGCAGCGCCGTTCGCCGTCATGCACGCGATGATGGGAACCTTGCCGGGCAAGGATGAGTGGTTCGCGGCATTGGAGGCAGATGGTATTCCCGCTTTCAACGACGTCGAGGAAATGGCGGAGGCAGCGGGTCTCCTCGCGCAATACCCCGATTTGAAGGAATCGCTGCGCGCGCCGCCATCTAACGCGCTGCGCTTCCAGGCACGGAACTAGAACATCTGCCGTGCCAAAACGCCGCGACGCTCGCGGCGAGAAATTCACTGCACAATTTTTCCCGAGCTGGCCGAGGAATCCTTGTCGCCTCACGCGCCAAGCATAGCGCCTATTTTCAGCGTCTTTTCTTTACGATCCGCCGCTTTCCTGCGGTATCGCACGATGTCCGCAACCGCACGCCTGTCGTCAAAAATGCAACAGGTCAAGCGCAAAAAATTCTTTACCGGCGTGTTGCGCTTTTGCAATAACCGCCCGGTTGTTTCGGTCCGGGGCGGAGCCATTCGGGTTTCGTATCGACGACCATTCCACGGCCAACGCGAAGGGGGAAATAGGCAGTGATGCCGAATTCCATAGCGCGCCGCGCGCTTGCATCGTTCACCGGAAAGCTGCTTTCCGCTCCTGTTGTCACCGCTGCTTTGCTGTTGGCGCTTCCCGCCGCAGCCCAGCAGAACGAAATCGTCACCGCAGGCGGCGTTGCCGTCTTCGGTCCTCCCGAACAGATCACCATCAGTTTCGCCGACAGCGATTCGCTGGCCGCACGGCTGCGCCGCCAAGGCGTCGCCGACGCCGAAGCCGCCGCTATCGAGAATGGCGTACGCAAGACCTTGAGCGCGCCGCAGCGCAAGCAGGGCGCGATCCTGCAGTTGCGCTTTGGCGGCGATTACGGATCGCGCACGCTCGAGCAGGTGGTGGTTGAGCCGGCTTCCGGCTCCAGCACGATCCTGACCCGCAGGGCCCTTGCGCTGCCTACGATGCCCGCGATTACGGTTGCCGCTGCACCCACGGCAGCGCCTGTCGCTGCGGCTGCACAAGCTTCTGCTGCAGCGCCGGCGCCAGCGAAAGTCGAGACGCCGAAACAGCCGGCGCCCCAGCCCGCTCCCGTCGTGCAAACGCCAGCGCCCACCAAGCAGGTCGCTGCCGATCCAATTCCCAGCGAGCCTGTCGCGGTGGCCACTACGCCCGCCAAGCCGGCGTCGACCGGCGGCGCTGCGCCGGCAGTCACGGCAGCAGCGCCCAGCATGATCGGCCACCACTCCTTCTCGCCCGGCTTCGGGCGCGCGACCGGGATCGCCGCGGGCGATGTCATGCAGGCGATGCGGACGGCCGGCGTGCCGCGCAATGTCGCTGACGAGGTGCAGGAAGCGGTCAAGCTGCACCCGATCCTGAAGAAAGCCAATCTCGGCGCCAGCCGCTTCGAGATCGTCTACAACCCCTCCTTCGACGCCAATGCCGGTTTCTCGCTGGCGGCTTTCAACGTCGAGGGCCGCGATCATCGCGTCTGGCGTTTCCAGCCGCAGGGCGCGCCGGCCGGGCTGTTCACCGACGAGGGCGAGCGTCTGGCGGGCATCGTGCTGCGCTCGCCGATGCCCGGCGTCGAAATCAATTCCGGCTTCGGCATGCGCAAGCATCCGGTGTTCCGCGTCGCCAAGATGCATTGGGGCGTCGACTTCCCCGCCCACCACGGCACGCCGATCATCGCCGCCGCCGATGGCGTCATCACCGCCGCCAAACGCTACGGCAATTATGGCCTCTACATGCATATCGATCACGGCCAGGGCGTCGCCACCACCTACGGCCACATGAGCCGCTTCGCACCGGGCATGAAGCCCGGCGTGAAGGTGAAAGCCGGCGACGTCATCGCCCATATCGGCCGCACCGGCGTCGCCACCGGGCCGCATCTTTACTTCGAAGTCGTGATTGGCGAGCGCCGGGTCGACCCCGAACCGCTGATCGCCGAAGGCGGATCTCGCCTGGTGGGTTCGGATTTGGTTGCCTTCGAACTGGCGAAGCAGCAATCAGGTGTTACCGAGGTTGCCTCGGAATCGCGCAATTGAGACCAGCCAGACACTATTAGCGGCACAAAAGGGCCCCCCGACGGGGCCCTTTTCGTTGCAGGAAGCGCGGGAGAGGGTTGCACTTGCCGCGTGTCGCATTATTGTAAAGCCCATGAGCGGGTCGCGACAGACGATCCGATGCAACAATCACGGGGTGCTTCAACAATGCTCAGCAAGACGATCATCGCCGCTGCCGCGGCCACACTCACCGCCTTCGTCGCGGGCCAGGCCATGGCCGGCGCGAAGCTCGACGCCATTAAAGCGCGCGGGGAAATTCTCTGCGGCGTCAGCACGGGCCTGGCCGGCTTCTCGATCGCCGACAGCCAGGGCAAATGGACGGGGATCGACGTCGACGTGTGCCGGGCGGTGGCTGCCGCCCTGTTCGGCGACGGCAACAAGGTGAAGTTCGTGCCGCTCTCGGCGCAACAGCGCTTCACCGCCCTGCAATCGGGCGAGGTCGACGTGCTGTCGCGCAACACCACCTACACGCAGCAGCGCGACACGGCGCTGGGCCTGAACTTCACCGGCGTCACCTATTACGACGGCCAGGGCTTCATGGTTGCCAAGAAGACCAACGTGAAGAGCGCCAAGGAACTGGGCGGCGCCACTGTTTGCGTGCAGCCCGGCACCACGACCGAGCTCAACCTCGCCGACTGGGGCCGCGCCAACAAGGTCGCCTTCAAGCCGGTGGTGATCGAGAAGCTGGAGGAAATCGAGCAGGCCTTCTTCTCCGGCCGCTGCGATGCCTACACCACCGACGCTTCGGGTCTGGCCGCCACGCGTGCGTCCAAGGCGCCGAAGCCGGACGACTACATGCTGCTGCCGGAGATCATCTCCAAGGAGCCGCTCGGGCCGGCCGTGCAGCATGGCGATGACCAGTGGGCCGATCTGATCCGCTGGACCTTCAACGCGCTGGTCGAAGCGGAGGAATACGGCATCACCGCCGCCAAGGTCGAAGAGATGAAGAAAAGCGACAATCCCGGCATCAAGCGCCTGCTGGGCGTCACGCCGGGCCTCGGCAAGAACCTCGGCGTCTCCGAGGAATGGGCCGCCAACGCCATCAAGGCGGTCGGCAATTACGGCGAAATGTACGAGCGCAACGTCGGCAAGGGCTCGCCCTTGAAACTCGACCGCGGCTTGAACGCGCTGTGGAATGCCGGCGGGATCATGTACTCCCCGCCGGTCCGCTAAAGACCAGAAATCGGCCGCCGCGACAAACTCGCGGCGGCCGAACGGTTTTAGGGACCCTTAGCCGACGGGGTAGCAGATGGCCGGCAGACAGCCGCAAGCAAGCGTTCCGCCGAGAGTCGCGCCGTGGCGCGATCCGGTGATCCGGGGCTATGTGTTTCAGATCGTCGTGTTCGGCGCCGTCGTCGCGCTGGCCTGGTGGCTGGTCACCAACACGCTCCAGAACATGGAGCGGCAGAAGATCGCCTCCGGTTTCGGCTTCATCACCCAGGAATCGGGCTTCGATATCGGCGATACGCTGATCCCCTACTCGCCCGCAAGTACTTACGGCGAAGCGATCTGGGTCGGCATCCTGAACACCTTGCGCGTGGCGCTGCTCGGCATCGTGTTCTCGACCGTGCTGGGCACGGTGATCGGCATCGGCCGGCTGTCGACCAACTGGCTGCTGGCCAAGATCTGCGGCTGGTATGTCGAGATCATCCGCAACATCCCGCTGCTGCTGCAGCTTTTCATCTGGTACAAGCTGATCACGCTGTACTCGCCCGGGCCGCGCGAGGCGGCGACCATCGGCAATGTATTCATTTCCAATCGTGGCGTGCAATTTCCGGTCCCGAAGGCGGATCCCGCCCATATGTGGATGGGGATCGCCCTGCTGCTGGGCATCGCCGCTTCTTTCGTTCTCGCGCGCTGGGCCAAGGCACGCCAGCACGCCACTGGCCAGCAATTCCCCACCGGCTGGGCCACGCTCGGCCTGATCCTGGGCCTGCCGTTGATAGTGTTCATCGGCGCCGGTTTCCCGCTGGTGTGGGACGTGCCCGAGCTGAAAGGCTTCAATTTCCAGGGCGGCGTGGTGCTGCTGCCGGAATTCTTCGCTCTGCTGCTCGGCCTGACGATCTACACCGCAGCCTTCATCGCCGAAATCGTCCGCGCCGGCATCCTGGCCGTCAATCGCGGCCAGTCGGAAGCGGCGGCGGCGCTGGGCCTGCGGCCCGGCACCTCGATGCGGCTGGTGATCCTGCCGCAGGCGTTGCGCGTCATCATCCCGCCGATGACCAGCCAGTACCTCAACATCACCAAGAACTCCTCGCTGGCCATCGCCATCGGTTATCCCGACGTGGTGGCGATCTTGAACACGACCATGAACCAAACCGGCCAGGCGATCGAGGGCACGGCGCTGATCATGGCGTGCTACCTGACGGTCAGCCTGTCGATCTCGTTCTTCATGAACTGGTACAACAAGAAGATTTCGCTGGTGGAGCGCTGACATGAGCATCGACCAGACCCTGCCGGGCAGCCTCGCCCCCGAAGACAAAGCCAATCTCCAGGCCGCCGCCGGCGCGCCGGAAGCGATCGTGGCGCCGCCTGGCGGCACTGGCGGTCCGGTGCTGTGGATGCGCAAGAACCTGTTCGGCAGCCTGCGCGATTCCATCATCACCGTCCTGCTGGGCGCCGTCCTGCTTTATGTCGGCTGGGGCTTCTTCAAGTGGGCGGTGATCGGCGCCACCTGGACGGCGCAGACAGCCGATGCCTGCCGCGCCAATGCCGGCGGCGCCTGCTGGGCCTATTTGGTCGAGAAGGCGCCGTTCATGCTCTACGGCACCTACCCGTTCGAGGAGCGGTGGCGGCCGACCATCGTGTCGCTGCTGATCATCGCCATGCTGGTGTCGAGCTGCGACCGGCGCATGTGGAACTGGCGACTGGCCGCGATGTGGGTGGTCGGTTTCGCCGTCAGCTGGATCCTGATGTTCGGCGGCGTGTTCGGACTCCCCTACGTCGAAACCGGGCTGTGGGGCGGCCTGCCCGTCACCCTGATCCTCTCGGTGGTGGCGCTGGCGGCGGCCTTCCCGATGGCGATCCTGCTCGCGCTGGGCCGACGCTCGAACATGCCGGCGATCAAGGCGCTGTGCGTGGGCTTCATCGAACTGATCCGCGGCGTGCCGCTGATCTCGCTGCTGATCATGGCCTCGGTCATGCTGCCGCTGTTCCTGCCCGAAGGCGTGACCATCGACAAGTTCCTGCGCGCGCTGGTCGCCTTCTCGCTGTTCGCCGCCGCCTATCTGGCCGAAGTCATCCGCGGCGGCCTGCAGGCGATTCCGAAGGGCCAATATGAAGCGGCCGACGCGCTGGGTTTGAGCTATCGGCTGAAGACGCAAATGATCATCCTGCCGCAGGCGCTGCGGCTGGTGATCCCGCCACTGGTCAACACCTTCATCGGCTTCTTCAAGGATACCTCGCTGGTCTACATCATCGGCATCTACGATCTGCTGACGGCGGGCGAATCGGCGGTCAAGGATCCCGCGTGGCGTGGCTTCGCCAACGAGACCTATCTGTTCCTGGCCGCGGTCTATTTCATTTTCTGCTTCTCGATGTCGCGCTACAGCCAGTATCTGGAGCGCGATCTCAACAAGTCGCATCGACGCTAAGCGATCGGGGGACACCGACATGAGCACCGCAACTGCCGCCCGCAACCTCGATGCCTCGCCCGTCGCCATCGAGCTGCGCAACGTCAACAAGTGGTACGGCCAGTTCCACGTCCTGACCAACGTCAATCTGACGGTGCGCAAGGGCGAGAAGGTCGTGGTCTGCGGACCTTCCGGCTCCGGCAAGTCGACCATGATCCGCTGCGTCAACCGGCTGGAGGAGCATCAGACCGGCGACATCATCGTCGATGGCATGACCTTGACCAACGACGTGAAGGGCGTCGATGCTATCCGCCGCGAAGTCGGCATGGTGTTCCAGCAGTTCAACCTCTTTCCGCATCTGACCGTACTGGAGAACCTGACCCTGGCGCCGATCTGGGTGCGCAAGATGCCCAAGAAGGAAGCCGAGGATTTGGCCATGATGCTCCTCAAACGGGTGCGTATCCCCGAGCAGGCGCTGAAATACCCCGGCCAGCTCTCGGGCGGCCAGCAGCAGCGTGTCGCGATTGCCAGAGCGTTGTGCATGCGGCCCAAGATCATGCTGTTCGACGAGCCGACTTCGGCGCTCGATCCGGAAATGGTCAAGGAAGTGCTCGACGTGATGATCGAGCTGGCCAACGAGGGCATGACCATGATCTGCGTCACCCACGAGATGGGGTTCGCCCGCTCGGTGGCCGACAACGTGGTGTTCATGGATCGCGGAGAGATCGTCGAAATGGCGGCGCCGACCGAGTTTTTCGCCAATCCCAAGAGCGAGCGGACCCGGCTGTTCCTGAGCCAGATCCTGTCGCATTAGGCGGCAGATCGGCTGCGCAGGCGCAGCCACCAGTACCAGAGCGAGGGATAGAGATTCATCGCCATGAGCTTGGCGATGGCGCGCGGCCGGCGCTTTGCCGCGATCGCCTGCTGCAACACTTGCGCCCCGCGCAATTCGCGCGTCAACAATCCATGCACCCACCCGAAATCGCGCAGCTGGTCGGCCAGGGGTCCGGCAATATCGGCCGCGACTTTTTTATCGACCAAGCCCCTGGCCACGGCATGCGCCAGATCGGTCAATTGTTGCCGGCGGGCGCACAGAAGTCCTTCGGCATGACGCCGCGCCGATGCCACGTAAGCGATGCGCGATGCCGGCATGCCGGCCGCCGAAGCGGTGACGCTACCGGTATGCTGGCGATAGCGCACCAGCCTCTCTGCCAGCATCCTGCCTCGGCCCAGCAGCAGCGCGCGAAACACCAGCAGCATGTCCTCGTGCTTTATGGCCGTGGATAAAGGATCGAAGCTCTCGAACACCGTCCGGCGATAGGCCGCCGTTGCGCCGCCGATCGCATTGGCGTTCTCGAGCAGGCTCGACAAGGTGATATCGAATGTCCGCAGCGGCGGCTGCTCGGCAAAGGCAACGCCTGCGCTGTTGACGAGAGTATGGCCGCTGCCAACTGTCATGACTCCGGGATCGCCGAAGGCTGCCATAATCCGCGTCACCCGCTCCGGCTCGGCAATATCGTCGCCGGCGCCTGTTACGATGACTTCGCCGCTGCTGGCCGCCACCGCATCGTTGAGATTGTCCGCAACCCCGCAATTAGCCGGATTGCGCCGCAAGACGAGAGCGATGTCGCTCGGACAGTCGACCGCGACCTCGTTCAGGACCTGCCAGGTCGCATCGGTGCTGGCATCGTCACTGACCACGATCTGCAGCGGCCGATAGGTCTGGCTGAAGGCGCTGCGCAGAGCCTCAGCCACGTACGGGGCGTTGTTGTACGCCAGCAGCACGAAACTGGCCAACGGCCGTTCGGCGGTTTGCAATTCCATCGCCGGCATTATAAATCCATGGCCGGACTTTGTCAGGCCGGCCGATCAGTTGGGGGCGACGTGAACATTCTCATCACCGGCGGCGCCGGCTTCATCGGTTCGGCCGTCGTCCGCCTGATCCACGCCACGAGCGACTGGCGCATCGCCAATGTCGACCGGATGACCTACGCGGCGAACCCGGCCTCGCTGGCCGGGATCGGCGAGGGCAATCGTTACCGGTTGCACCAGCTAGACATTGCCGAACGTGCGCCGCTCGATGCGCTGCTCGCCGAATTCCAGCCCGACGCCATCATGCATCTGGCGGCGGAATCGCATGTCGATCGCTCGATCGACGGTGCCGCCGCTTTCATCCGCACCAATGTCGACGGCACGTTTTCGCTGCTGGAAGCAGCTCTGGCCTATTGGCGCAAGCTGCCGGCGGAGCGGCGCAACGCCTTCCGCTTCCATCACGTTTCGACCGACGAGGTTTATGGCGCGCTGGGCGCCACCGGCAAATTCACCGAGGACACGCCCTACCGACCCAACTCGCCCTACTCCGCCAGCAAGGCCTCGTCCGACCATCTGGTGCGCGCCTGGTTTCATACGTTCGGCCTGCCAACCATGATCACCAACTGCTCAAACAATTACGGCCCGCGCCAGCACCCCGAGAAGCTGATCCCGCACATGATCATCCGCGCCCTGCGCGGGCAGAGCCTGCCGGTCTACGGCAAGGGCGAGAACGTGCGCGACTGGCTCTATGTCGAGGACCACGCCAGGGCCCTGCTCACGGTGCTGCAGGGCGGGCGGCCCGGCGAGACGTACAATATCGGCGGCGATTGCGAGCGGCGGAACATCGATATCGTAGGCGAGCTGTGCCGCCTGCTCGACCGGCAGCGGCCGCGCGCCGACGGCAAACCGCATGCCAGCGCCATCGAGTTCGTCACCGACCGGCCGGGTCACGATTTCCGCTATGCCATCGACAGCAGCAAGCTGCAGCGCGAGCTGGCGTGGCGGCCGAAAACCTCATTCAGCACGGGGCTGGAAGCCACTGTCCGCTGGTATCTAGAGAACCAGGATTGGTGGCAGGCGAGCGGCGTCGACCGGCGTGGGCTGGCAGGCGCCTAGCTGCGAGGGATTTCGCTCCGGCTTGCCTGGCCGCGCAGCCGGGTATAGGCGCGCCACAGGCCCGGCGTCCTGAACATCGCTACGGTCTTGATCGCTTCCCTGGCAGACATCGCGCCGCGAAGGCCGGCGAGAGCGGTGCCAAGAATCGCCCGGTTGCTGCCCTCGTTCAGAGCCAAGGCCAAGCGCGTCACTGCGATGCGTCGCAGCGTGTCGGCGCGCATGCTCTCGATCTGCTGTGGCGAGAATCGCCGCCCCACCCTGTCATGCAGCAGATCGACCAGCCGAGCTTCCAATCCGGTAAGCATCGGAGTCAGCACCTTGCGGACATTGTCGCGGCGGCCCTGCCCCTGATGCGTCATGCTGTCCGCGTGACGGCGGTACAGCACCAGCGGCTTGGCAAGATGAACTCCCTCGCCCAGGAGCAAGGCGCGAAACGGCAGCAAGGAATCCTCAGCCCAGATCGCAGGATCCATGTCGCCAAACACATCGATGACCGCGCGCGAATAGCAGGCTGCTGCCCCGCCAATATGATCGCTCTCGCGCGCGAAAGTCGCGGCGTCCAGCGGCAGGCCGGCGCGCCAGCCGGGCGCCAGACCCAATGTGTGGCCGTTCTCGTCGATCGCCGTGGCATCGGAGAACACGCCAAAGACCGGCTGCGGACTGGCCGCGATGGCGACGGCAATGTCGGCGATGCGGCTGGGCAGGCTGATATCGTCGCAGGCGGCCAGCGCCACGAACTCGCCCCGCGCCAAAGAGAAAACGCGATTTATATGGTTTACGGTCCGCAGATTGGTGGAATTGAAATTTGTCCTTACCGCGTGCGGTCCGCGATATGCCGCCACCGCCTGCTCGATGATGGCGCGGCTATTGTCGGTCGAGCAATCGTCGCTGATCAATATCTCAAGCGGCGCGTGGGTCTGCGCGAACGCCGCCTCCAGCGCGGCCGGCAGATAGCGCGCCTGGTTGTAGGAGAGCAGTGCCAGGGTGATCGAAGGCTGCGTGCCAGGCATCAATTCAGCCGCCTTTCGCGCTCACGACGGCTGATATGCCAGAACCATAGACGAGGAAATCCAGCCATGATTATGGCACGCAGTCCGGCAGCAAGCGGCATCTGCCGCCGCGCCAGACGCGCCAGCCACGCCACATAGGCCTGTGGCCGGTTATCGTGCAAATCGACGACGTTGCGCATTATGGCGATATGGCGCAGCACGGCACTGCGGATCTCGTCCGCCGATCCCTGGACGCAGCTAATCCGCAGCCCGGTTTCGAGATCCACCAGTCGCGCTTCATAGGCCTTGAGGATGCTATGGGCCATCTTGCGTGCGCCGGCTTCGTACTGCGCAAAGCTGCGCATCTGCGCCGATGCCATTGCGGTCACGCTGGCGGAATGGGTGCGATGGCGCACCAGCGGCAGCGGCGCGACCGCCACCTTGCCCAGCAAGGCGGCGCGAAACTCCAGCACCATGTCCTCGTTGACGGTATCCCGGCTGAGCGGGCCGAAGCATTCGAAAATCTCGCGGCGGTAAGCGGCGCCAGCGCCGCCGATATTCTGTCCCAACAAGGCAAGAGCCGTGGCATTGCAGGGTTGTCGGGAAACCGTGCCCTGCAAGTGGCCGCTGGGATTGCCGGCCACGTCCATGGTCTCGAAATCGCATCCGACGGCGAAGATCGTCGAGTCAGACTCGAAAACCCTGACTGTCTCGCTGACACGATGCGGCAGGGAAATGTCGTCGCCGGCCGCCATCACCACGTATTTGCCGCTGGCCAACCGCACGGCTTCGTCGATATTACCGCAGATGCCGGTATTGGTCGCGGCGCGACGCGTGACGATGCGCGTACCACCACCGTGCTTCTCCAAGTACGCCGCGGCCTTGTCCCATGTCCCGTCAGGCGACGCATCGTCGCTGAAGACGATTTCCAGCGACGGATAGTCCTGCGACAGGGCGCCGGCCAGCGCGTCCTCGATGAAGGCCTCCTGGCGGTAGGAAATCACCACCAGGCTGACCAGAGGTGCTGCTGCGTGGCTCATCGTCCGAACAACGCCTTGCCGAGGGAAACGGCGCGCTGGCGCTGTTGCGGCGTCAACCCGAGCAATGCCACGCCGCAGGCCACCAGCGGCAGGCTCAGCGCCAGCGGCCAACGTATCGCTATCTCGTCCCAGGTGAGCACCGCCGCAACGGTCAATGTCAGGCATCCCAGAGCGAACACCGCGACAAAGCGCGTCGAAGGCACAAAACCAAATCGCCGCCACGTCAGCCAGCCGGCCGCCACGACGTAGATCGCGTAGGACACCAGGAATGCCACGCCGATGCCGGCCAGCCAATCCGGCCTGGACAGAGCGATGGCGACGCCGCCGACAAACAGCGCATACCAGCCAGCCTCGAGCAGGAACATACGCCGCAAGTCGGCTGCCGCCAGCAGCGGCACCGCCAATACCCAGCCCAGAGCCTTGAAATAACTGCCCAGCAGAACCCATTGCAATAGCGGCACGGCCGGCAGGAAGTCGCGGCTGAACAGCAGTTCCATCACCAGCGCCTTGAACACGAGCAGGCCAACCAGAGCCGGCAAGGTCAGGCTCAAGATCAAGGTCGCCGTATCCTGCAATGTCTTGCGGCGCTCCTGATCGGAATTGCCGGCGAGGGTCGGCACGACATAGAGCGCAAAGGACGAAAGAATGATGGCCATGCTCTGCATGCCGATGCCCCACCCGGCAGCGAAAAGTCCGGCGGCTTCCAGCCCGTCCTTGTGCACCACGCCGGCGCGGACGAACAGGATCGCAGCGGTGCCGATCATGCTCATCGCCATGTTGTAGCTGAAAAATCCCGCGAAATAGCCGAACTCAGCCGCTCCCGGGCGTGTAACCTTGCCGCTCGCGGCAATGAAACGCGTGCGACGTAAGACGATGCAGGCCGCCGTGAGCTGCAAGAGCAGCGGCGCACCGATCAGCAGCGCCAGGAAATACGGCCGCTCGCCAGCCAGCAGCGCCACCGGCCAAGCCAACAGCGCGGTCATTGCGGCGCCGGCAATGCCAATCAGCGCCAGAGCGGCGATCGCGCGTGCGGCACCAAGCGCGCTGCTGATCGTGAAATAGGCGATGCCCAGCCCCACCGTGGCGGCACAGACGACAACCGCCGCCACAGCCTCGTTTGCCGTGCTGTCGAACAGCATGCCGGCAATCAATTCCGGCGCCACAATGAGGATTGCAATCGCGATTACGGCGCCAAAACCGGACAGAATGAGTGCGGCATGAAACAGCCGCAGGCGAGCGGTGCCGTCCCGCGCCGCCAGACCCTGAGGCAGGCCGCCAGCGCCGATGCCGCCTAGTCCTGTGCCGGTGTCGTGAACTTGGCGTATCAGGCTGTAGAAGCCGATGCCGCTGGTGCCGAGAAACAGCGCCAGGATCTTGTTGCTGATCAGGCCCAGCACCTGCGCCATCAAAGTGGCGCCGCCCGTCGTCAGCATGGCTTTCAGAAGATTGCGCATGCTGCCCGCGCTAGGCTTAGCCGTTCTCGCGCGGCCGCGCCGGCATGCCGAAGACCGCAACGCCGGCCGGCACGTCCTTGGTCACCACCGCGCCCGCGGCCACCAGCGCCTTGCGCCCGATGCGCACGTTGGGCAGCAAACGCGCGCCGATGCCGATTACGGCGCCATCTTCGATGATGGGGCCGCGCATCTGCTCGTTGAAATCGGTGCGGCCCAGAGTGTTGTCGTTGGACGTCAGCACGCCGCCCGAGATCATGACGTCATCGCCGATATCGATCTCGCCGCAGATCCACGAATGATCGAGCACCTTGGTGCGGCTGCCGATCCGGCTGCGGTAGTTGATGGTGACATAGCGCGAAATCACGCAGCGCTCGCCGATCACGGTTTCCTCGCGGATCGATGCGCCATCGCCGACCAGCGTCGCGTCGCCGATCTCGACGTCGCAGTAGATGGTGGCATGCGGGCCCACCAGGCAGCCGCGCCCGATCTTCACCTGGCGGCGGAATTCGACCTTGCGGGTCATCACGCCGGCTGCCTTCGGTTCCTTGCCGATCACGGAGAAGGAAAAGATTTCCGAATTGGCGCCGATCGCCGCGCCGTCGTTGATCACCACATGCGGATTGATAGTGACGCCGTCGCCGATGGTCACGTCGCGGCCGATAACGCAATAGGCGCCGATGGTGACATTGCTGCCAATGGCGGCTGTTTGCACGATCGCGGTGGGATGGATCGACATGCTCTGTCTAGGCCTGGGCCAAAGCCGACGCCACGGCAGCCACATCGGCGGAGGCGAGCTGCGGATACATGGGCAGGCTGATCACATGGTCGGCCATGTCTTCCGCCAACGGCAGCTCGCCCTTGCTTATGTTGAGTTCGGCATAGGCCTGCTGCCGATGCGGCGGCAAGGGATAATGCACCATCCAGCCGATGCCGGCGCGGTCCAGCCGATCGGTCATGGCTTTGCGGTCCTTCGCCTGCACGACATAGAGATGCCAGACCGGCGCTGCCCATTGCGGCACATGCGGCGCCTGCACGCCGGCAATTTTTTGCAACAGCTGGGTGTATTCGGCGGCGCGCTGGCGGCGCTGTTCGTTCCAGCGGTCGAGATGGCGCAGCTTGACGCGCAGGAATGCCGCCTGCATCTCGTCGAGCCGCGAATTGATGCCCTTGTTCTCGTTGTAGTATTTCACACGCGAGCCGTAATTGCGCCGCACCTTGATACGGTCGGCCACCGTCGCGTCGTTGGTGGTGATGGCGCCGGCATCGCCAAAGGCGCCGAGGTTTTTGGTGGGGAAGAAACTGACTCCGGCGGCATGGCCCAGCGCGCCGACCGGCCGGCCCTTGTAGAGCGCGCCCTGCGCCTGGGCGCAATCCTCGATCACCTTCAGCCCGTGCTTGCCGGCGATGGCCATGATCGGGTCCATGTCGGCGGGCTGTCCATAGAGATGCACCGGCATGATGGCGCGGGTGCGCGGGGTGATCGCAGCCTCGATGCGATCGGGATCGATGTTGTAGGTGCGCGGATCGGGCTCGACCGGTACCGGCATGGCTCCGACGGCGGAAACGGCAAGCCAGGTGGCGATATAGGTGTTGGAGGGAACGATCACCTCGTCGCCCGGCCCGATATCGAAAGCGTACAGGCAAAGCTCCAGTGCCTCCAGCCCGTTGCCGACCCCGACGCAGTGCCCGGCGCCGCAATAGGCCGCGTATTCCTTTTCGAACGCGGCCACCTGGCTGCCCAGGATGTACCAGCCGGACTCCATCACTTCGCGATAAGCCGCGTCGAGTTCGGTCCTGATCTCGCCATAGAGCGGTTTCAGGTCCAGGAAGGGGATCGTCATTGCGCCGATTTTTCCTTCAAAAAGATTTGCTTGTCGCGGATGTAATCCGTCTCGTCATAAGGCAGCGAGGCCAGGCACAGGATCACCGCACCGGCGGTGAAATTGTGCAGATCGGTCCATACCATAGGCGGCACGTAAATGCCCTCCGAGGGATTGTCCAGCCGCAGCCGGTGCTGCTGCCGGCCGTCTTCCAGCGCCAGGTCCGCTGCCCCCGCCAGGGCAATCAAGGTGCGCTCCAGCCTGCGATGGGCGTGGTCGCCGCGATGGATGGGATTAGGCACTTCATACATGAAATAGGTGCGGGCGATGCGATAGGGCACATGGCGGTCCTGCTCCCAGACGCAGAGCGCGCCGCGGCTGTCGCTGAAGGGCTTCACCGACAGCCGGCGATAAAGATCGGTGCTCATTGGCGCGCGGCGACCTCGCGCCGGAATTCTGCGTGATCGCGGATATAGTCGCGCTCGTCATAGACGCCCGAGGCCAGCGCCAGGCAGACCGTGCCGGCGGCAAAGTTCTCCAGCTCGTGCCAGACCCAGGGACCGATCACCAGCCCGTGCTGCGGCCGCGACAGGGTCACGGTCTGCCGCTGGGTGGCGTCTTCCAGCAGCACGTCGACGCTGCCGGCCACGGCGAACAAGGCCAGCGAGACCTCGCGATGACCATGCGCGCCACGACGCGAGCCCGCCGGGATGCCGTACATGTAGAAGACGCGGGCGATCGGAAACGGCACCTGGCGGTCGCCTTCGACGAAACTCAGCGAGCCGCGTCCATCGGTGAAGACCGGCAGCTCGATGCGGCTGCAATTGCGCACGATGAGCGGGGCTTCAGGCGACGACATTCTGCGTTTCACTCAGCAGGCGATTGGCTTCGGTCAGGGATTCGAAAGTGCCCGCATCGGTCCAATGGCCGTCGTAGACGTCGTATTGCAGTTCGCGTTTTGCAATGTAGGCGTTGTTGACCGCCGTGATCTCGAACTCACCGCGCGCCGAAGGCTTGATGCCGCGGATGATGTCGAACACCTGGCCGTCGAAGAAATAGAGGCCAAGGACGGCATAGGCTGATTTCGGCTTCGCCGGCTTCTCCTCGATTTCCAGGATATGCTGTTCGTCCATC
>JAQSWP010000054.1 GCA_029266575.1 Alphaproteobacteria bacterium | reverse complement strand
TCAGAGGATGGCGTATCCGTTATGTCTTTACTTGTCGACGTCCGCCGCGACTCGCACCGTCTTCATGCGGTCGGGATTGGTGACGGCGCCGCTGCCCGGCGCGCCCTTCTTGATGCGATCGACATGCTCCATGCCGGACACCACCTTGCCCCACACCGTGTACTGGCCGTCGAGGAAGTTGCTGTCTTTCAGCACGATGAAGAACTGGCTGCGGGCGGAATTGGGATCGTTGGTGCGCGCCATGGAGACGATGCCGCGCTTGTGCGGTTCCTTGTTGAACTCCGCCTTGAGCGGATCGCCGGCGCCGCCGCTGCCGGTGCCCTGCGGATCGCCGGTCTGGGCCATGAAGCCGTCGATGACGCGATGGAACGGCACGTTGTCGTAGACCTTAGCGCGCGCGTGCTTCTTAATTTGGGCCACATGATTGGGCGCGAGGTCGGGGCGCATCTCGATGACGACGCGGCCCCAGTCGAGATCGATGTAGAGCGTGTTTTCCTTGTCCAAGGCGGATGCCTCCCGGGTTGAAATCGCCAGAGCGCCAAGGAGCGCCAGAGCGAGCGTGAACATACGCATTTGAGAAACTCCGAAATGCTTCGGTGAGGGGGCGACCTTGGCCGAGGCCGGGCGGCGAATCAAGCGTGCATCTAGAGGCGGAAATCGAGCGGTATCTCGATGGTCGCTTCGACCGGCGGCCCCTGATCGGAGCGATAGAAGCGCCACAGCCACACCGCGCGCACCGCAGATTCGTCGAGCTGATCATGGCCCGAGCTGCGCGCGATATCGATGCGCCGCGGCCTGCCCTCGAGCGACAGGGTCACCAGCAGCACCACGCGCCCCTGCAAGCCATTGGCGCGCGCCGCACTGGGATAGGAAGGCATCATGCTGTTGCCGGCGCGCCCCGGCGGCTGCGGCCGCACCACGACGGGCGGCATCTTGTGCTCGGCCTCGGTGATCTGATCGCGCGGCTTGACCGGCGCCTTGCGCAGGGCGATCGCGCCGGTGACCTCGCGTTCGGGCGGCGGCTCCGGTTTGGGCGGCTCGGGCTTGGCCTCCGGCTTGGGCGGCGGCTCGGGTGGCTTCTCCTGCGCCGGCGGCGGCGGCGTTTCGGCCTTCGGCTCTTCCGGCGGCGGCTGCGGCGGCAGGGAGACGATCTCGACTGGAATCGGTTCGGGTGGCGGCGCCTTGGCGGCGAAGAGATTGCCCGATATCAGCATCGGCACGAAGAAAGACAGATGCAGGATCGCCGACGCGATCAGGGCAAAAAGCAGCAAAAAGCGCCGCCGTCTGTAGGGGCGGGCGGAAATGCTGCGGGAGGGACGGGTCTTCACGGAAACCTAATCTGGCCGCTGGCGCGCTACTATCCAAGGTCTATCGACATGATAGAACCGTCTGCGGCAATTGGCTGCCGTGCAGCAGAATAGCGGGAGAGACGTATGGACCTGAAACTGGCGGGAAGCAAAGTCCTGGTGACAGGCGCCTCCAAGGGCATCGGCCTGGCGGTGGCCAGTTCTTTCGCCGCCGAAGGCTGCAACGTCGTCCTGGTGGCGCGCACGGAAGCGGCGCTGCAGGCGGCGCAGCAGCAGATCCGCCAGCGCCACAATGTCGGCGTCGAAATCCTGCCGCTCGATATTGCAGCTTCGGGCAGTGCGGAAAAGATCGTCGAGGCGTTTCCCGACATCGACATCCTGGTCAACAATGCCGGCGCCATCCCCGGCGGCAATATCGAGGCGGTGACGGAACAGATCTGGCGCCAGGCCTGGGAGCTGAAGGTGTTCGGCTACGTCAATCTGTGCCGCCAGTATTTCAGCCGCATGAAGGCGCGCAAATCGGGCGTCATCGCCAATGTCGTCGGGCTGGCCGCGACTCGCATGATGTTCGACTACATTGCCGGCACCATGGGCAATGCCGGGCTGGTCGCCTTTACGAAAGCGATGGGCAGCAAGAGCGTCGATCACAACGTGCGCGTCTTTGGCGTCAATCCGCCGATGACGGCGACCGATCGCATGATCACCCTCTCGCGCACCCGCGCGCAGGAGCAGTTCGGCGATCCTGAGCGCTGGCGCGAGACCTTGAAGGGCCTGCCGTTCGATCGACCGGCGACGCCGGAAGAGATCGCCGACGCCGTCGTCTTTCTGGCATCGCCGCGCGCATCCTACGTTTCGGGTGTCGTGCTCGATATCGATGGCGGCTCGGCCAGCCGAAACTGATCGTTGCGGTTGCCAACGTTTCCTCGATTTTTCTGCACCCAAGTAGACGTTGACTCGGAAGCGGCCGCCAGCCACGTTCCGCATCACAGAACTATCGCAAATCGATCAACCCAAAGGGGGGAAAATGCGTAAAATTTTGGCAGTCGCGGCTGCCCTGAGCATCGGCCTGGCGTTCGGCGCCAGCGCCCAGCAGAAGCCGCTGAAAGTGGTCGTTGTATACGGCAAAACCGGGCCGCTGGAGGCCTATGCGCGGCAGACCGAAGCCGGCTTCAATCTGGGGCTGGAATACGCCACCAAGGGCAAGATGGAAGTGGCGGGCCGCAAGCTGGAGGTCGTGTTCAAGGACGACCAGACCAAGCCCGACCTCGCCAAGGCGGCGGCGGAGCAGGCTTTCGGCGACGACAAGGCCGATATCGTGGTCGGCACCACTTCGTCGGCGGCGGCGCTGGCGATGCTGCCGGTGGCGGAAGAATTCAAGAAGGTGATGATCATCGAGCCGGCGGTGGCCGATTCCATCACCGGCGACAAGTGGAACCGCTACATCTTCCGCACCGCCCGCAATTCCTCGCAGGACGGTCTGGCTGGCGCGGTGACGCTGTCGGGCGACATCTCGATCGCTACGCTGGCGCAGGATTACGCATTCGGCCGTGACGGCGTTGCTTCGATGAAAGATGCTTTGGCCGCCGTCGGCTCCAAAGCCAAGGTCGTATTCGAGGAATACGCCCCGCAACAGACCACCGACTTCACTGCCTCGGCGCAGCGCCTGTTCGACGCGTTGAAGGACAAGCCGGGCCGCAAGATCATCGCCATCATCTGGGCCGGCCCGCACCCGCTGCCCAAGCTGATGGATCTGAAGCCGGAGCGCTTCGGCATCGAACTGGCGCCGGGCGGCAACATCCTGCCGGTGATGGCCGGCTGGAAGAGCTTCGCCGGCCTCGAAGGCGCGATCTATTACTACTATGCCTTCCCCAAGAACCCGGCCAACGACTGGCTGGTCGCCGAATACAAGAAGCGCAACAACGGCGCGCTGCCTGACTTCTTCACGGCCGGCGGCATGAGCGCGGCCATGGCGCTGGTGCAGGCGGTGGAGAAGGCGGGCGGCTCGACCGATGCCGAGAAGCTGATCGCCACCATGGAAGGCATGGAGTTCGATACGCCCAAGGGCAAGATGCAGTTCCGCAAGGAGGACCATCAGGCCCTGCAGCCGATGTATCACTGGCGCATGAAGAAGAACGCCACCGATACCGATCTGCTCGAGCTGGTGCGCGAAATCCCGGCTTCGGAAATGAAGCTGCCGATCCGCAACAAGCGCTAGTCATCGATATCGACGCCGCGGCTGGCAACGGCCGCGGCGTCCTTACATTTCGGATTTGCCTTGTCTTCCCTCGCGACAAAAACCGGCGCCGTGCTGCGCACCGAAGGCTTGACCATCAGCTTCGGCGGCCACGTCGCGGTCGACGCGGTAAGCTGCGAATTCCAGCCTGGAAGCCTGACCTCGATCGTCGGCCCCAACGGCGCGGGCAAGACTACCTATTTCAATCTGATCTCCGGCCAGCTGCGCGCCACCGCGGGCCGCGTGCTGCTGGGCGACGAAGACATCACCGGCCTGCCGGCGCCCTATCGCACCCGCCGCGGCCTGGGCCGCGCCTTCCAGCTCACCAATCTCTTTCCCAATCTCTCCGTGCTGGAGAACGTGCGGCTGGCGGTGCAGGCGCGCATGGGCAAGGGCATGAACCTGCTGTCCATGGCCATCAGCCATCGCGAATTGAGCGATGCGGCCTGGAGCTATCTCGAGCGCGTGGCGCTGACGCAGATGGCGCAGTCGCCCGCCGCTTCGCTGCCGCATGGCGATCAGCGCAAGCTCGAAGTCGCCATATTGCTGGCGCTGGAGCCGCAGATCTTCATGTTCGACGAACCCACCGCCGGCATGAGCGTCGACGAGGTGCCGGTGATCCTCGATTTGATCCGCAGCATCAAGGCGCAGGGCGACAAGACGGTGTTGCTGGTCGAGCACAAGATGGACGTGGTGCGCAGTCTGTCCGATCGCATCGTGGTGCTGCATAACGGCAAGCTCGTCGCCGACGGCGAGCCGGCGGAAGTCATTGCCTCGCCGATCGTGCAGCAGGCCTATCTCGGCATGGGCAGCGGCGATGAGTGAACCCATCCTCTCTTTGCGCGGACTGAACACGCATATCGCGCAGTACCATATCCTGCATGGCGTCGAATTCGACGTGCCGCGCGGGCAGCTCACGATGCTGCTGGGCCGCAACGGGGCGGGCAAGACAACGACCTTGCGCAGCATCATGGGTCTGTGGCGTGCGTCTGCCGGCGAGATCCTGTTCGAGGGCCGCAACATCGCCGGCCTGTCGACGCCGGAGATCGCGCGGCTTGGCATCGCCTATGTGCCGGAATCGATGGCGATCTTCGCCGACCTGACGGTGAAGGAAAACCTGGTGCTGGCGGCGCGCAACGGGCCGCTGGATGGCGCGCGGCTCGACTGGCTGTTCGGCCTGTTTCCCGCGATGAAGCGGTTCTGGACCCTGCCGGCCGGCGTCCTGTCGGGCGGGCAGAAGCAGATGCTGGCGGTCAGCCGCGCCATCGTCGAGCCGCGCAAGCTGCTGTTGGTCGACGAGCCCAGCAAAGGCCTGGCGCCGTCGATCATCGCCAACATGATCACCGCTTTCCGCGAGTTGAAGCAGGGTGACACCACGATCCTGCTGGTCGAGCAAAACTTCAATTTCGCCCGCCAGCTCGGCGACAGCGTCGCGGTGATGGATGACGGGCGCATTGTGCATCGCGGTTCTATGGCGGCGCTGGCCTCCGATGCCGGGCTGCAGCAGAAACTGCTCGGCCTCAGCCTCGACGCGCATCAGTGAGGAGCATGGGGATGACCGCCACCGTCAAAGCCGCGACCGCCGATGCCCTGCCGCAAGTCAGAACCGATCGTCTGCCGCTGCTGATCCTGCCGGTGGTGATGCTGCTGGCGCTGCCGGCGATCTTCGACGTTCCCGCCTGGCTGACCCTGACTCTGGCTGGTTTGGCCATGGGCATGATGATCTTCCTGATGGCGTCGGGCCTGACCTTGGTGTTCGGCCTGATGGACGTGCTGAATTTCGGCCATGGCGCTTTCATCTCGGTCGGCGCTTTCGTCGGCGCCTCGGTGATGCTGCCGCTGGCGGCCTGGATGCAGGCCGACAGTTTCGCGCTGAACATGGCGGTGCTGCTGCCGGGCATCCTCGCCGCGATGCTGGTGTCCGGCGCGCTGGGCTATGGTTTCGAGCGCATTGTCATCGCGCCGGTCTATGGCCAGCATCTGAAGCAGATTCTGATCACCATGGGCGGGCTGATCGTGGCCGAGCAGGCGATCCATGTCGTCTGGGGTCCGGATCAGATTCCGCTGCCGCGCCCCACCAGCCTGCGTGGCGCTTTTATCATCGGCGACGTGGCGATCGAGAAATACCGGCTGCTGGCGGTGGCGGTCGGGCTGCTGGTGTTTCTCGCCATGATGCTGGTGCTGAACCGCACCAAGCTCGGCCTGCTGATCCGCGCCGGCGTCGAGAACCGCGAGATGGTGGAATCGCTGGGCTATCGCATCAAGCGGCTGTTCGTCGGCGTCTTCGTCGCCGGCTCGGCGCTGGCCGGGCTGGGCGGCGTGATGTGGGCGCTCTACCAGGAGACGGTGACCGCCTCGATGGGCATGCAGGTGATGGTGCTGGTGTTCATCGTCATCATCATCGGCGGGCTGGGCTCGGTGGGCGGCTGTTTCATCGGCGCGCTGCTGGTCGGGCTGACCGCCAATTACGTTGGCTTCCTGGCGCCCAAGCTGGCGCTGGGATCGAACATCCTGCTGATGGTGCTGATCCTGCTGTGGCGCCCACAAGGGCTTTATCCCGTGGCGCGGAGATAGCTATGCTGCACGCCATCCTCTCGGGCGACGTGCCGCGCAGCAAGGTGCTGGCGGCCGCTCTGGCGCTGATCTTCTTCGCGCTGCTGTTGGCGCCGTTCGTGTTTCCCACCGTCAACGCGCTCAATGTGGCGGGCAAGATCTGCATCTTCATCCTGCTGGCTGCCAGCTACGATCTGCTGCTGGGCTATACCGGCATCGTCTCCTTCGCCCACACCATGTTCTTCGGCATCGGCGCCTATGGCGTCGCGATCGTCATGGGCAGAGTAGCGCCGGACTGGGGCGGCGTGTTGCTGGGCGGCGGCATCGCCATCGCGCTGTCGGTGGCGCTGGCGGCGCTGATCGGGCTGTTCTCCTTGCGCGTGCGGGCGATCTTCTTCGCCATGATCACGCTCGCCGTCGCCAGCGCCTTCGCCATTCTGGCCTCGCAGCTTTCGACGCTCACCGGCGGCGAGGACGGGCTGAACTATCGCGTGCCGGAAATGCTGCGGCCGGCCTTCCGCCTGTTCGACGGCGAGATCCTCGGCATCGTGATCAACGGCCGCGTCATGGCCTATTACCTGACCTTCGCGGTTTCGCTGCTGCTGTTTTTGCTGCTGCTGCGGGTGGTGAATTCGCCCTTCGGCCGCGTGCTGCAGGCGATCCGCGAGAACGAGTTCCGCGCCGAAGCGATCGGCTATCGCACCGTGCACTATCGCACCCTGGCCAATTGCCTGGCTGCCGCCGTTGCCACTGTTGCCGGCATGCTGCTGGCGCTGGTGTTGCGTTACACCAACCCCGATACGACGCTCAGCTTCACCATCATGATGGACATATTGCTGATGGTGGTGATCGGCGGCATGGGCACGCTGTACGGTTCGGTGCTCGGCGCCACCTTGTTCCTGCTGGCGCAGCTCTATCTGAAAGACGTGATGGGTGCGGCCAGTGCCGCCACCTCCGGTGTGCCGCTGCTGCCCAGCCTGCTGCATCCGGATCGCTGGCTGCTGTGGTTCGGCCTGCTGTTCATCGCCAGCGTCTATTTCTTCCCGACCGGCATCGTCGGCCGGCTGCGCAGCCTGGCGCAGCGCCATCGCCTGCTTTAGAAGCGACCCTGCGCGTCGACCCTTCCGAGATAATTGGTGGTATCGAAGCCCGAGCCGGCCGGTCCTTCGAACAGGATGGCGAAGCCGCCCGCCGGGTGCGGTTTGACCATAAGCGCGCGGCGCATCTTGTAACCGCGATAGTTCACTCGCGCGCGTTCGATCCCTTCGCCGTCGAGCAGCAGCAAGATGGCGGCGCGCTGGTCCTGGCTCTGCAGTTCGGAGCCGACCAGCGCCAGGCTGCCATCGGGCAGCACGGTCATGTCGTTGATCTCCTGTGTGGCGGGACCGGCCAGCGGCCGGCGCCAGCCGATGCTGCCGTCGGCCCGCAAGCGCACCAGCTCGACGAATTGCGCGGAAGTAGCAGGGGTTTCGGTCAGCGCCAGCACATAGGCGTCGCCGAACGCGCCGGCCGCCATTCCGCCCACCATCGAGAGGCTGGAGCCTTCGCCGAAGAATTGCCGCCACGCCGCCTGGCCATCCGCCTGCAAGCGCATTGCCATGCCGCGGCTGGCGATAACGGTTTCGTCGGGCTTGTCGTAAACGATGTCGGCCAGCCCTGCGACCAGCATCGTCTGTCCGCTAAGCCGCAACAGGTCGGCCGAATTGCCGCCGTCCTTGCGCTCGCCCTGGAAGCGCCGCCGCCATACCGGCGTGCCGTCGGCTGTGACGCGCATGACCAGCGCGTCGATGCCGCCGGCTTTCTCGCGCGGCACGCTGCCCGAGACCAGCGCGCCTGCCTCGCCATCGACGGCAAGATCGGACGCCGCGCCGGGCCCCAGCTCGCGCCGCCACAAGGTTTGGCCCTTGCCGTCGAGCCGTATGAGCACGAGCTGCGACTGCTCCTTGGGCGTCTCGTCGTGCAGCACCAGCGTGTGGTCGGCGCCGGCAGCACGGGCGATGGCAGTGGATACGAATTCGCTGCGCGGCGCGGGATTGCGCTCCCAGAGTTTGCGGCCGGCGGCATCGAAGCGCGCCACCCGGATGCCGGGATCGGCGCTCGAGCCTTCCGCCGGCAGTGCCGTCAACAGGGTCTCGCCGTTGCCGGCGACGTCGAGCGCGCTGACAGAAAGCGGCGCGCCATCGAAGGGCTGCACCAGAAAGAGTTGGCGCGGCTGCGCCGGCGGTTGGGCCTGAGCCAACACCAGCGAAGCCGCGAGCGCAACGGCGGCGGCGGACAGGCTGGAGGCTATGAAGCGAGCGGCGCGCATGTCCCGCATTTTGCAGTGCTCGCGAGGCGCATGCTACTGTCCTGTCGACCAATTTTCGCTTTGGAGTTTTTAATGTCCGGCACCATCGACGAGGGCAGCCTCGACCAGCTTTTCCGCGCCGCCCGCACCCATAATGCCTTCCAGGACCGGCCGGTGGGCGACGACAAGCTGAAGCAGATCTACGATCTGATGAAATGGGGCCCGACCAGCGCCAATTGCTCGCCCGCCCGCATTCTTTTCCTGCGCACCAAGGAGGCCAAGGAGCGCCTGAAGCCGGCGCTGAGCACGGGAAATTCGGCCAAGACCCTGGCGGCGCCGGTGGTGGCGGTGATCGGCTACGATCTGGAGTTCTACGAGAAGCTGCCGTTCCTGTTTCCGCACAATCTCGACGCGCGCAACTGGTTTGCCGGCAACGCGCAATCGATCTTCACCACCGCTTTCCGCAATTCCTCGCTGCAGGGCGCCTATTTCATCTTTGCCGCGCGCGCGGTGGGGCTGGATTGCGGCCCGATGTCGGGCTTCGACAACGCCAAGGTCGATGCCGAGTTCTGGCCCGACGGCAAGGTGAAGTCGAACTTCCTGTGCAATCTGGGCTACGGCGATGCAGCGCAGCTCTTCGCGCGCAGCCCGCGCCTGGCCTTCGACGAGGCGTGCAAGCTGCTTTAGGCGCGCTTCGCAGCGCAGCACGAAGGAGCTGCATCCTTGTCGTACCTGTCGTGCAGCTTGACCCAGTCGCCGAGATTGCGGTTGGGCCCGGTTTCGTTGCGTCCCAGCGGTGCCATATCGAGATAGGCGTAGGCGCCGATCGTCGCCTCGTCGCCGCGGGCATAGGCCGAATAGGTGTGGAAGATTTCGCCTTTCTCATTTTTGAAAAAGACGCTCACGCCCGGCTGTTCCTCGCCCTCGAGCTTTTCCGGCCGGTAGTTGTAGGTGACTTCGCCATTGGCGAGCTGCTCGGGCGTGAACGATACGCCGTAATCGTAGTTGAAGTCGCTACCGTGGGACGACACAAAGAGAAAATCCCAACCCATGCGTTTCCTGAACGCGGCAAGCTCGGGGTAGGGGGCGCGCGCGACGGCGGCGAAGCTTATATCCTTCTGCTCGAAATGCTGGCGCGCGGCATCGACATGGTCGGCGGCGAAGGAGCAGCCGATGCAGCCTTCCTTCCAGCCCGGCCCAAACATGAAATGCTGCACGATCAGCTGGCTGCGGCCCTGAAACAGATCGGCCAGAGCCACCTTTCCGTCCGGGCCGTCGAAGACGTAGTTCTTGTCGACGCGCACCCAGGGCAGTTGGCGCCGTTCCTCGCGCAGCTGGTCCATCTGCCGCGTCAGCTCCTTCTCGCGCGCCAGATGCGCCTTGCGCCCCTCGATCCATTCGGCCTGCGAAACGATCCTGTGCTGTTCCATGCTGCAACCTCGCTAACTATGCCGCCAACAGCCGCTCGAGCTTGTCGAGCGCACCACTCCAGCCCTGCTCGTGGCCATCGCGTGCCGCCTGATCGGCGAACTGTTCGTGCAACAGGGTCAGCAGGGTGTCCTTGCCGTCGCGTTTGAAGGTGAGGGTCACGTGCGATTCGCGCTCCGGCATGGTGCGCCAGGCCCAGGAGAAGGAAAGCTTCTCGTGGGGCACAACCTCGTCGTAGAGGCCGCTGACGTCATGCTGTTCGCCGTCCATGGTGTTGAAGACGATGCGGTAGCGTCCGCCCACACGCACATCTGCCGTGGCGCTGACCACCTTGCCCTGGTCCGGTCCGAACCACTGCGTCAGCTTTTGCGGGTCGGTCCACGCGGCATAGACTTTTTCCGGCGCGGCCTTGATGCGCCTTTTAAGCGTGAGGCTGGGCTTGGCGGCCATTCTTTCTCCTCCAGGAATACGGTCAGCCGGGCCAGTCGGGCGGCCCAGAACTTCCGATAATGGATTATCCAGACCATGGTTTTCTTCCTGTTTCATGACCAGCACCTTTAATTAACCGATAGGTTAAATAATAGGCCTGCCGACCCAGGTGTCAAGGCCGGGAAAATTTCAGGGGAGGTCGGGCTACAGCCGGCGTTTGCGGCGGCGGCATGACTTGAAAGCCTTTGCGGCCCTCCGAGGACAGGCCGGCCCACGATCACGATTGCGTTGTCGGCCCATGAATTTGCAGCTTTATGCATATCAAGCCAGAATGCTTTTGCCCGAAGCCGAGGCCAATGAGTAAGTCTTCGAAAACATGACTGCTCCGCTCGCTGCCGCCTCTCACCCCGAACCGCACTCGCAATGATCGATAAGCTTGAGTTCCTTCTGGCCCTCGCCCGCGAGAAGCATTTCGGCCGGGCGGCGAAGACGTGCAACATCACCCAGCCGACCTTCTCCGCCGGCATCAAGCAGCTCGAAGATACGCTGGGGGTTCTCCTCATCCAGCGCGGCGCCCGGTTCCACAGCTTTACACCCGAGGGCGAGCGCGTGCTCGAATGGGCGCGGCGGATCGTCGGCGACTCCCGTGCCATGCGCGAGGAGATCCGCGCCCTGAAGAAAGGGCTGACCGGCCATATCAGGATCGCCGCCGTGCCGACCGCGCTGGCCATGGTCGCATCGCTGACCACGCCCTACCGTGCCCGCCATCCCAACGTGTCGTTCACCATATTGTCGCGGACCTCGATCGAGATCCTGGCGCTGCTCGAAAACCTCGAGATCGATGCCGGCGTGACCTATCTCGACAACGAACCGCTGGGCCGGGTGCAGACCGTGCCGCTCTACCAGGAGCATTACATGCTGCTCACCGCCGCCGACAGCCCGCTCGGCGACCGCAAGGAAGTCACCTGGGCCGAGGTCGGCGGCATTCCGCTGTGCCTGCTGGTGCCCGACATGCAGAACCGCCGCATCATCGACCGCTATTTGCGCCAGGCCGGCTGCGAGCCCGCACCGACCTTGGAATCCGATTCGATGATCGTGCTGTTCGCCCATGTCCGCACCGGCCGCTGGGCCAGCGTCATGCCGGAGAAACTCGCCCACACGCTGGGCCTGACGCAGACGGTGCGGGCCATACCCATCGTCGGCGGCGCGCAGCATCCGATGATCGGCCTGGTCGTGCCGCATCGCGAGCCGATGACGCCCCTGAATGCGGCCTTGGCGCTTGAAGCCAAGCGTCTTGCCGCCGCTTTATTGCAGCCGGCGCCGACCCCTTAACTCTCTGTTATTATGTGAAAAATACCTGAGTGATAGAAATTTTCTATCGCCGCACTGAGCTGCTCTATTGATCCCCTAATCGCCACAGGGACAAGGTGGGCAGAGCACTGTTGTCGTGCGGGAGAAAGATGCAGCGCGCACCTTGGAATCGTGATCGCGCGCAGGCGATCATCGACGAACACAAGCATCTGGACGGCGCCGCCCTGCCGATGCTGCACGCCCTGCAGCACGAGTTCGGCCATATTGCGGAGGAAGCGCTGCCGCTGATCGCGCACACGCTCAACCTGACGCGCGCCGAAGTCCACGGCATCGTCACCTTTTATCACGACTTCCGCCGCGAACCGGCGGGGCGGCACGTGCTCAAACTATGCCGCGCCGAGGCCTGCCAGTCGCGCGGCGGCGAGGCGCTGGCCGCGCATGCCAAGGCGCGCCTGAAGCTCGATTGGCACGATACCGACGCCATCGGCTCCGTCACCCTGGAACCCGTCTTCTGCCTCGGCCTCTGCGCCTGCGCCCCCGCCGCCATGCTCGACGGTCGCGTGATCGGTCGCCTCGATCGCGCCAGGCTCGACAACCTGCTCGACGAGGCAGGGCGATGAGCCTGCGCCTCTACGTTCCGCGCGATGCCGGCGCCCTGGCCGTCGGCGCCGACGAGGTTGCCACGGCGCTGTCGGTCGCGGCGCAACGGCGCAACGTTGCTGTCGAGATCGTGCGCAACGGCTCGCACGGGCTGTTCTGGCTCGAGCCGCTGGTCGAAGTCGTAACGCCTGGCGGCCGCATCGCCTACGGCCCCGCGACCGTCGCCGATGCCGACAGCCTGCTGGAAGCGGCGCTCAACAATGCCGGCCCGCACGCGCTGCGCCTTGGACCGACGGCTGAGATTCCCTTTCTCAAGCGCCAGACGCGGCTGACCTTCGCGCGTTGCGGCCTCACCGATCCGCTGTCGCTGGCCGATTATCGCGCGCATGGCGGCTACAAGGGCCTGGAGAAGGCGCTGGCCAAGACGCAAGCCGCGATCATCGAAGACGTTACCCAGTCCGGCCTGCGCGGCCGCGGCGGCGCCGGCTTCCCCACCGGCATCAAGTGGAAGACGGTGGCGGACGCAGCAGCGCCGCAGAAATACATCGTCTGCAACGCCGATGAAGGCGATTCAGGCACCTTCGCCGACCGCATGATCATGGAAGGCGATCCCTTCGTGCTGATCGAAGGCATGACCATCGCCGGTATCGCCGTTGGCGCCACCAAGGGCTTCATCTATATCCGCTCCGAATATCCGCACGCCGTAGCCACTATACTGGCGGCGATCGGCATCGCCCGACGCGAGCACCTGCTGGGTACGGGCGTCGCGGGATCGGCGTACGATTTCGACATCGAAATCCGGGTCGGGGCCGGCGCCTATGTCTGCGGCGAGGAAACGGCGCTGCTCGACAGCCTCGAAGGCAAACGCGGCATGGTGCGCGCCAAGCCGCCGCTGCCCGCCCATCACGGCCTGTTCGCCAGGCCCACGGTGGTCAACAACGTCATCTCCCTGGCCTCAGTGCCGACGATTCTTAGCCACGGTGCCGATGCCTATCGCGAATTCGGCATGGGCCGCTCGCGCGGCACCATGCCGATCCAGCTCGCCGGCAACGTCAAATACGGCGGGCTGTTCGAGACCGCCTTCGGTCCCACTCTGGGCGAACTGGTCGACGAGATCGGCGGCGGCACGGCCAGTGGCCGGCCGGTGCGCGCCGTCCAGGTCGGTGGCCCGCTCGGCGCCTATTTCCCGCGCGCCCTGTTCGACACGCCATTCGATTACGAAGCTTTCGCCGCGCGCGACGGGCTGATCGGCCATGGCGGCATCGTAGTGTTCGACGACACCGTGGATATGGCGAAGCAGGCGCGTTTCGCCATGGAGTTCTGCGCCATCGAATCCTGCGGCAAGTGCACGCCCTGCCGCATTGGCTCGACGCGCGGCACCGAAGTCATCGACAAGATCCTGCGCGACGAGGCGCGCGACGCCAACCTGGCGCTGCTCACCGATCTCTGCGCGACCCTGAAATTCGGCTCGCTCTGCGCGCTGGGCGGCTTCACGCCCTATCCGGTGATGAGCGCCGTCAACCACTTCCCCGAGGATTTCGGCCCGAGGCCCAGCCTCGCCGCCGCTGAGTGAGGATCGCGTCATGGAACAGCCCATGCATCTGATCAAGGAAACCGATTACGGCACGCCGGCCGTCACGGCGGAGAAGATGGTGACCCTGACCATCGACGGCTTTCCGGTCACTGTGCCTGAAGGCACCTCGATCATGCGTGCCGCGATGGATGCCGGCATCAAGGTGCCAAAGCTCTGCGCCACCGATTCGCTCAACGCCTTCGGCTCCTGCCGCCTCTGCCTCGTCGAAGTGAAAGGGCGCAACGGCACGCCGGCGTCCTGCACCACGCCGGTGGCTCCCGGCATCGAGGTCTCGACCCAGACGCCGCGGCTGAAGCAGCTGCGGCGCGGCGTCATGGAGCTCTACATCTCCGACCATCCGCTCGACTGCCTGACCTGCTCGGCCAATGGCGACTGCGAATTGCAGGACATGGCCGGAGCCGTCGGCCTGCGCGAGGTGCGCTACGGCTATGACGGCGCCAACCATCTCGACTCCGAGAAGGACACGTCGAACCCTTACTTCACCTTCGATCCGGCGAAATGCATCGTCTGTTCCCGTTGCGTGCGAGCCTGCGAGGAGACGCAAAGCACCTTCGCCCTGACTATCGACGGCCGCGGCTTCGCCTCCGTCGTCTCGGCCGGCATGGACGAGAACTTCCTCGACTCCGAATGCGTGTCATGCGGCGCCTGCGTGCAGGCCTGCCCGACCGCGACCTTGATGGAAAAATCGGTGATCGAAACCGGCCAGCCGGAGCATTCGGTACTTACGACCTGCGCCTATTGCGGTGTCGGCTGCTCGTTCAAGGCGGAGATGCGTGGCGAGGAGCTGGTGCGCATGGTCCCGCACAAGGACGGCAAGGCCAATCACGGCCATTCCTGCGTCAAGGGCCGCTTCGCCTGGGGCTACGCCACGCACAAGGAGCGCATCCTCAAGCCGATGATCCGCGGCAAGATCACCGATGCGTGGCGGGAAGTTTCCTGGGACGAGGCCTTCGCCTACGCCGCTTCCGAGTTCAAGCGCATCCAGGCCAAATACGGACGCGGCTCGATCGGCGGCATCACCTCCTCGCGCTGCACCAACGAGGAGACCTTCCTGGTGCAGAAGCTGGTCCGCGCCGGCTTCGGCAACAACAACGTCGACACTTGCGCCCGCGTTTGCCACTCGCCCACCGGCTTCGGCCTGTCGAGCGCTCCGGTCTTCGCCTCGCGCATGAAGAAGCGGCTGCGCGAGGGCGCCAAGCTGATCGTCATCGATCCGCGCCGCATCGACCTCGTGCGCATGCCGCATGTCGAGGCCGACTACCATCTGCCGCTGCTGCCCGGCACCAACGTCGCGATCCTCGACGCGCTGGCCCATGTGATCGTCACCGAGGGCCTGATCGACGAAGCGTTCGTACGCGAGCGCTGCGACTGGGACGAGTTCCAGGCCTGGGCGAAGTTCGTCAGCGAGCCGCGCAACAGCCCCGAGGCAGTTGCCAAAATTTCGGGCGTGCCGGCGGAAGCGATCCGTGGGGCGGCGCGTCTCTATGCGACCGGCGGCAATGGCGCGATCTACTACGGCCTGGGCGTTACTGAGCACAGCCAGGGCACGACGGCCGTAATGGCGATCGCCAACCTGGCGCTGGCCACCGGCAATCTCGGCCGGCCTGGTGTTGGCGTGAACCCGCTGCGCGGCCAGAACAACGTGCAGGGCGCCTGCGACATGGGTTCGTTCCCGCACGAGCTGTCGGGCTACCGCCATATTTCCGATGATGCGACCCGCGCCCTGTTCGACTCGCTGTGGGGAGTGACGCTCGACAAGGAGCCGGGGCTGCGCATTCCCAACATGCTGGATGCCGCGGTCGACGGCACCTTTAAAGGCATCTACATCCAGGGCGAAGACATCCTGCAGTCCGACCCCGACACCAAGCACGTGGCAGCCGGTCTCGCCGCGATGGAATGCGTCGTGGTCCAAGACCTGTTCCTCAACGAAACCGCGCGCTACGCCCACGTCTTCCTGCCCGGCTCGACCTTCCTCGAGAAGAACGGCACTTTTACCAATGCCGAACGGCGCATCCAGCGCGTGCGCAAGGTGATGACGCCCAAGAACGGCCTGGAGGATTGGCAGATCACCGTGAAGCTGGCCGAAGCGCTGGGCTTCGACATGCGCCATGAGCACCCGTCGCAGATCATGGACGAGATCGCCCAGCTCACCCCGACCTTCAAGGGCGTCTCCTACGAGAAGCTGGACCAGGAAGGCTCGGTGCAGTGGCCTTGCAACGAGAACGCGCCGGCCGGCACGCCGGTCATGCATATCGGCGGCTTCGCGCGCGGCAAGGGCAAATTCAACATCACCGAATACGTGGCGACCGACGAGCGCACCGGCCCGCGCTTTCCGCTGCTGCTGACCACCGGCCGCATCCTCAGCCAATACAATGTCGGCGCCCAGACGCGGCGCACCGCCAACGTGGCGTGGCACACCGAGGACCGCCTCGAGATCCATCCGCACGATGCCGAACAGCGCGGCGTGCGTGATGGCGACTGGGTCAGGCTGCAGAGCCGCGCCGGCGATACCAGCCTGCGCGCCCTGATCACCGACCGCGTGGCGCCCGGCGTGGTCTACACCACCTTCCACCACCCCGACACGCAGGCCAACGTCATCACCACCGATTTCTCCGACTGGGCAACCAACTGCCCCGAGTACAAGGTGACGGCGGTCCAGGTTATGCCCTCCAACGGTCCCAGCAAGTGGCAGGAGGAGTACCAGGAGCTCAGCGCCAGGACGCGGCGCATCGGCGACCTCGCCGGCGCTGCCGAATGACCGGCCGGACGCTCGTCGCCATGGCCTGCAACGACAGGTTCGACGTCTTCACCTATCGCTATCGCCTGGAGATGGAGGTCGGGCATGTCGGCTGACAAGCTGGTCTACATGGCGAACCAGATCGGCAAATTCTTCGCCCACCAGGGGGAAGTTCAAGGTGCCCAGGCAACAGCCACGCATTTGAAGAAATTCTGGGACCCGCGGATGCGCAGCGCGATCATTGCCCATCTCGACGCCGGCGGCTCAGGCCTCGACCCGCTCGTCCACCGCGCCGTCGCCAGCCTGCGCGAGACGGCAAACTAAAGGGGAGAAGTGGTGCCCCAGGCCGGACTCGAACCAGCACGTTGTCGCCAACAACAGATTTTGAGTCTGCCGCGTCTACCAATTCCGCCACTGGGGCACAGGGGCTTCGGGCGCGGATAAAACCCGAACCTGGGGCCGGGGTCAACCGCATTGCGGAAGGACTAAGCGATACCGGGGACGATCCGGTTTTGCCGGGCTATAAACAGGCCGCGCGCCGCTCTTTGCCGGGGCGCCAGAACAAATGAAAAGCCAGGAGAAGACGGCGTGACGCATCCCTCTATCCATGCGCAGACCCATCCCGACAAGCCGGCCTATATCATGGCCGCAAGCGGCGAGACCGTGACTTATGGGCAGCTGGACGCGCGCTCCAATCGGGGGGCGCAGCTGTTTCGCTCGCTGGGGCTGAAGCCGGGCGACCATATCGCGCTGTTTCTCGACAACAACGCGCGGTTTTTCGAGATCTGCTGGGCGGCGCAGCGCGCCGGCCTCTATTACACCGCCATCTCATCGCGCCTGACCGCAAGCGAAGTCGAGTACATCGTCGGCGACTGCGGCGCCCAGGCTTTCATTGCCGGCAAATCGCTGCAGGAAGTGGCGCGCGGGCTGGCCGGCAAACTGCCCAGGGTGCGGCACTGGTTTTCGGTCGAAGGCGACATGCCGGGCTATCGCGCGTGGGAGCAGGCGACCGCTGCCCAGCCGGCGACGCCGATCCTCGACGAGGTCGCGGGCTACGACATGCTCTATTCGTCGGGCACGACAGGGCGGCCGAAAGGCATCAAGGCGCCGTTCCTCAACGAACCCATCACCGCCACCAACCCGCTGCTGGCTCTGTCGCAGAAACTCTATGGCATCGACGGCAATACCTTCTATCTGTCGCCGGCGCCGCTCTATCACGCGGCCCCGTTGCGCTTCAACATGACCATCATGCGCATGGGCGGCACGTCGCTGATCATGGAGCATTTCGACGCCGAGGAATATTTGAGGCTGGTGCAGCAACATCGCATCACGCACAGCCAGCTGGTGCCGACGATGTTCGTGCGCATGCTGAAGCTGCCCGAGGAAGTTCGGAAAAAATACGACGTCTCGTCGCTGAAATGCGCCATCCATGCCGCCGCACCCTGTCCGGTGAAGGTCAAGGAACAGATGATCCAGTGGTGGGGGCCGATCCTCACCGAATATTACGCCGGCACCGAAGGCAATGGTTTCTGCGCCGTGGCCGCCGCGGAATGGCTGACGCACAGAGGCACGGTCGGCAAGGCGCTGATCGGCGAGTTGAAGATCATGGGCGAGAACGGCGAGGAGCTGCCGACCGGCGAGCCGGGCACGATCTATTTCGCCAACGGACGGCCGTTCTCCTATCACAACGATGCCGACAAGACGCAGCAGGCTTTCAACGAGCAGGGCTGGTCGACGCTTGGCGATATCGGCTACGTCGATGCGGAAGGCTATCTCTATCTCACCGACCGCAAGGCCTACATGATCATCTCGGGCGGCGTGAACATCTATCCGCAGGAGGTCGAGGATCTGCTGGTCACCCATCCCAAGGTCGCCGACGTCGCCGTGTTCGGGGTGCCCAGCGAGCAGTTCGGCGAGGAAGTGAAGGCGGTGGTGCAGGCAGCCAACCCGCGCGAAGCGGGAGCCGACCTGGCGCAGGAGCTGATCGCTTTCTGCCGCCAGCATCTGTCGGCGGTGAAATGTCCCAAGAGCGTCGATTTCGAGGTCGAGCTGCCGCGCCATCCGACCGGCAAGCTCTACAAGCGCCTGCTGCGTGACCGCTACTGGGGCGACAGCAAGAAGCGCATTGCCTGAGCAATAAGCGCCGGTCCACGCAACGAAACGCGCCGCGCCCGGCGAGGTAAGCGGCTGTTTCGCGGTGCAGCGTATCGGGGGAATCGGCGGTTGTTGGCCGCATACCTGCGTGTTACGGTTTTTGCCAAGAAGGGG
>JAQSWP010000251.1 GCA_029266575.1 Alphaproteobacteria bacterium | reverse complement strand
TCGGTGGCGCCGAGCTTGTTGAAGAAGCGTTGCGGGAAATTGTTGGCGATCACCGAGCAGGTGCCGGTGTAGTGGCAGTTCACGATGGATGGGGCGCCGTGATCGGCGACGATACGTTTCAGCTTTGAAGCGATATCGGTCAGCGCTTGTTCCCATGAAACGGCGGCGAACTTGCCCTCGCCCTTGGGACCGATCCGCTTCAGCGGGCTGCCCAGCCGCACCGTGGGGTCGCGCCAGGCGCCGTTATAGGCGATGGCGCATTTGCCACAGAGTGCGCCGCGGCTGACCGGATGCTCCGGATCGCCCAGCACCTTGCGCACTTCGCCGTCGCGCTTGACCACGACGATGCCGCAGCCGTCGTAGCAATCGCGCGGACAGGTGGTTTTGACGTGCTCGCGTTCCATGGGCGCTCCGGCAATCCTGGATAAGCCTATCATGCCGCAGGGCGCTGGGCTGCGGCCCGCACGATTTGCATGCCCCCTCGACTGCCGGCGCCCTAGCGCCGGGCCGATTGTCGGCAGACAATCTCCCTGTCCATCAGGTTGGGACGGCGTGGTATTTTGAAGCCAGATCGAAGGAGGCGCTTTATGTCCACGACGCCGCGCGAGCATTTTGCCGGGCTCTTCGTCGCCCCGCTGCTGCCGATGAACCAGGATCTCTCGCCCGACACGGCGCGCTGGATCGCCCATTGCAAATTCCTGCTGGCGCAAGGCTGCCACGGTCTGATGCCGATCGGCTCGACCGGCGAGGGCCATTCGCTGACCGTCGCCGAGCGGCTGAAGCTGATGGATGCGCTGGCCGAGAATGGCCTGCCGATGGACCGCATGATCGTCGGGGCGTCGGCGCTGGCGTATCCCGATGCCGTGGCGTTGATTTCTCATGCGACCAAGCTTGGCGTCCGCGCCGTGGCGACGCAGCCCGCCTTCTACTACAAGGGCTCCGATCAGGGCCTGTATGACTACTTCAAACTGCTGGTGGAGAAGGTCGCCAACCCGAAGCTGCGGCTGATCATCTACGACTGGGAAGCCAATCTCGGCGTGAAGTTCTCCAATGCGCTGCTGGAGCGTCTGTTCGGCGATTTCGGCAACAACATCGTCGGCATCAAGGACAGCAACGGCAATTTCGAGCAGATCGCCGATCGCTGCCGCCGCTTCCCCCATCAAGCGGTGATCGCCGGCACCGACGTCTCACAACTCGCCTGCCTGCGCGCCGGCGGCCGTGGCGCCATGTCCGCCGCGGGCAACATCCTCTACGCCACCATGCTGGAGCTGCACCGCAACTTCGCCAACGAGAAAGGCGAGGCCTGTCAGCAGGCGATCGACTCTTTCGGCGGCTTGTTGCGGCCGCTTGGGTTCTTTGCGGGGCTGAAGGCCACCATGGCGCATGTCTCGGGCGATCCCGCCTGGCGCACCGCCCGCCCGCCGGTAGCGCGGCTGTCATCGGCCGATCAGGCGAGGCTCGAAGCTGGCTTGGCGCGGCTGGGCATCGGGCGAAAGATGGCAGCGGAGTAGGACACCCTCATCCGCCCTTCGGGCACCTTCTCCCGCAAGCGGGAGAAGGGCATTTAATAAGCAGGCCCTCTCTCATAACGCCCTTCTCCCGCTTGCGGGAGAAGGTGGGCGAAGCCCGGATGAGGGTGTTTTTTCCGCGTAGCGCTGCTCAAGAACGCATGGTTTCATAGGCTCAAAGCAAGATTTTGCCTTTGAGGAAACCATGTCGTCCGTCGCGCCCAACCTGCCCAACACTCCCTCGCCGCTCTCCGCCCCCGATTCGACCCCGTTCGAGGCCATCCCCGACATGGTGGCGCATTGGGCCAAGGCGCAGCCGCAGCGCCGCGCGCTCTTATGCGACGGCAGGCAAGTGAGCTGGGGCGAGTTCGGTTCGGCCGTCGATCGCATCGCCAACGCGCTGCTCGCCATGGGCTTCAGGCCCGGCGACAAGGCGGCGGTGCTGGCCTATCCCTCGATCGAATACGTGCAGACTTTCTTCGGCATCCTGCGCGCCGGCGGCTGCGTCGTGCCGCTGTCGACCATGGCCGGCGCCGATCAGCTCAAGATGATGATCGAGGATGCCGACAGCCGCGTCTTCTTCCTTGGAAGTGGCATGCGCGAGCTGGCAGCACCCTTCGCCGACCGCATCGAGGGCTTGCTGCCCAACGGCCGCATCGCTTTCGATTTCAACGCGCCCGGCTGGCAGAGCTTCGATGCCTGGATGAAAGCCGGCAAGGATGCCTCGCCTGGCGTGCCGGTGGGGCCGGAGATGGCCTTCAACCTGATCTATTCGTCGGGCACCACCGGCGTGCCCAAAGGCATCCTGCATAATCACGCGCTGCGCTGGTTCCTGATCAAGCGTTGGGAGAATATGGGCTTCGCGCCTGACACGATTTCCATCGTCTCGACGCCGCTCTATTCCAACACCACCCTGGTTGCCGTGCTGCCGACCTTGTCGATGGGCGGCTCGATCGTGCTGATGAAGAAATTCGACGTGGTCGAATTTCTGAAACTCTCCCAGCAGGAGAAGGTGACCCACGCCATGCTGGTGCCGGTGCAGTACCAGCGCATCCTGGCGCATCCGGACTTCGACAAATACGATCTCTCGTCCTTCCGCATGAAGCTGTCGACCAGCGCACCGCTCAGGCTCGACACCAAGCGCCAGATCGCCGCGCGCTGGCCGGGCGGCATGGTCGAGGTCTACGGCCTGACCGAAGGCGGCGGGTCCTGCATGCTCGACGTGAAGGCCCATCCCGACAAGCTGCACACCGTCGGCCAGCCCGGTTTCGGCACCGAGATGAAGATCCTCGACGAGCAGGGCAACGAAGTGCCGCGCGGCCAGCCGGGCGAACTCGTAGGCCGCTCCTACACGATGATGAGCGGCTACTACAAGCAGCCTGGCAAGACGGCGGAAATGCTGTGGCACGACAAGGATGGCCGCGCCTTCTTCCGCTCCGGCGATCTCGGCCGCATGGACGAGGACGGCTTCGTCACCTTGCTCGACCGCAAGAAGGACATGATCATCTCCGGCGGCTTCAACATCTACGCCGCCGACCTCGAAGCGGTGCTGGCGCGCCACCCCGACGTCGCCGACGTGGCGGTGATCGGCATCCCGTCCGAGCAGTGGGGCGAGAGCCCGCTGGCGCTGGTCGTGCCCAAGCCGGGCATCAAGGCTGACGAGAACGCGCTGAAAGACTGGGCCAACGAACAGCTCGGCAAGACCCAGCGTATCGCCGGTGTCGAATTCCGCGATGGGTTGGAGCGCAGCACTATCGGCAAGGTGCTGAAGAAGGAACTGCGCGCGCCGTATTGGGCCAAGGCGGGAAGGTCGATTTAGCTTTTTCCGTCACCCCCGCCTTGAGCGGGGGTCCATGCGGCCGCGCTATCGCGCGACGATGGATCCCCGCTTAAGGCGGGGATGACGATTCTATTTACTGCACCAGCCGCAGCATCTCCTCTCGCCGCAACCCAACCTTCTCTCCCGACAGCAGCAGCTGTTCGAACGTCGTCGGATCGACGGGGACGCCTTTTTCGGTGCGGGCTGCCTTGGTGCGCAGCTCGGGCTCGCCGGCAACCAGCACCTGATCGACGCCCTGGCCGCGCGGCGAGGCCTTGACGTAGTCGATCATGGTGGAGACCTCGCGCTCGATATAGGAGCGGTCGGCCAGGCGGTTGGGGTCGAACACGATCGACAGCATGTTGTTGACCACCGATTTATCGCGCGGGTTGCCATCGTGGATGGTGCCGCCGCCGCAGAAGGCGCCGGCGAACAGTTCGGCGATCAGCGCCAGGCCGGAACCCTTGTGGTCACCCATCGGCAATATCGCGCCCATGTGGTCGCCGAACATGGATGTGGGATCGGTGGTCGCCTGGCCGTTGCTGTCGATCAGCGTGTCGGGCTCCATCTGCTCGCCCTTGTTCATCGCCACGCGCACCTTGCCCAAGGCCACTTTCGAGGTGGCGAAGTCGAGGATCACGGCGGGCTTGCCGCCGCCGGCCGGTATGGAGATGGCGATCGGATTGGTGGCGAAGCGCGCATCCGCCCCGCCCCACGGCGCCACCAGCGGCGCGTGGCCGGTGACGTTGACGAAATGGAT
>JAQSWP010000053.1 GCA_029266575.1 Alphaproteobacteria bacterium | reverse complement strand
ATGCGGGCAGCACCATGCCGAACGAGAAGATGCACAGCAGGATGCCCAGGATATAGAGCGGCGAGCGGATATCGACGGCCATCGCCCGCGCCCCTAGCTGCGCCAGAAGCTAGGTGTCAGCAACACCAGCAAGGTCAGCAGCTCGAGCCGCCCCAGCAGCATGCCGAAGGACAGCAGCCATTTGGCGCCGTCGGGCAGCGGCTTGAAATTGCCCGAGGGGCCGATCGTGTCGCCCAGACCCGGCCCGACATTGCCGATCGCCGTCGCCGCGCCTGACAAGGCGGTGTCGAGGTCGAGCCCGAACAGCGCCAGCCCCACCGCCAGCAATGCAAAGCAGAAGAAATAGAGGAAGACGAACCCGGCCACCGAATTGATCACCTCGCGGTTGACTTCGCGCCCATTGAAGCGCGGCACCAGCACCGCGTTGGGATGCGTCAGCCGCCGCAGCTGGCCGATCGCCATTTGATAGAGGATCTGGTAGCGGAAGATCTTGACGCCGCCCGAGGTCGAACCCGTGCAGGCGCCGACGAAGGTCAGGAAGAAGAAAAGCACGATGGGAAAATCGCCCCAGGTCGTGTAGTCGGCGGTGACGAAGCCGGTGGTGGTAACGATCGAGACCACCGAGAAGAGCGAATCGCGGAACGCCTGCTCAAGGGGAAAATCCCCGCTAGCGAGCCGCCAGCCCATCAGCGCCAGGGTACAGACCGCGACAAGCAGGATATAGACGCGCAACTGCGTGTCGCGCAGGAAGGCGAAACTGCGCATGCGCCAGGCGCTGATGAACATCATGAAGGTCGAGCCGCCGACGAACATCACGGCGGCCAGGATGTATTCCGCCGCCTTGTTGTTCAGCCCGCCGATCGAGGCATCGTGCGTGGAGAAGCCGCCGGTGGCCACCGCCGGCATGGTGTGGTTGATGGCTTCGAACAGCGACAGCCCGGCGAGCCACAGCGCCATGGCGCAGATCGCCGACAGCAGCAGGTAGAACACGATGATGGCGACCGCCACCTGCGACACGCGCGGCAGGGTTTTGTCGGAACGGTCGGAGGATTCGGTGCGGAACAGCTGCATGCCGCCGATGCTGAGGAAGGGCAGGATGGCGACGGCCATGACGATGATGCCGACCCCGCCGAACCAGTTCAGCAGCGAGCGCCACCACAGGATGCCGGACGGCATCTTGTCCAGCCCAACCAGCACGGTGGAGCCGGTGGTGGTGACGCCCGACATCGCCTCGAAGAATGCGTCGGTGTAGCTGATATGGATCGAGGACAGGGTGAAGGGCAATGCTGCGAACAAGGTGATGACGAACCACGCCGCCGCCGTCAGGAAGAAGGCCTGGTGCACGGTGACGGAGATGGTTTCGCGCGGGCGGAAGGCGGCCATCAACGTGCCGCCGGCGAAGATGGTGACGACACAGCAAGCCGAAAGAGAACACGGAGAGCAGCGCGCCCAGGATGAAGAGCGGCGAGCGAATATCGACTGCCATGATCGACGCTTGCTGTCTTTCCCCGAGGGCCGCGAAAGCTTAAGCGGCTGCCGCGATCATGCCAGTTTGGTGGTTGGTCTAGCAACGACGATAAGGATGCACCGCAATGCAAGCCGTCACCCCGAACCAGGTACGTCATCCCCGCGAAAGCGGGGACCTTTCTCAAGGAGAAGCTCCGATACCGATGGCGACCGCGCCCACTTGCAGCTCGCCCGCCCGAGATCCCCGCTTGCGCGGGGATGACGTAATGGAGGTGGGGATGACGTAAGGAGGTGGACCGACGCGCGTTGCGCTTAAGCCAGCGCCGCGCCCGAGCCGCGGTTGATGATGGAGAGGAATTCCTTGCGCGTGGCCTCGTCCTGGCGGAAGGCCCCCAGCATGTGCGAGGTCACCATGTTGACGCCGGGCTTGTGCACGCCGCGCGTGGTCATGCACTGGTGCGCCGCTTCGAGAACGACGGCGACGCCCTTCGGCTCCAGCACCTCGTCGATCGCCTTGGCGATCTGCGCCGTCATCTTCTCCTGGATCTGCAGCCGCTTGGCGTAGGCATCGAGCACCCGCGCCAGCTTGGAGATGCCGACGACGCGCGAATTGGGCAGATAGGCGATATGGGCCAGGCCGATGATCGGCACCATGTGGTGCTCGCAATAGGATTCGAAGCGGATGTCCTTCAGCACCACCATCTCGTCGTAGCCTTCGACTTCCTCGAAGGTGCGCTTGAGGATCTCGCGCGGATCGGACTGGTAGCCGGAGAAGAATTCCTCGTACGAGCGCACCACTCTTTCGGGCGTGCCGCGCAGGCCTTCGCGCGCCGGATCGTCGCCGGCCCAGCGGATCAGCGTGCGCACCGCCTCTTCGGCCTGCTTGCGTTCGGGACAATCGGGCGAGTCGCGATCGACCGGCTTGGCCACAGCGGGGGTGGCGGCGGGGCGCAGCGGCGAGACGATATTGTCCGGGTTGGGTTTGCTCACGTCTGTCTCTCTTTCTCGGGAGCCATCGCCGATTGGGCGAAGGCAGGCGCTGGCGCCCTAGTGAACCGACTTGGTCTGGCCCGGCGTGTCGAGCGAAAAAGCGGGAATGGCGACGTTGAAGGTCTCGCCTGCCTCCCCGACCATCTCGTAGGTGCCGACCATGATGCCCGAGGGCGTCGAGAGCGGCGTGCCGGAGGTGTATTCGAAAGCCTGGCCCGGCTGCAGCACCGGCTTCTTGCCGACCACGCCGGCGCCGCGCACTTCGTGCACGCGCCCCTGCGAATCGGTGATCTTCCAGTAACGATTGCGCAACTGCACGGTTTCGTCGCCCTGGTTCTCGATGCGCACGTGATAGGCCCAGACGTAGTGGTTTTCCGTCGGCGAGCTTTGGTCGTCGAGATAGGTCGGCTGGACTGTGACCCGGATCGACCGGGTGATCGCGGAATACATGGCCCTCTCTTTACGTTGCCTGGCCTGGGCCGGATGGCGAGCCACCCTTCCGCCAATATCGGAAGGCGGCAAGCCCCTGTCCAGAGCAAAGGACAAAACCCCAATCCGGACAGGGACTTGCATTATACGACGAAAGCAGGTCTAGGCCAGCGCCTGGGCTAGATCGTCGATCAGGTCGGCGACGTCCTCCAGCCCCACCGACAGCCGCAGCATGTCGTCGCCGATGCCGTAAAGCTTGCGGGTTTCGGCCGGCAGGCGCTGATGAGTGGTGGTGGCGGGATGGGTGATCAGGCTCTTGGAGTCGCCCAGATTGTTGGAGATATCGACCAGGGCAAGCTTGTTGAGGAATTTGAACGCCGCCTTCTGCCCGCCCTTGATGGCGAAGGTCACGACATTGCCGCCGCCGCTCATCTGCTTTTTCGCCAGCGCGCGCTGCGGATGATCCTTGCGGGTGGGATAGGCAACGGAGGCGATCTTGGGATGGGTTGCGAGAAATTCGGCGACCTGCTCGGCGCTGTCGCAGTGGCGGGCCATGCGCAGCTCGAGCGTCTCCAGGCTCTTCACCAGCACCCAGGCGTTGAACGGCGACAGCGCGGGCCCGGTGTGGCGCAGGAACGGCGTCAGATCGGTATCGATGTAGTCGCGGCTGCCCAGAATGGCGCCGCCCATGGCGCGGCCCTGCCCGTCGATATGCTTGGTGGCGGAATAGACCACGATGTCGGCGCCCAGCTGCAGCGGCTTCTGCAGCACCGGGCTGGAGAAGACGTTATCGACCACCACGCGCGCCCCGGCCTTGTGCGCCAGCTTCGACACCGCTGCGATATCGACGATCTCCAGGGTCGGATTGGACGGGCTTTCGAAGAACACCACCTTGGTCTTCTTCGACAGCGCCGCTTTCCACTGCTTCAGATCGCGGCCATCGACCAGCACCGTCTCGATGCCCCAGCGCGGCAATTGATCCTGCACCACGTAGAGACAGGAGCCGAACAGCGCCCGCGACGCCACCACGCGATCGCCGGCGCGCAGCTGGCAGGCCAGCGAGGCGAACACCGCCGCCATGCCGGTTGCCGTGGCGCGGCAGGCTTCGGCGCCTTCAAGCTGGGCCAGCCGGTCCTCGAACATCGAGACCGTCGGATTGGAAAAGCGCGAATAGATGAAGTGATCGTTCTTGCCGGCGAAGGCGCCCGAGGCTTCTTCCGCCGAGGCATAGACGTAGCCGGAATTCATGAAGATGGCTTCGCTGGTCTCGGCGAAACTCGACCGCCGCAGACCGCCGCGCACCAGCCTGGTCTGTTCCCGCAGACCGTTTTTCTTGTTCGATTTCCCCACTGCTTTCGCCATCTTGCGCTCCCGCCCGCTATCCCCGCGGGCAATAAAAAACCCCGGCCAATCGGCCAGGGCGTTTTTGAAGCGCTCCGACCTATTTAGCGATTTTTAACGTGGTCGCAAGCCGGCCGGCCCAAATCACCACGAAGCGCAAGCTTGATAGCCCTCCCCAAAGACGGCGTCAAGCCGTCCATGCCATGCTGCGGCGATGAAACCGATCGCCAGCACCGCCGCCTACAGCGAAAAAGCCGAAGCCCTGGCCCAGCAATACGAAAGCGTCAGCTTCGAAGACGTGCATGGCGACGTTCTCGCTCTACTGCCGCAGCCACCGGCGCGCGCCCTTGATGTCGGCGCCGGCACCGGTCGCGATGCGGCTGCTCTTGTGGCGCGCGGCTATCATGTGACGGCTGTGGAACCCACCGCGGAATTCCGCGCCATCGGCCAGCGCCTGCACGCCAACGCCGCCATCGACTGGATCGACGATGGGCTGCCCCACCTTGCGACCGTGCGAGGCACCTTCGATCTCATCCTCCTCTCTGCCGTCTGGATGCATCTTGATATCCCGCAGCGCCAGCAAGCGATGGAACGGGTGACCGGAATGCTGCGCGATAATGGGGTGATGGTGCTGTCGCTGCGCCACGGCCCGATCCCGCCGAGCCGCAGCCTGTTCGAAGTCACGGCCGCGGAAACCATCGCGCTGGCTGAAGCGAACAGCCTGCAGAAACTCTATAGCGGCGAACGGCCCGGCCAGTTTGGCCAGCCCGGCGTATGGTGGGACCGGCTGGCCTTCCGCCGTCCTATTTGAGCGGCGAGAACGACAGCGGCGTCAGGATGCGGTTCTCCATCTCCTGCAGATAGGGCGTGGCCTTGGCGAGATAGGCCTGCCAGGCGGGATCGGCGTTCATCTGCGCCCGGCGGCGCTCGCGCTCGGCGAAATTCTCGTAGCCCCACCAGTGCACGATGGTGTTGAGGGTGCCGACTTCGGTGACGAAGAAGCCCAGCAGGTTGCCGAGGATTTTGCTCTGCACCGGCAGGCCTTCCTTCTCGTACAGCGCCTGCCATTCCTTGAGCTTGCCCGGCACCAGCCTGTAGCTGCGTTCATCGACGATCATCGCATCGCTCCTTCAGTGTGATTCGCGCGGCACGGGCGCGCCCGATGCGCCGACCAGGAAATCGAGATCGCAGCCGGTATCGGCCTGCTGCACCGTTTCGCAATAGAGCCTGACCCAGCCGCGCTCGTCATGCGGCTTGGGCGCTTTCCATTTCCTGCGGCGCTTCTCAAGCTCGGCGTCGGAGACGTCGAGATGCAGGCGGCGGTTCTTGACGTCGAGCTCGATCATGTCGCCATCCCTGACCAGCGCCAGCGGTCCGCCCGCCGCCGCTTCCGGCGCCACGTGCAGCACGACGGTGCCATAGGCGGTGCCGCTCATGCGCGCGTCGGAAATGCGCACCATGTCCTTGACACCCTGTTTCAGAAGCTTCAGCGGCAAGGACATGTTGCCGACCTCGGGAAAACCCGGATAACCCCTGGGCCCGCAATTCTGCAGCACCATGACGCAGGTCGCGTCGATGTCGAGGCTGGGATCGTCGACCCGCTTCTTGTAGTCGTCGATGTCCTTGAACACCACGGCCCGCCCGCGATGCTTCATCAGCGAATTGGTGGCGGCCGACGGTTTCAGCACCGCGCCATTGGGCGCCAGATTGCCGCGCAGTACGGCGACGCCGCCCAGTTTCTTGAATGGCTTGTCGAGCGGGAAGATGACGTCGCGGTCCCAGCACTTGGCGTCCTTGACGTTGTCCCAGATGGTGCGGCCGTTGACCGTCAACGCCTTCTTGTACAGCAGCGGCCCGATCTCGCGCAGCACCACCGGCAGCCCGCCGGCATAATAGAAATGCTCCATCAGATATTTGCCCGACGGCATCAGGTTGACCAGGCAGGGCACGATCCTGCCGATGCGATCCCAATCGTCGAGCGACAGCTTGATACCCATGCGGCCGGCGAGCGCCAGCAGATGCACCACCGCGTTGGTCGAGCCGCCGATCGCGGCATTGGCCATGATGGCGTTCTCGAACGCCTGCTTGGTCAGCACCTTGGACATGCGCAGATCCTCGCGCACCATCTCGACGATGCGCCGGCCCGCCATGTGCGACAGCGTGCGCCGGCGCGAATCGGCGGCCGGAATGGCGGCGTTGGTCGGCAGCGCCATGCCCAGCGCCTCGGCCATCGAGGCCATGGTCGAGGCGGTGCCCATGGTCATGCACGAGCCGGCCGAGCGCGACATGCCGGCTTCGACCTCGGGCAGATCCTCCGGCTTCAGCTCGCCGGTCTTCAGCATGTCGGTGAATTTCCACACATGCGTGCCCGATCCGATCAGCTCGCCGCGGAAATGGCCGTTCAGCATCGGCCCGCCCGACACCACAAGCGTCGGCAGATCGCAGCTCGCCGCGCCCATCATCAAGGACGGCGTGGTCTTGTCGCAGCCGGTCAGCAATACGACGCCATCCAGCGGATTGGCGCGGATCGATTCCTCGACGTCCATGGAAGCGAGATTGCGGAACAGCATGGTGGTGGGCCGCATCAGGGTCTCGCCTAGGCTCATCACCGGAAACTCGAGCGGAAAGCCGCCCATCTCGTAGACGCCGCGCTTCACATGCTCGGCGAGATCGCGGAAATGGGCGTTGCACGGGGTGAGCTCGGACCAGGTGTTGCAGATGCCGATCACCGGCCTGCCATCGAACAGATGATGCGGCAGGCCCTGGTTCTTCATCCACGAGCGATGCGCCAGCCCGTCGCGATCGAGCTTGCCGAACCAGGCGTGACTGCGTAGCGCGCGCCGGCGCTTGGCCGGCGGGGCGGGTGGTTTTGCTCCCTTGCGTTGGGCCATCAGGCATCCTTCCCCAGAAATTCTTTTGCGGCCGTGCCGGAACTTCCATCGCGGCGGCGTGTCATCCGTCCTTCATCTTCGACGCTGCGGCGCATCGTACGCAGCGGCATCTAGTAGCAGTTGGCGCTTGCCACGCTAGAGGTTGCGCCGGACAACGCCGACAAGGCAAGCGAAGCGTTGCGATTTCGCGGCTGCAAACCGTGGAAGTCCTTGATACCACCGCAAAATTCCGCGTGGACTTGCCGGAATTGCCTCTGCATACTGTGATTGACTAAATCTGCGATCTGCTTGTGTGGCCGGTTGTGGGAATGGGTCGTATTTCGGGTGCTCGCTTCGAAGGCTTGAATTGTTCTCTACCATCGAAAAAACGAATTGCGGCGTCCATGGCACAGCCATGGCGATGCGGTCGCGTTGCGGGACTCGGAGCTAGCAGAAACCGAGAAAGGACGCGATGAGCCGCAAGCTGTTCGTAGGGAACCTGCCCTACACTTTCACTTCCGAACAATTGACTGAGACGTTTCAGCCCTATGGCAACGTCGTTTCGGCAAAAGTAATCACCGACCGCGAAACCGGCCGCTCGCGCGGCTTCGCTTTCGTTGAAATGGAAACCGATGAGGCCGGCCAGACCGCCATCCGCGCGCTTGACGGCGCGCAGCTGGGCGGACGCGCGCTGGCCGTGCGCGAAGCACAGGAGCGCCCACCCTCCCCGCGTGGCGGTGGTGGCGGCGGCGGTCGCGGCGGCTTTGGCGGCGGCGGTGGCGGCTATGGCGGCGGCGGCGGTGGTGGCGGCTACGGCGGCGGTGGCGGCGGCGGTGGCTACGGCGACCGTGGCGGCGGCGGTGGCGGCTACGGCGATCGTGGCGGCGGCGGTGGCGGCTACAGCGACCGTGGCGGCGGCGGACGCGGCGGCGGTTTCGGCGATCGCGGTGGTCGTGGCGGCGGCGGTGGCCGTGGCGGCGGCGGTGGCCGCGGCGGCGACTACTAAGCCGGACGCCTCACTTCAGAATTCTGCGGACCCCGGCCTTCGTGCCGGGGTTTTGCTTTTTCCGGCCAATTTCATCCCCGCTTTGTTTCGGGCCGTTCGCCACAATCGCGGGCTATAGTTTGATCTCCGTCGCCAACAGCCGGGGTGAAAGATGCGTCTTACATCGTGGTTCTCGACAGCCCTTGTGGGCCTGGGCCTGGCCGTCGCTGCCCTGCCGGCGCAGGCGCTGGAAGTCGATCTCGAACTGGTGTTGGCAGTCGACGTCTCGCGCAGTGTCGACGACGAGGAAGCCCAGCTGCAGCGCGAAGGCTACATGCAGGCGCTGACCGACAAGCGCATCATCGATGCCATCAAATCCGGCGCGCTGGGCCGCATCGCGGTCACCTATGTCGAATGGGCGGGCTCGCAGTGGCAGCAGACGATCATCGACTGGACGGTGATCGACGGGCCGGACACTGCCAAGGCCTTCGCGCTCAAGATCAACGAAGCGCCGCGGGTGGCGGAAATGTGGACCTCGATCTCGGGCGCGCTGATCTACAGCGCGGCGAAATTCGACAATAACGGCTACGAGGGCAAGCGTCGGGTGATCGATGTCTCGGGCGACGGCCGCAACAATTCCGGCCCCGATCTGGCCGGCATCCGCGATGCGGTGGTGGCGCGCGGCATCGTCATCAACGGTTTGCCGATCATGAGCGAGCGGCCCAATTTCGGCCGCCCGCCGGAGCGCGATCTCGACATCTACTACGAGCAGACGGTGATCGGCGGGCCAGGCTCGTTCATGGTGCCGGCGCATGATTTCCCCGATTTCGCCCGCGCCGTGCGCACCAAGCTGATCAAGGAAATCTCCGGCCTGCCCTACGGCGACGGCGTAGATACGGCGCAGATGCAGAACGCGCGCTGAGTCATATCCCTTCCCCCGCAAGGGGGGAGGGAAAAAGAATCCTAAATCCCGCGTACGATTTCCTGCACCCGCCGCAGCGGAGAATCGTCGCGGACCAGTTTCACTGCCGCGCCGAAATGGCCCTGGCGTTCGACGAAAAGATTTTCCGCCGGCACGCCCCAGCGTTTCACCAGATCGAGACCGCCGCCCACCGGCGTCACACGGTCGGTCATGCCCAGAACGGAGACGATGCGCGACGCCGGCAAGGCGGGCGCGCCCGGCGGGTCCATCAACGGCGCCCAGCGCAGCATCTGGGCTTGCGACCAGCCGGCCTTTTCCAAAGCGGCAGGAATGCCGATGCCTTCGACCAGCCCGCTTTCGAACACCACCTCTTCCATCTTGCCGGTATGGGTGATCAGCAGCAGCGCATCGGGCCGCGCCTTCTCCGGCCAATGCGCGCTATGGGCCGCCACAAGTTGCGCCACGAAGGAGCCCAGCGAAATGCCGGCCAGCACCACCGGCGCGTCGAAATTCCGTTTGCACCAGTCGATCAGCACGCCGGTCTCTTTCGCCTGGGCGGTGAAGAGATCGATCTGCCCCATCGGCGCCGTGGCGAAGAAACGCTCGCCGCCGTAATCGCCGGTGCGGCAGCGCCTGGCATGCCACGGCGTGGTGATCTCGATGACGCGAAAGCCCAGCCGGCACATCACGGTCGAGGCATCGACCAGATCGCGCACGTTCTCCGGCTCCATGCAGACGCCGTTGCCGATCACGATGGTGGGCGGATTTTCGACTTCCGGCTCCATCACCCTGGCATAGGCCATGTCGGCCATGCGCGCAGAAGGCGAGGCGAAGCGCAGCCAGTAGGTCTTGCCCAGCCGGCCGGCGATGGCAGGCGAGCGCTCGACTTCGGGCAAAGGATTGGGCAGATCGTAAGCGGCTTCGGGTTGCGGCAGGAACGCGCCATAGGCCTGCTCGACGTCGTCCTGGGTCGGGATCTTCCAGCTCAACTTGTGCGCCTTGCCGTTCCACAGCAGCGGGTAATAGGACAGCCGGTCCAGCGTCGCGCGATGCGCCGCCTCCAGCCGCCGAGCTTCGATGGCGGCCAGCTCGATATTGCTCTTGGCCGCATCATCGAAGAACGCCGCGCGCCATGCCGCTTCCGTCGCGGCGGCGCTGCGATGGATTTCGCCCGAGCGCGCCAGCAGCTTGGCCACCAGCCGCTCGCGCCTGCCCTGCACCGCCGTCAGGCCGGAGAGCCGCACGAACTCGGGGACCGAGTCGCCGGCCAGCGCCGAAGCCGCCCACATGCGCGACAGCGGAAAGAACAGTCTGCGCAAGGCAAACAGGGCCATGGGATCGACGAACGGCCCCTGGGTCAGCGCCCCCAGCGGCGAGCGGATCAGCCGCTCCAGCATCGGTTGATGGACAGGTTTGGGCTGGCGGGGCGCTCGGAGGGCTGAGATCATGAAGCCTATGTTAGTGAGTACTCACTCACTTTTCAAGAGGAAGCATCGGGATGGCTTGAACCGCCGTCGGGAAGCGCCATTCTATGAGACGAGACAAGTCGGAGGTGTGACATGTGGAGCCTGCTTTCCAAGACAAAAAGCCAGATGCCCAAGCCGGAAGAGGCGCTGAAGGGCCGCTCGACCGCCATGCCGGTGCCGGCCAAGCATTTCGTCAACGGCAACCCGCTGCGCGGTCCCTACCCCGCCGGCATGCAAACGGCGATGTTCGGGCTGGGCTGCTTCTGGGGCGCGGAGCGCAAATTCTGGCAGGCTCCGGGCGTCTATACGACGGCGGTGGGCTATGCCGCGGGCTACACGCCCAATCCGTCTTATGAGGAGGTCTGCTCCGGGCGCACCGGGCACAACGAAGTGGTGTTCGTGGTCTACGACCCGAACAAGACTTCCTATGCCGAGCTGCTGAAAACGTTCTGGGAAAATCACGACCCGACCCAGGGCATGCGCCAGGGCAACGATGCCGGCACGCAATATCGCTCCGGCATCTACGTCTATTCGGACGAGCAGAAGAAACAGGCGGAAGCCTCGCGCGAGGCGTTCCAGGCGCGCCTGGCCAAGGCGGGCTATAGCGCCATCACGACCGAGATCATCGAGGCGCCGGAGTTCTATTTCGCCGAGGATTATCACCAGCAATATCTGGCGAAGAACCCCAACGGCTATTGCGGGCTGGGCGGCACCGGCGTGTCCTGTCCGATCGGTGTCGCTGCCGAATAAACTTCCGACCTGCGATCTCTACGCCAGCTTGCCGTAGAGATCGTAGGCGTCGGCTTTTTCGACTTTCACCTTGGCGAGCGCGCCGGGCTTCAAAGTCCTGGCATTGGCGACGATCACCGTGCCGTCGATCTCCGGCGCATCGGCATGGGAGCGGCAGATCGCGCCTTTGGCCGTGATCTCGTCGACGAGCACCTCGATGGTGCGGCCGACTTTGGCCTGCAGGCGCTTGGCGCTGATCGCCTGCTGCGCCTGCATGAAGCGGTGCCAGCGCTCCTCCTTTAGCTCTTCCGGCACGGCGCCGGGCAAGGCATTGGCGCTCGCGCCTTCGACCGGCTCGTATTTGAAACAGCCGACTCTATCGAGCTGCGCTTCTTCCAACCACTGCAGCAGATAGTCGAAATCCTGTTCCGTCTCGCCCGGGAAACCGACGATGAAGGTCGAGCGCAACGTCAGCTCCGGCACTTCCTTGCGCCAGCGCTGGATGCGGTCGAGCACTTTCTGGTCGTTGGCCGGACGCTTCATCGCCTTCAGCACCGAGGGGCTGGCGTGCTGGAACGGGATATCGAGGTAAGGAAGAATTTTCTTCTCCGCCATCAGCGGCATCAGCTCGTCGACATGCGGATAGGGATAGACGTAGTGCAGGCGCACCCAGGCGCCGAAATTGCCCAGCTCGGCGCACAGCTCCGTCATGCGCGCCTTGATCTTCTTGCGCGCGAACAGGCTCTCGGCATAGCGGATATCGACGCCGTAGGCACTGGTGTCCTGCGAGATCACCAGCAGTTCCTTGACGCCAGCGACGACAAGGCGTTCGGCTTCGTAGAGAATTTCAGCGGCGGGACGGCTGACCAGATCGCCGCGCATCGAGGGGATGATGCAGAAACTGCAGCGATGGTTGCAGCCTTCGGAAATCTTCAAGTAGGCGTAATGGCGCGGCGTCAGCTTGATGCCCTGCGGCGGCACCAGATCGACGAAGGGATCATGCCGCGGCGGCACCACCTGGTGCACGGCATCGACCACGGCTTCGTATTGCTGGGGACCAGTCACCGACAGAACGCCGGGGTGGATCTCGCGGATGCGGCTCTCTTCGACGCCCATGCAGCCGGTGACGATGACCTTGCCGTTCTCGCGCAAGGCTTCGCCGATGGCGTCGAGCGATTCTTTCTTGGCGCTGTCGAGGAAGCCGCAGGTGTTGACCAGCACCACGTCGGCGCCTTCGTAGGAGCCGGAAATCTCGTAACCCTCGGCGCGCAGCTTGGTCAGGATGCGCTCGGAATCGACCAGCGCCTTGGGACAGCCCAGGCTGACGATGCCCACGCGGGGCACCGGCTTTTTGGCTTCCTTCGCCGCAACGGCGGAGCGGGCCTTGGCGACGGCCTGAGTCTGGGCTTTGGTCATGGCTTCCCTGGGAATTGCGGCGCCCTTATAGCGCCCGGCACGACCCGCCCCAAGTGGTTTTCCAAACGGCTGATTTCTAGGGTCTGCGGCGCAGGGCAGAAGCGAAAAACAGGCCTATCGCGAGCAGAAACGGCCCGCAGGCCAGGAATACCGGCACCGCGCCCCAGCGATCGACGATCACGGCCGCCACCGCCACCCCGATCGATTGACCGATGAACAGGCTGGAAGCGAACAGCGCCACGCCGCTGCCGCGCGCTTCGGGCGCCATCTGGGTGCCGTTGGTCTGCAAGGTGCCGTGCAGCATGTAGAAGCCCAGGCCGCAGAGAAATACCGCCAGAACCGCAAAGACCAGCCCGCCTGCCAGGGCAAAAAGCGGCAAGGCAAGGCACAGCACCGCGGAGCCGCCGATCGCCAATCCGCGCTCGCCCAGGCGGCGCACCAATTGTTGGGCGAAGAGAGCATAGCTCATGCCGCCGGCGCCGAACGCGGTCAGCGCCAGCCCGACCATGGTGAAACTCAGGCCGAAACGATGGTGCAGCTCGTTACCGGCGAAGACGAACGCGGCAAAGAACAACAGGCCCTCGAGACAGACCACCACCAGCACGGTGCGCACCCAGGGACGGCGCAGCAACGCCGCGTACTGGCGGGCGATATCGATCGGGTTGAGCGAGGCGGTAGGATTGCTGGCGATGCGCGTCAATGGCACGCGCCGCATTTCGGCGAACAGCGCCAGCCCAGCCAGGACATAGATGCCGGCCAGCACCACGAACACCATGCGCCAGCCGATGATGTCGCCCAGAATGCCGCCGGCGATCTGGCCGAAGATCATGCCCAGGATCTGACCGGAGATGAATTTGGACAGCATGTTCTGGCGCTGCTCGTAGGGCACCACATCGCCCACCCAGGCGATGGAAAGCGGGATGACGGCGCAAGACACGGCGGCGGCCAAGAAGCGGGCAGTGGCGAGAAATTCCAGGTTTGGCGCGAAAGCGCAGGCCAGGGTGAACACCGCCGACAGCAAGGTGGTGATCGCCGCCACCAGATATTTGCCGTAGCGATCGCCGACCGGCCCGTAGAACGCCTGCAACAGTCCGTAGGCCAGCGTATAGCCGGTGACGATAACGGACGCGGTGCCGACGCTGACCGCGAAATCGGCCGAGACCTGCGGCAGCAGCGCGTCGGGCACGCGGATATTGGCCGCACTGGCAAAGGCGGCGATCGACAGCAGCATGATGGAACGGGTGGGAACGGCGGGCGCGGACATCGGCCGCGAGAATAGGAAGCGGCAGCGCGCTTGACCATCCTGCAGGCTTGCAGACCTGCCGCGCGCCTCGGCTGTCAGATTTGGATCAGCCGCAGCGCAATGAAGGCCAAAAGCGGCAGCGCCAGCAGATCGACTTTGGCGATAAGGCGCAGCGCTCCGGACGGCATGCCGTGCTTAAGGTAGATGGCGAAATAGCCCAGCACGCTGATCGCCGTAGCTAGCGCAGCGGCAGGACGCGGCAGCGGATCGAACGCCGACCACGCGCAGAGCACGACGATGGCGGCGAACAGCAGGCTGCGATGCTCCAGCAACAACAACAGCGCGTTGCCGGGCTTGATGCAGTACAGCCGGGCGATGCCGCCCGGACGAAAAACGGCGATCGCCGGCATCAGATGAATCAACACCAGGCCCAGCCAAGCCAGTCGTTCGGCGGTTTCCATGCCGCCACTGTCGCCTCTTGCCGAGATTGCGACAATTACCTGCGACATCAGAGGCAATATCGGTCGACAGGTCAGACTCCTTGACTTATCTGGTCCGACCTGTCATATCCCGCCTGCCCGATATGGGCAGCGTTGTGCTTTTCAGCCGCGTGAACGCCGCTTCCCAAGCGAGCGACCGCTGATCGCCAATAAGAATAAAATCGACCGCCCCTCACGCGAGGCTGTCCCCTTAACACAGCCCCGCTCCCGTCCGGCAAGTTTGCCGGCGTTGGGGCTCGTTCGTAGAAAGACCAGTATTTTGACTATGTTCACCGATCTCGGGCTCAGCGCGCCGCTTCTGGCTGCCCTGACCACCGAGGGCTACACCGTTCCGACCCCGATCCAGGCGCAGGCAATCCCGCAGGTTTTGACCGGCCGCGATCTTTTGGGCATCGCCCAGACCGGCACCGGCAAAACCGCGGCCTTCGCGTTGCCGATTCTGCATCGTCTGGCTTCCAGCCCGAGCAAGCACGCCCGCACCAAGGGCGCCTGCCGCACGCTGGTGCTGAGCCCGACCCGCGAACTGGCCAGCCAGATCGCCGACAGCTTCCGCACCTATGGCCGCAACATGCGCCTGTCGGTGGCGGTGGTGTTCGGCGGCGTCTCGTTCGGCAACCAGGTGCGCCAGTTGCAGCAAGGCGTCGATGTGCTGATCGCCACGCCGGGCCGTCTGATCGACCATCTCGAGCAGCGCACCGTGCGGCTCGACCAGGTCGAGATCTTCGTGCTCGACGAAGCCGACCAGATGCTCGACATGGGCTTTATCCAGCCGATCCGCCGCCTGGTGCGCGCGCTGCCGCCCAAGCGGCAGAACCTGTTCTTCTCGGCCACCATGCCGAAGGAGATCGATGCGCTGGCCGCCGACCTGCTCACCGATCCGGTGCGCGTGGCGGTTACCCCGGTCGCCTCGACCGTCGAGCGAGTCGATCAGCACGTGTTCATGGTCGAGACCGCGCACAAGCGCACGGTGCTGACCGAGTTCCTGCGCCGCACCGGCGTCGAGCGCACCTTGGTGTTCGCCCGCACCAAGCATGGCGCCGACCGCATCGCCCGTCATCTCGAAGAGGCCGGCATCAACGCCGGCGCCATCCATGGCAACAAGAGCCAGGGCCAGCGCGAGCGGGTGCTGGCCGCCTTCAAGGCCGGCAAGTGCCCGGTGCTGGTGGCGACCGACATCGCCGCCCGCGGCATCGATGTCGATGGCGTGACGCATGTGGTGAATTTCGACCTGCCCAACGTGCCGGAGAGCTACGTCCATCGCATCGGCCGCACCGCGCGTGCGGGCGCCTCGGGCATGGCGGTGTCGCTGGTCGATGGCGAGGAGATGGGCCTGCTGCGCGACATCGAGCGGCTGATCCGCTTCGCGCCGCCGCGCCAGGACATGCGTCGCAATCCCAACGCGCCGATCTCCGAAGGCGCGCCGGCCAAGCGCAACCGCAACCATCGTGGTGGCCACAGCCGGCCGCAGCAGGCGGCCAACCACAATGGCTATGGCGAGGGCGAACGGCGCAACGATCGCGGCCATCGCCCCGGCGGCTTTGGCGGCAAGCGTCGCTCCAACGATCGCAACGGCAGCCGCAGCAGCGGTGGGTTTGCCGCGCGGCCGTAAAGGTCCAAATTCAGGGCAAAAGAAAAGGCCGGCGAAAGCCGGCCTTTTCTCGTTGCGCTACTCTTTCTAGAAGATCAGCCACAGCAAAATCAAAATCGGGATCGGCACTCCCAGCAGCCACAACAGACCGTATTTCATCTGTCCCTCCGCTCGCGCTACTTCAGGTCGCGCTTGGCATCGCGCGCGCCGTCCTGGATCGCTTCACCGGTCTTCTCGACATCCTTGCCGAAGCCTTGCGTCGTATTGCATGCCGTCAAAGCCAGCGCCTGCACCACGAATATGCCGAGCAACAGGGCAAAGGGCAGCGCTTTCCGCATCACTACGCTCATTTCACTCCTCCTCCACCGCTTTTCAGCGGCATGAATCGTCATGCAAGCCGAACGGCGGGGACGGTGTTGCGTTCCCCAAACCCGTCCCGCCGGAAGGGCATTGCCGGTAGCGTGGTGCTTGAAATCGCAATGAAATCAAGAGGAACCGGATTGGAGCGGGGCGCGTTTTATAGGTGACCGCAGCGAGTCAAATTGAGGCTGCGGCCAAACCGAACCCGGAGGAGTCTAGGAAATGGCGAATAATCCCAATAACCCGAACAATCCCAACCAGCAGAATCAGCAGGACAAGCAACGCCAGCAGAATCAACAGAACCCGCAGCGCCAGG
>JAQSWP010000052.1 GCA_029266575.1 Alphaproteobacteria bacterium | reverse complement strand
GTGCATGGCAACACCGTCTACCTGGCCGGGGTCGTCGCCGACGACCTGAAGGCCGATACGGCCGGCCAGACCCAGCAGATCCTGGCGAAGATCGACCGCCTGCTGAAGACCGCCGGCACCGATAAAAGCAAGATCCTGTCAGCCAATATCTGGCTCACCGACATGCGCACCTTCGCCGACATGAACAAGATGTGGGATGCCTGGGTATCGCCCGGCAACACGCCGGCCCGCGCCACGGTCGAGGCCGCGCTCGCCGGTCCCGACTATCGCGTCGAGATCATGGTGGTGGCGGCGAAGTAGCGCTGGCCTCAGCGACAGCCAGCGAATTGCGTTCGGCCTCGGCATCCTTCGGCCGGGGCCGCACCACAAGCAGCGCATCGTGCTGCACGTCGATCTTCAGCGGCGTTTGCAGCGCCATGATCTCGCCGTCGACGACGACGGACATAAGCGGCCGCCGCGTTTTGATCTCCAGCTTCTCGGCGCAAAAGGCGTTCAGCTTCTGCGCTTCTTCCGGCTTGCCGAACAAGGTGCGCCAGGCAATCGCCATCATGGTCAAGGGATTGGCGTCTTCCAGGGTGATGATGCCGATTTTGCCGGCGGCAATCCCTTCGGCGATGTCGAAGTCGAGATTCTTGAGCTGTAGATAATTCTTGCCCAGAAAGACGACCGGCGTGCGTACGGTGCGCTGCTTGCCGTCGATCACCATTTCCAAATGCATGGCGTAGTGCCCGCGCAATGCGGTGATAAGGCCGGACGCGACGGCGGTGGCGCGATTGCGGCCCAGCGTGTGGCCATGCCGTTCGCGTTCCTGGATCAGACGGACGTAGAGGCCGATGCTGGCATTGACCAGAAACGGATGCCCGTTGATGCGGGCCACATGCATCGGCTCGATATGCCCGTCGAGGATTGCCGATGCCGCCGCCGCGGGCTCCAGCGGCATGCCGATATCGCGGGAGAAATAGTTGAAGGTGCCGAGCGGAACGACGGCGAAAGGGATGTTGCTGCCGGCGACGGCGGCGACCGCGGCATTGACCGTGCCGTCGCCGCCTGCCGCCACCAGCACGCCCGGCTGATCGAAACAGGCCTGTTTGGCTTCCGCGATCGTTGCTTCGATGTCGTCCGGATTGTCGATCAGGTGAAAGCGGACAGGATTACCGCGTGCGGCGAAGGCGTCTTCCAAGGCCGCGCGCGAGCGTTCCTTGTCGTCGTCGCCCGAGGCGGCATTCATCACCACATGGATGGTGCTGCCCGGCGGCAAGCTACGCGCGGCACTCAACGCCATTGGGTCACTGGGTAAAAATCTTGCCCGGGTTCATGATGTTTTGCGGATCGATCGACTTCTTGATGCCGCGCATGATGGAAATCGCATCGCCGCCATGCTCGGCCAGCAGGAACTGCATCTTGCCATAGCCGACGCCGTGCTCGCCGGTGCAGGTGCCGTCCATTGCCAGCGCCCGCATCACGATCTTCTCGTTGAGATGCTCGGCCAGCTCGATCTCGGCCGGGTTCTTGGTGTCGATCACGAACGCGACATGGAAATTGCCGTCGCCGACATGGCCGACGATGGGCGCTACGACCTTGGCCTCGTCAAGCTCCTTGCGCGTTTCCAGGATGCATTCGGCCAGCCGCGAGATCGGCACGCAAACATCGGTGGCCCAGATCTCGCAATCCGTGCGCAACGCCTTGGCGGCATAGGCGGCATCGTGGCGCGCCTGCCACAGCCTGGTGCGCTCCTCGGCCTGCAGGGTGAACTGGAACTGCCCACCGTCATTGTCGGCGGCGATCGCCTGCACCGCTTCGGCCTGTTCGCGCACGCTCGCCTCGCTGCCGTGGAATTCCAGGAACAACGTGTGCTTGGGCGGATAGTTCAGTTTGGAATAGCGGTTGACCGCATCCATCTGCACGTCGTCGAGCAATTCGATGCGCGCCACCGGCACGCCGGACTGGATGGTGGCGATGGTGGTGTTGACCGCGCCCTCCAGCGTATCGAACGAGCAGACCGCGGCCGAAACGGCTTCGGGAATACCGTAAAGCCGCAAGGTGATCTCGGTGATGACGCCCAAGGTGCCTTCGGAGCCGATAAACAGGCGGGTGAGATCGTACCCGGCCGAGGATTTCTTCGAGCGTCGCGCCGTGCGCACGATGCGCCCGTCCGGCAGCACCACCTGCAGTGCCAGCACGTTTTCGCGCATGGTGCCGTAGCGCACCGCGTTGGTGCCCGAGGCGCGCGTCGCCGTCATGCCGCCCAGGGAGGCATTGGCGCCGGGATCGATGGGGAAGAACAGGCCCAGATCGCGCAGATGCTCGTTGAGCTGCTTGCGCGTCACGCCCGGCTGCACCGTGACGTCGAGGTCTTCCGGATTGACCTTCAGCACCTTGTCCATCTGCGAAACGTCGATGCAGACGCCGCCCTGCAATGCCGCGATATGGCCTTCCAGCGAGGTGCCGGTGCCGTAGGGGATGATCGGCGTGCGGTTGGCGGCACAGATCTTCACGATCTCGGCGACTTCCTCGACCGATCGCGCAAACGCCACCGCATCCGGCGGATAGGCCGCGTGAAACGTCTCGTCCTTGCCGTGGCGCTCGAGAATGGCGCGCGAGGTGCTGAGCCGCTCGCCCAGCAACGCGCGCAAGGCGGCAATGGTCTCGTCGATCTTGACGGTCGCGACGCTCATAATTCCTCCGGCGGCTTTGGGCCCGACAATGGGCCGGTTTCGCCATGCGATCAAGCTGCCGGACATTGTGGCTTTTGGCCTTATAGGCTCAAATGCGGGCCAAATATCGACCTGTTGCGGAGGACGCCATGCGCGATGTCTATGTCATCGGCACTTACACCACCCAGTTCAAGAAGCATCCCGACAAGACTTTCCACGATCTGGCGCGCGAAGCGTATCTGGGTGCCCTGGCCGACGCCAAGATGAAGAAGGGCGACGACATCGAGACCGGGTGGCTGGGCAATTGCGGCATGGGCTTCTGGGGCCAGAACTCGATCCGCGGCCAGGCACTGTTCCAGCCGCTGGTGGAAGAGGGCCTGTTCCCCGAGCGCGTGCCGATGTTCAACGTCGAGAACGCCTGCGCTACGGCTTCGACTGCGTTCAGCGGCGCCTGGAAGGACATCCTGGCCGGCACGCATGAAGTGACCCTGGCGCTGGGCATCGAAAAGCTGGTCAGCCCCGACGATCCCAAACGCACCACCGATACGTTCGGCCAGGGCTACATCACCACCCAGCACCAGCGCCTGGTCGATGAGATGACGCGGGTCGGCGAGATGACCGGCCATAAATTCGAGACCGGTCCCGACCGCACCATCTTCATGGACACCTATGCCATGCAGGCCAAGTGGCACATGTGGAAATACGGCACGACGCAGGAGCAGATCGCGGAGGGCGCGGCCAAGAACCACAATTACGGCGCGTTGAACGAGAAGGCGCAGTATCGCTTCCAGCTCACCCGCGACGATGTGATGAAGGACCGCCTGGTGTCCTATCCGCTGACCCGCGCCATGTGCGCGCCGATCGGCGACGGGGCGGCGGCCGCCATCCTGTGCTCCAGGGAATATCTCGAAGGACTCCCTAAGGACGTGCAGGCGCGGGCGGTGAAGATCGCCGGCGTCGGTTTCTCCGGCGGCAAGTACCGCAAGCTTGATGAGCCGGGCCTGACCCGCGCCGCCGCCGACAAGGCCTACCGGATGGCGGGCGTCGGCCCCGAAGACATCGATGTGGCCGAAGTGCACGATGCCACCTCGTTCTGCGAGATCTATCAAAGCGAGATGCTGCGCTTCTGTCCCGAAGGCGAGGGCGGCAAGTTCGTCGGCTCGGGCGAAAGCGGACCGGGCGGCAAGCTGCCGATCAACACCTCGGGCGGGCTGGTGTCCAAGGGCCATCCCGTGGGCGCCACCGGCCTGTCGATGCTGCACGAGCTGGCAGCGCAATTGCGCGGCGAAGCCGGCCAGCGTCAGGTCAAGGGCGCCGAGATCGCGCTGGCCGAGAACGGTGGCGGTGTCATCGGCATGGAGGAGGCGGTGGCCTCCGTCATCATTCTGCAGAAGGATCGCTGACCATGAGCATCCGTTTCGACAATCGCGTCGCCATCGTCACCGGCGCAGGTAACGGACTCGGTCGCAGCCATGCGTTGTTGCTGGCCTCGCGCGGGGCTTCCGTCGTGGTCAACGATCCCGGCGGGGCGCGTGATGGCAAGGGCGGCGATCATGCTGCCGCCGACAAGGTGGTGGCCGAGATCAAGGCGGCAGGCGGCAGGGCGGTGCCCAACTACGACAGCGTCGCCGAGCGCGACAGCGCCGCCAACATCGTCAAGACCGCCGTCGATGCCTTCGGCACGGTCGATATCGTGGTCAACAATGCCGGCATCCTGCGCGACAAGTCGTTCCACAACATGTCGCTGGACGATTTCGAATTCGTGCTGAAGGTGCATCTGCTGGGATCGGCCTATGTCAGCCATGCCGCCTTCCCGATCATGCGCGCCAAATCCTATGGCCGCATCGTCATGACCTCGTCCAATTCCGGCATCTACGGCAATTTCGGCCAGACCAATTATGCCGCCGCCAAGCTGGGCGTGGTCGGCTTGATGAACGCGCTGCGCCTGGAGGGCCAGAAATACAACGTCTTCGTCAATTCCATCGCGCCGATCGCCGGCACGCGCATGACCGAAGACTTGATGCCGCCCGAGATCGTCAAGAAGCTCGATCCCGATCTGGTGGCGCCGATGGTGGCCTATATATGCTCCGAGCAGTGCCAGCACACCGGCGCCATTTTCACCGCCGGGGCGGGTTACTACTCGACCATCGAATATCGCGAGGGCGCCGGCATCCGCCTGCCCGGCAAGCCGACGGTGGACGACATCGCCGGCAACATCGACCGCATCGTCGACATGTCGAGCATGACCCGCTATCGCACCTCGAGCGAGGAAGTCGGCGCCGCGCTGGCGGGCTGATGACGACGCCATCCCATCGCGGTGTTGCCGACTGGCAGCTCGAGCCGGTGCTGGACTGGCTGGTGCGCGAAGGGCGGCTGCTGGGCGATCTGCGGCTGGTGGTGGATCAGCTTTGCAGCCGATTGTGCGCAGCAGGTGCGCCGCTGTGGCGGTTCTATGTCGGCCTGCAGACGCTGCATCCGCAGCTGCGCGCCATGGGCTATGTCTGGGTCCGTAACGGCGTGACGCAGGAGATCACCCGCCGCCACGGCATCGAGTTCACATCCGCCTTTATCGGCAGCCCGATCCAGTATGTCCGCGAGTCTGGCCGCCTCCTCCGCCGCAGGCTTGAGGCGCTGACGGAAGACGATCACGTCGTCCTGCACGAGGTGCGCGCCGAAAACGGCACCGATTATCTCGCCTTGCCGATGCGCTTGAGCCGTGGCGAAACACCGGTCGCGACATTCGCCACCGATTTTGCGGACGGCTTCAGCGATGCCGATATCGCCAAGTTCCAGCGGCTCATCGACCATCTGGCGCCGATCGCCGAAGCGCAGCTTATGTACCGCATCTCCGTCACCTTGATGGAGACCTATCTCGGCGGGCACACGGGACAGCGTATTCTCGACGGGCTGATCCGGCGCGGCGATGGCGAAACCATCCGGGCGGTGCTGTGGTTTGCCGACATGCGCAACTTCACCGGCTTGAGCGAGACGTTGCCGGCCGAGCGTATGCTGGCGATGCTCAACGAATATTTCGAAGTGCTCGATGCGGCGTTGCGGCCGCGCGGCGGCGAAATCCTGAGCTTCATCGGCGATGGCGTGCTGGCGATCTTCCCCGTGGCCGATGCGATGTTCCTGCCGCAAGCCTGTTCCGGGGCGGTCGATGCGGCATTGGATGCTCTCGCTAGAATGCAGGCAGTGAACGATAAGCGGCGGACAAAGAACGAGCCGGAAATCCGCTTTGGCGCCGGGCTGCATGTCGGCAGCTTCACCTACGGCAATATCGGCACCGAGGACCGGCTCGACTTCACCGTGATCGGCGCGGCCGTCAATCGCTGCGCCCGGCTCGAATCTTTGAGCAAGACCTTGGGCGTGCCGATTGTCACCTCGGCCGAGTTCAACGCCAACTGTCCGCGCAAATTGCGGTCTTTGGGATTTCAGAAACTGCGCGGCGTGGATGCGACTCAGGAAGTTTTCACGACAACTGCATAATCAAATCCGATGGCCGAAAAGTCGTTCAATATTGATCATTTGATAAACTGCGATGAAACAGACAGAAAATTTGCATTTTGTCTCCCCACAATCGTGGAAACTTGTAGCCGAAATTACGGCAATTACTATTATGGGTCCAGTATTGCTTTGCCACACAGTGAGGGCCGATATGAAACGCGAACCCTACAAACACATGAATTGTTCAGTCGCGGCGGCGCTTGAAGTCGTCGGCGAACCGTGGACCTTGCTGATCCTGCGCGATGCCTATCAGCATGTTCGCCGCTTCGAGGAATTCCAGCGTCACCTCGGCATTGCGCGCAACATTCTCACGGCGCGACTGAAAAAACTTGTCGATTACGGCATTCTGGTGAAAGTCCAGTACCAGGATCGGCCGCGCCGCTTCGAATATCGTCTGTCGGAAAAAGGCGCCGCCTTGTTTCCGGTGATCGTCTGCCTGAAAGAATGGGGCGATCATTTCGGCGAGAAATCCGGCTACGGTCCGCCGCTCAACTATGTCGACAAGGAGAGCGGTGAGCTGGTCCGTCCGGCGCTGATCGATCAATCGAGCGGCAAGCACATCGAGCTGACCAGCGTGCGCGCCGTGCCCGGCATGGGCTCGCATCCTCGCAGCACCGACTTCATGAACTGGATCGAGCGGCAGCGCGCTGACGGTCAGGGCGGCAAGATCGCCAGCGCGGCCTGAAAGCGCGAAGGATCAACTTGCCTTGTTGTCGTCGCCGCCTTCGGGCGGCGACTTTTTTTTGCCTTCCAGCTCGCGCCGCTGCTTTTCGGCTTCCGCTCCCTCACGCTGCTTCTCTCCCTTGGTGCGGCCGTAGCGCACGCGGTTGGCGTCGGCTTGCCGGGTTTTCTCCTGCCGCTCCCGCGCCTTGCGCACCTGGTTGAGATTGATCACATCGCCCATGGCCGGCCTCCGATCCGGACCTTCTGACATTTCTCTGGTCACAGTCTCGCCTGAATTGCGCTAATAGACTAGCTGTACGGGGGACTTAAGTCCCGCACCGGGTTTGGGGTGTTCGCATGCGCAAGGTACTCTACGCTTTCCTTGGGCTGATCGGCCTGGTCCTCGCCGCAGCCATCGCCGCACCGTTTCTGCTCGACATCAACGACTACAAGACCGAGATCCTGGCGCAAGTGCGCCAACAGACCGGCCGCGACGCGTCGATCGACGGGCCGATCAAGCTCGGCCTGCTGCCCGCACCGGAGGTGACGGCGCAGAACGTGCGGCTGGCCAATATGCCGGGCTCGTCGGAGCCGGACATGGCGCAGATCAGGTCCTTGCGGATTTCGGTGGCCCTGATGCCGCTGCTGTCTGGCAGGCTTGACGTCACCCAGGTGTCGTTCGTCGGTGCGCGCATCGTGCTGGAGCGCACCGCCGATGGCCGCGCCAACTGGGAATTCCCCAAGAACAAGAGCGCCGATGGCAACGGCAAAGACGATGGCGGCTCGGACAACGACATTCCGGTGCGCGACGTCAGCATCGAGGACAGCACCCTGGTGCTGCGCGATGCTACGGCCGGCACCAGCCTGCAACTCGACAAGCTCAATGGCCGGGTCACGGCCGACAGTCTGCAGGGACCGTTCGACGCGCGGCTGGGATTCGAAACGGCCGGCATCCCGGTGAAGATCGAACTGCGCACGGGCGATCTGCGGAACGCCGAGCAGCCGGTCAGTTTGCTGCTGCAAGCGTCGGGCGGGCGCGCCCAGTTCGAAGGCACGGCGGGCAATCTGCAAGGTGCGGCCGCGATCAAAGGCCGATTGAGGAGCGAGGGCGACAATCTTCTCGCCTTCGTGCAGGCGCTGAGCGTCGCGACGGGGAGACAGGCCGTGGCCCTGCCGCCGGCTTTTTCCCAGAAGTATTCCCTCGACGCCGACATCGCCGCCGATGCGCAGTCGGTTGCGGCGACGGGTGTAAAGCTGAATCTGGGCGCGGAATCGGGCAGCGGCGACATCGCCATCCACCGCGGCACGCCGCTGCGGGCCGACGTGAAGTTCGCCTTTGCCAAGCTCGACTTCGATCAGCTTCTGGCCTCGCGCGACACTGGCCAGCCCGCGCCGGCTGCCGCGCCGGCAAAGCCCGCCGCGCCCCAGACGCCAGCATCTTCGCAAACGCAGATGCTGCGGCAGGTCGAAGGATCGATCGATCTCTCGGTCGGCACCATCGTCTACCAGGGCCGTACCGCGCAGCAGCTGGCAGTGAAAGCCGATCTGTCGAAGAGCGTGCTGACGCTGCACAGTCTCGGCGGGCAATTTCCCGGCAACACGCTGATCGCCGCTGCCGGCACGGTCGATGCTTCCAAAGCGCAGCCTTCGGGCGGCGGCAAGGTCGAGATCAGGAGCGCGCGGCTGCGCGAATTCCTGTCGTGGCTGAATATCGACGTTTCGCAGGTGCCGGCCGACCGGCTGAGCGCGCTGAACTTCACCGGCCAGATCACCGCCACGGCGGAAGGCAATGTGCAGATCGCCAATGCGGTGGCGCAGCTCGATTCGACCACCGCCAAAGGCGCCGTGACGTTGCGGATCTCGCCGCGTTTGGGCTTCGTTGCCGATCTCGACATCGACAGCCTCAATGTCGACGCCTATTTGCCCCGTGCGCCCGGTGCCGGCGCCAAGACACAAAATACGGCAGGCGGCGGCAAGGCGCCGGCCGCGGCGCCGGCCATCGATGCCACGGTCAAGGCGCGCGTGGCGCGGCTGATCTATCAGGGCAACCAGATCGAGGGCGCCAATGTCGATGTCACGGTGGCTGGCGACAGGCTGACCTTCCGCCCCTCCAAGGTCGCCGATTTCGCCGGTTCGACCGTCGCCTGGAGCGGCACGGTAGCCGATTTCGACGGCAATCCCGCGGTCGATCTCAATCTTGACCTGCAGACGCAGGATATCGAGCGGCTGCTGAAACTGGCGGGGCTGGCGTCGCCTGCGAAACAGCGAATCGGCGCGCTGACGGCGCAGGGCCGCATCGCCGGCCGCCCCGACGATCTGACTTTCAACAATTTTGCGGTGGCCGCGCTTGGCAGCAATGTGCGGCTGACCGGCAAACTCACCGCCACGCCGCAGGGCGCGTCCTACAATTTCTCGCGTCTGGAGCTGAAGAGCGACGATGCCGACCGGCTGCTGGCGGCGCTGGGCATCGCCTCGCCGCTGGAAGGGCGCAAGCTCGGTGCGTTGACGGCCTCGGGTTCGGCGCAAGGCAATGCCAGCCAGGCCACGATCGATCTCGACGTCGCCAATCAGGGCGCCGCCTACGACCTGAAGGGCAGCGTGGCCAATATCGGCGCCAGCCCGACCCTGGCGATGAATGTCGGCGTCAGCCATCCCAATTTCCAGAAGTTCATGCAGCTCTGGCAGCCAGGCTATGGCGGCGGCGCCGGCATCGGCGGCATCAGCCTCACTGCGCGCGTCGACGGCAATCCGGACCGCGAGCTGCGCATCAGCAATTTGCGCGGCATGGTGGGCAAGGCACCGATCTCGGGTTCGCTCACTGCCAATATGGCGGGCGCGGTGCCCGATATTGCGGTGTCGCTGGAAACCGGCGCGCTCGAGATCGATCGCATCCTGCCGATGGGCCAGCGCGCCGATCTCGAGCCCGGCTTGCGCCAGTATCCGCCCAATGTCGTGCCGGCCGGCGTGCAACTGGCGCAGGCCACGGCGCGACCCGGCAAGTTCTCGCGCACGCCGATCGACGTGTCGGCGCTACGCTCGGTCAATGCGCGCATCGATCTGAAATCGCAGGCGCTCAGTCTGTCGCCGTGGCGGGTGGAGAATGCGGTCGGGCACGCGACCTTGCGCAATGGTGTGCTCAGCATCACGCAGCTCTCGGGGCGCTCGTTCGATGGCGATTTCCAGCTGACCGGAGTGCTGAACGCAGCCCGCCTGCCGGCCAGTCTGAACGCCAGCCTCAAGGCCAATCAGGTCGATATGGAACAGCTCTCGCGTGCCCTGGCGCAGAAAGATCGGTTCGACGGGCGCATGAACTTCGCCCTCGAGCTGACCAGCACCGGCAGCAGCGAGGCCGATCTGATCGCGGCGCTTAACGGGCAAGGCTCGTTGAATGGCAAGCTGCGGCTGAACACGACCTTCGCCGAAACCGCCGGCGGCCTGATCGCCGGCCAGGCGGCGCAGCAGCTCGACAGGCTTCTGGGCAATCTGACCGGCAACAAGAATGCCGGCGTCGGCGGCGGCGATCTCAACGCCGCCATCAGCGTGGTGCTGCAGCGTTTCGCCAACCGCGACGGCGACGCCAGCGGCATGCTCAGCGTGCGCAACGGCGTCGTGACTTCGAACGATCTGCGCGTCATGGGCAATCGCGCCAAGGCCGAAACCCAGCTGACCGCCAATCTGCCAGCCTGGCGTCTGGATGCCACGACCAACGTGCGGCTGGACGAGGATCCGCAGGAGCCTTTTCTGATCGTGATCAATCGCGGCCCGCTGGACGATCCCAGTATCAGCATCAGCCGCGGCAAGGCGCGGGCGCAGAACGAGCAGCCGCAGCAAACCCAGCAGCAGCCTGGGCAGACGCAGCAAGGCACTCAGCCGCAACAGCAGCAGCCGTCGAAGGGCAAGAAGCCGGCCTTTAAAGACCTACTGAAGAAATTCTAGCCTCAGGCGGCGTCATTGCCGTGTCGCCATGCCGCCGCGCCTGCATTTCCATCAGAATATAGACCCTGATCGCGCTGGAAAGATTGGCCGTGTCGGGGGCGCGATTGCGGTCGATTTCCGCCACCAGTTTGTTCACCGACATGCTGCGGCTGGCGGCGATTTCACTCAAGGCCAACCAAAATGCCTCCTCGAGCGACACGCTGGTGGCATGCCCCTCGATTTGCACCGAACGCTTGCGGATAGCTCCGCTCATGGCTTTTTCCCTGAATGTTTTTTACCACCTCGCAACGGCTGGGGAGCCAACATGGTTTCCGGTCTGACCAGCCGATCGAAAGATTTTTCGTCGAGAAACCCTAGATTTAGGGCTGCCTCTTTAAGCGACATACCTTCCAAATGGGCCTTTCGGGCAATTTTTGAGGCTTTATCGTAGCCAATATGGGGATTCAAGGCCGTTACGAGCATCAAAGAGCGCTGTAACAGCTCTTCCAGCCGCGCCTTATCGGCCCGAATTCCAGCTATGCAATTGACGGCGAAGCTTTCGGCACCATCGCCTAGAAGCCGCGCCGACTGCAAAACATTGAAGATTAGCACCGGCTTAAAGACATTGAGCTCCAGATGCCCGTTGCTGCCGGCAATCGAGACGGTGACGTGATTGCCCATGATCTGCGCCGCCACCATGGTCAGCGCCTCGGCCTGGGTCGGGTTGACCTTGCCCGGCATGATCGAAGAGCCGGGCTCGTTTTCCGGCAGCAGCAATTCGCCCAGCCCGGCCCGCGGGCCCGAGCCCAGCAATCTGATGTCGTTGGCGATCTTCATCAGCGACACGGCCAGAGTATTGAGCGCGCCCGAAAGCTGCACCAGAGCGTCGTGCGCCGCCAGCGCCTCGAATTTGTTGCGGGCGGGGCGGAAGGGCAGGCGGGTCAGTTTGGCGATTTCGCGCCCGAACGCGGCATCGAAGCCGGCGGTCGAGTTGAGGCCGGTGCCGACCGCCGTGCCGCCTTGCGCCAGCTCGAACACGTCTTCCAGCGCCGTATCGACCCGTTCGATGCCGAGCTCGACCTGCCGCGCATAGGCGCCGAATTCATCGCCCAATGTCAGCGGCGTGGCATCCTGCAAATGGGTGCGGCCGATCTTCACCAGCCGGGCGAATTCGCGCGCCTTGGCGTTCAGCGCCTTGTGCAGCCCACGCAGCGCCGGCAGCGTGCGCCTGCTCACCAGCTCCACCGCCGCGATATGCATGGCGGTGGGAAACGAATCGTTGGACGACTGGCCGAGATTGACGTGATCGTTGGGATGCACCGGCGTCTTGCCGCCGCGCTTGCCGCTCAGAATCTCGTTGGCGCGACCGGCGATCACCTCGTTGGCGTTCATGTTGCTCTGGGTGCCCGAGCCGGTCTGCCAGACGACGAGGGGGAATTCGTCGAGCAGCGTGCCGTCTATCACTTCGTCGGCTGCCTGCACGATGGCTTTCACCAGTTTTGCCGGCAGCAGGCCTAGCCTGCGATTGGCCAGCGCCGCAGCCTTCTTCTGCAATCCCAGCGCGCGCACCATTTCGGCCGGCAGCCGCTCGCCGCCGATGCGGAAATTCTGCAGGCTGCGCTGGGTCTGCGCGCCCCAGTAGCGCTTGTCGTCGACCGCGACTTCGCCCAGCGAATCGCTTTCCTGCCGCGTACGCGCCATTAGATTCTCCACTGCTTCCGAGCTGCGGGCCCGTCAGGCAATATAGTCGTAGAGCAACAATCCGGCGAAAAAGAGGAGAATGGCCCCGGTCAGCCAGTTGACCGCGCGCTGGGCCGAGGGCCGCAGCAGCACCCGGCGCATGAATTCGGCCAGCAGCGCCAGCGGCGACTGCCAGATCACGTTGATGATCAGCAGCCAGGCGGAGAACACCAGCATCTGCAGCGAGACGTGGCCGCGGCTGGTGTCGACGAATTGCGGCATCAGCGCCAGGAACAGCAGAATGACCTTGGGATTGAGCAGGTTGGTGAATGTGGCATCGCGCACGGCGCTGGCCGCCGTCACCTTTAGCCCGCCGCCTTGCGTCGGATCGCCGCTGATGATGCCGCCGCGCAAGGTCTGGATGCCGAGAAAGGCCAGATAGAGCGCGCCGCAAATGGCAATGATCTTGAAGGCGATGGGCGAGGCCGCCAGCAGCGCCGCCAGCCCCAGCACCGCCATCAGCGTATGGCCCAGCAGGCCAAGCTGCACGCCGGCCACGGTGTATAATCCCACCCGCTTGCCGCCGATGAAGCTGTTGCGCAGGATCAGCATCGTGTCGGGCCCGGGCGAGGCGACAATGGCGGCAGCGGTCAGGGTGAAACCGAGGAAATCGGCCCAGGAAATCAGATTGAACAGACCCATGGCTTTGCGCGTTGGAATGCGGGAGCGCCGGATTTAGCAGCCGGCGGCGCACTCAGGCAGAAGAAACCGCTGGAGCAGCCCTGCAGCGTTGATTGTGCGTCGCAACATAGCCCTTGGCGTGGGTCGGTCTCTCCCGTATAACCCGCCCCTTAAACGGGATACTCCATGCAGATTCGCAACATCGCCATCATCGCCCACGTCGACCACGGCAAGACCACCCTGGTCGATTGCCTGCTGCGCCAGTCGGGCTCTTTCCGCACCAACCAGCAAGTCGCCGAGCGGGCGATGGATTCCAACGACCTCGAGCGCGAGCGTGGCATCACCATTCTCGCCAAGGTGACGTCGGTGGTGTGGAACGACGTGCGTATCAACATCGTCGACACGCCGGGCCACGCCGATTTCGGCGGCGAGGTCGAGCGCATCCTGTCGATGGTCGATGGCGTGGTCGTGCTGGTCGATGCCGCCGAAGGCCCGATGCCGCAAACCAAGTTCGTCACCGGCAAGGCGCTGCGCCTAGGCCTGCGTCCGATCGTGCTGATCAACAAAGCCGATCGTCCCGACGCGCGCGCCGAGGAAGTGCTGGACGAGATTTTCGATCTGTTCGTCGGTCTCGAAGCCAGCGACGAGCAGCTCGATTTCCCCGTGCTTTACGCCTCGGCCAAGCAGGGCTGGGCGATCGACGATCTGGCCAAGCCGCATACCGACATGGCGCCGCTGTTCGACATGATCGTGAAACACGTGCCGCCGGCTAAGGGCGAGCCGGAAAAGCCGTTCCGCATGCTGGTCACCACCCTGGAAGCCAATCCGTTCCTGGGCCGCGTGCTGACGGGCCGCATCCTGGAAGGCTCGATCAAGCCCAACGCCAACATCAAGGCGCTGACCCGCGACGGCAAGCTGATCGAAAGCGGGCGCATCACCAAGGTGCTGGCCTTCCGCGGCCTGGAGCGCACCGGCGTCGAGCTGGCGGAAGCCGGCGACATCGTGGCGCTGACCGGACTTAAAGAGGCGACCGTCGCCGACACGCTGTGCGATCCGCTGGTCGAGGAAGCTCTTCCCGCCCAGCCGATCGACCCGCCGACTTTGGCCATGACCTTCTCGGTCAACGATTCGCCGCTTGCCGGCCGCGAGGGCGACAAGGTCACCAGCCGCGTCATTCGCGCCCGCCTGATGCGCGAGGCCGAAGGCAACGTCGCGCTGCAGGTCAAGGACGCCGAAGGCGGCGACGCCTACGAAGTCGCCGGCCGCGGCGAATTGCAGTTGGGCGTGCTGATCGAGACCATGCGGCGCGAGGGCTTCGAATTGTCGATCAGCCGCCCGCGCGTGCTGTTCCGCAACGATCCCGCCACCGGCCAGCAGCTCGAGCCGATCGAGGAAATCGTCATCGACGTCGACGAGGAATATACCGGCGTCGTGGTCGAGAAGATGGCCCAGCGCAAGGGCGAGCTGACCGAAATGCGCCCCTCGGGCGGCGGCAAGAGCCGTTTGGTGTTCCATGCCCCCTCGCGCGGCATGATCGGCTATCACGGCGAGTTCCTGACCGACACCCGCGGCACCGGCATCATGAACCGGCTGTTTCACAACTACGCGCCCTACAAGGGCCCGATCGCCGGCCGCCGCAACGGCGTGCTGATCGCCAATGGCGAGGGCGTGGCGGTGGCCTATGCGCTATGGAACCTGGAAGAGCGCGGCCCGATGATGATCGACCCCGGCGTGCAGATCTACGAAGGCATGATCATCGGCGAGCATACGCGCGACAACGACCTCGAGGTCAACGCGCTCAAGGGCAAGCAGCTCACCAATATCCGCACCACCTCGAAGGACGAGGCGGTGCGCCTGACCCCGCCGCGCCGGCTGTCGCTGGAGCAGGCCATTGCCTATATCGAGGATGACGAGCTGGTCGAAGTGACGCCAAGCTCGATCCGCCTGCGCAAGCGCCTGCTGAAGCCGGAAGACCGCAAGCGCGCCAAGAAGGCCGTCGCGGCGCAGTAAAGCGCGGAACTCCTGGCGCGCTTATTTGGCTCTATGCGCCTTCTTTGGTGCAGCTTTGCCTTTTGGACCGGGGTTTCTTGCGCTCAGACGTTCATACTCCGCGACCGAAAGGATAACGACGGCAGGCTTGCCGTTCCGCGTGACAAGTTGCGGCCCCTCGTTTA
>JAQSWP010000051.1 GCA_029266575.1 Alphaproteobacteria bacterium | reverse complement strand
CGGTGGCGGTGGCGGTGGCGGTGGCGGTGGCGGCGGCGGTGGCGGTGGCGGTGGCGGCGGCAAATAGTGCGTCGCCCGGCCGGCGATCAGCCGCCCTTAAGCAAAATGCCCGCCAGTTGGCGGGCATTTTTATTTGATCAAGCTGAACTCTATGAACTGGCGGTAGCGCCTATTGCGGACGGGCCGCCGCCGTCGCCGGGAGCCGGTGTGGCCCAGCTCGGCCGGCGCAGCTCCGGCCCGTCTTCCACCTGCTTTTCAGGGTTGACCACAATGCGCAGGCCGGAGTCTCCGGGACCGCCCTGGGCCAACTGCATCTCGATGCGGCTGCGTGCGCCATCCTCGCCGAAAAAGAACGTCATTCCGGTCGCCGTGAAGGCATCGGCGCCAGAACGGGCCAGCCCTTCGGCGAACACCGACAGGCCGGCCAGCGGCCCGAAATCAGGCGAAGTCTTGGCATGCGCCGCAGCGCCGAACAGCATGCCGGAGGAGATCACCGTAGCGGCGGCGCCGCGCAGAATGGTTCTCCAGCGGCGCAACGGGCGCACTGAAGCGGCATCGACGGCAACGCAGTTGCCGAACTGCGGCAAGGCATCGACGACGCGCACCGGCAGGACGGGCTGTCCGTCCCTCTGCATCGCCTGCGCCATTGCCGCCACGATTTCGCTTCGGCGGTCGGCCGTCACGGCCTGGCGCTGCAGCACCAGCACGGCGCGGCTGGAGGCGTCGAAATAGTAGCCGGCCACGTCGGCGGTCAACTTGTCGCGCACCGAATTCACTGCCTGCACCAGCAGCGCCGCGCGGGTAAAGATCTGCGTCGGATCGTAGACGACACTGCCGTTCCGCAGCATGCGCGTCAGCGTTTCCAGTGAGCGTGGCGATTGCAGAGCGCGGCGGCTGTGCTTTCTGACCGCAACCCGTTCGCCGTTGCGCGCCATCGAGAGCGAGGCGCGACGGCTGCAGGTATGCACTGTCAAAAGCCGCTTCTGCTCGTTCCATTCTGCCGCGAAGATCGGGCCGGAAACGATTGAAGCCGCAGCTTCGGTTGAAATAGTTCGATCTAATGTGCTCATTGAAATTCCCCCGTTTTCCCCGTCGGGAACATACTTTAAGTCATCGCCAAACGTATAGAAAAATCACGAGCTCTATAGTTCAATCGGCTTAATTTTATATGTTTTTATTTGAAACTATCCAGTTTTATTTGCGAATTGAATTTAAACTGCCTTGGGTTTGGCGGGGCAAGGGCTACCGAGTGTGGTTACCGCTCCGAAACGTCCCTCCAGCTCCACTCACCCGTAAGTAGAAACAGCATGTTCCATGGAACGCCTTCACGCCGGTGCGAGCTAGAATTGCTATCAAACGGGACCTGGCCCGACATTCGACTGGTGCAGAGACCGGCGAGAACCTTATGTTGAAATCCTGGCGTACCGAGAGCGAGTAAATGCATATTGTGATTGCCTGCGAAGCCGCATCGATTACTGCCTCGATGCGAGACGCGCTGCGGCTGGGCCGCGAACTGGCCGGCCGCGGCCATCGGATTTCCTATGTCATGGGCGATTCGGTCGCCTTTGCCGAGTACGGCTCAGCCATTCGCTCCGATACGGCGCTGGCCGCGCCGCTGCTGCGCGAACCGCCGGAACTGATCCTGAAGCGCCGCCCCCCCAGCGGCTTCGACGACACAATGGCGATCGCGGGCTTCGCCAATTCGCTTCAGTTGCAGGCGCTGGCAAAGTCATGGACGGTGCAACTCGAGTTGCTACGGCCCGATGCGATCGTCGGCTTCTCCTCGCCCCTGCTGTGGCTGGTCGGACCCTGCTTCGCGCCGACCTTCGCGGCGGGCAGCGGCGATCTGCTGCCGCCCGCCATTGGCGCCGGTTTCCCCCGGCTGTCGGCCAGCGCGCCGCCGCTGGCGGCCGACCACGCCATGATCGACAACGCCAATCTGGTGCTGCATACGCTTGGCGCCCAGCCGATCGAAACGCTGGCCGGCGTGCTGGAACGATGCCAGATGCTGCTCTACGGCCTGCCCTGGCTCGATCCCCATCTGCAGCTGCGGCGCCAGCCCAGCCTCGGCATGCTGAGCGAGCCGCCGGTCCTGGCTCCGGTCGCCGCCAAGAAGCGCCTGGCCGCCGTGCTCGACGTGTTCTGCCCCAACATCGAGGCCCTGCTGCTGGGCCTGGCCGGGGTCGACGAGATCGAACTGGAGATTTTCGTCGCCGGCGCCACGGCTGGCATGACGCGATTCCTGCGCCAGCATTCGCATGTCCGGGTGACGAGCGATTTTTTCGACCTGGCCTCGCGGCTGGGCGAGATGGCGGGCCTCGTTCACCACGGCGATCCGGATTTGGCCGAGATCGCCATGGCTCTGGGCCTGGCGCAGCTTGCGTTGCCCTTCCTGCCGCACCAGCAGAATGCCACCGCAAATTTCGAATGGATGGGATCGATGGCCAAGGTCTCGCCCAGCGACGAGATCGCCAAGAATGCCGACATGCTCAAATGGTTTGCCGGCAACATGTCGCTGGTGGTGCACGCCCAGCATCATGCGCGGCAGATGAAGGCGACCGGCCTGACCTGCGCGCTGCCCGATATGGTCGAGCGCATCGAACGCGCCGCAAGCCCGCCGATGCTCAGGCGCGACGCGTCTGTCGCCGCTTCCAGTCTCTGAGGAACATCAGCCGGCGCGGCTTGTCGCGCAGCGGCACCTGCGTATTGAGGATGAAGGCCCAGGCCACCCGCCACAGCGGCGCGCGGTCGAGCAGATAGAGATTGGTCATTATCCACTCGTTGCGGCGCAGATCGAGCGTCATGCGGAAGCCGAGCTTCTCGACGATGCGGCCGATATAGAAGGTGCGCCACTCGATCCGCCGCACGTCACCGATCCTGACCGTATCGGTGCGGTCGAAATCCTCGCGCCCAGCGGCATAGAGATTGGCGCCATGCAGCAGGCGCTGCGCCAGCACCTCGGGCGTCGAGGCGATGTTGGTCATCAGCATGCTGCAGTCGGCGATGATCGAATCGGCGCCTTCGCGCACGGCATAGGTCGGCAGCGGCAATAGCGTGCGCGCGAATGCGGTGCGCAGGGTCAGCACGGTCGTGATCGGATGCCAGTACTGGGCGCCCGAGCGCAGATAGCGCTGGCGAAAATTGCCGCTGATCATCCATTCCGGATGCGGCTCCGACGCCAGGTTGCCGTGCGAATCGACGTTGACGTATTTATGGTAGAGGAAACCGCAGTCGGGATTGTCCGCCGCCAGCTGTACCATGCGCTCGACCTTGCGCGGCAGCCACAGATCGTCGGCGTCCAGCAGCATAATCAGCTCGCCTTGAGCCGCCATGATCCCGACATTGAACGCCTGCCCCTGGCCGCCGTTTTCGGTGACGATGACCTTGATGCGATCGCCGTATTGCGCCAGCACTTCGGCGGTGTGGTCGAACGAGCCATCGTCGACCACGATGATCTCGATGTTGTCGTAGGTCTGCGCCAGCACGCTGTTGATGGCGAAGGGCAGATAGCGCGCGTAGTTGAACGTGTTGATCAGCGCGGTGACCAGCGGCTTGTCGCTCGCTGCCGGCGCTTGCTCCAATGCAAACATGGTCCCCAAATCCCCCGTGCCAGCCGCTGCCAGCACCGGACTAGGCAACACCTGTGCAAGCCTCAAAGCAAGCAAAACAAACGCTTCCGCTCAGTCCTCCACTGCCACTTAAGCTGACCGAAGCGAAATCAGATCGGCCGCACGCCCGAGATCAGGGCGTAGGACAGGTTCTGGTACCAGCAATTGACCTCGACGAAACCGGCGCCTGAAACCGCGGCAAGCTCGTCGGCCACGGTGCCGAGATTTTCCGCCTTCAGCTCGGCCAGGTGCTGCGCCACCAGCCCGGCATCGCCGCCGCCAGCCAGCACCTGCTGCTGCCAGGCGCTGCGATAGGCGTGATCGACCGCCGGTGTGCCGGCTTTCACGCGCAGCACCAGCAACAACAGCCCGTTGCGCCCCAGCACGCCGAAGGCCGCCTCATAGAGATCGCGCTTTTCCTCGGCATCGAGCTCGTGCAGCGACAGGATGGCGCTCGCCACGTCGTGCTGGCCGGGCAAATCCTCGTTGCGCCAGGCGAGCGCCACGGCATCGGTGCGGGCAGGATCCGAGCCGATCCGCGACAGCGACTTGCGCAGCAGCTTCTCGTCCGCCTCCAGCAGGGTGAGCTGCGCCTGCGGGAAATTCTGCGCCACTTGCGCTGCGAACGCGCCCGATCCGCTGCCGATATCCAGCAGGCTGAACTGCGCCTCGCGCGAATGCGGGATCAGCGCCCCCGCCAGGCCGAAGAGTTCGGCATGGCACGGCACGTAAGGCGGTTCCTTCCAGTAATCGTCGGCCACAACACTCTCCTTCAGGCGCTACGCCGCTTTTGCGGCTGCGCCGGATGCAGCAAAGCATGCGCCACGATCTTGCGCATCACGCTGGGCAACGCCTCGCCACCCAGCGCGTCCAACGTTACGAAAGTGCCGTCGATGCCGCGTGGCGGGCCACGCAGACTCCCGGCAACGACGCGCAGCTCGAGATGGAAATGCGTGAAGGTGTGGCGCACCACGCCCGGCAGCTGGCTCCAGCCGGCCGCGACCGGCGCGGCCCGCATCAACTGGGCATCGCTCCGCTTCCCGGTCAGCCATTCGCTCGAAGGCACTTCCATCATGCCGCCCAGCAACCCCTTCTCCTCGCGCCGCCGCAGCAATATGGCGCCATCGCTTCGCTGCAGCACGAAAGCCATGCCATAGCGCGTCGGTTTTTCCGCCTTGGCGCTGCGGCGTGGCAGCTCGTCCTGGATGCCAAGCTGGCGCGCGCGGCACTTCTGCAGCAGAGGACAAAGCACGCATTTGGGCTTGCGCGGCGTGCAGATCACGGCGCCCAGATCCATCAGCGCCTGGGCGTAATCGCCGGCGCGCCGCTGCGGCACATGCTGCGCGGCCAGGGCTTTCAAAACCGGCTTGGCCTGCGGCAGCGGCGTTTCTTCAGCATGCAGCCGCGCCATGACACGTTCGATATTGCCGTCGACGACATTGGTGCTGCGATCGAAGGCGATGGCGGCAATGGCGGCCGCCGTATAGGCGCCGATGCCGGGCAGTTGCAGCAGGCCTTCTTCGTTGTCGGCAAACCGTCCGCCATGTTCGCGCGCGACGGCGATGGCGCATTTGTGCAGATTGCGGGCGCGCGCATAATATCCAAGCCCCGCCCATTGGCGCAGCACGTCGTCCAGCGGTGCGGCGGCCAGCGCCTCAATCGTCGGCCAGCGCTCCAGGAATCGCTCGAAATAGGGCGCGACCGCCGCCACGGTGGTCTGCTGCAGCATGATTTCCGACAGCCAGACTCGGTAAGGATCGGCGCTTTCGCCGGGCAGCGCCCGCCACGGCAGGCGGCGGCGGTGCCGGTCATACCAGCCCAGCAGCGGCGGCGCGATGTCCGGCGATTTTTTCGCTGGTTTCCCTGACTGCGGCTTCTGGCGCGGCGGCATGGGCGCTACCATACAGGCGTGAGCGACGAAAACACCATAAGGCGGGGCGGCATGCGCAGCGTCGGCTCGCTGCTCCCCAAACTCACCGGCAAATACGCCGGCAAGCGCGCGCCGCTGGCGCAATTGCGCGCCGTCTGGGCCGAGATCGTGGGTAAGGAAATGGCGGCGCAATCGCTGCCCGAGAAACTGGTGGGCGTGCCGCGCGGCAAGGACGATCCCGCCAGCTTGCGCATCCGTTGCTCGGGCGTTGCGGCGCTGGAATTGCAGCATCGCCAGAGCGAGATTATCGAGCGCATCAATGCCTTCTTCGGCTACCGCGTCATCGATCGCATCGCGCTGGCGCAGGGCCCGCTCCCGATGCCGGCCAAGCCGCGCGCGCCAGCCCCGCCGCTCGACGCCAGAACGCGCAGCGCCATGCAGCAGGAAACCGACCAGGTTCAAAGCCCCGAACTGCGCGCCGCGCTCAAGCGCCTGGCCGACGCCATCGCCAAGGGTGGATAACAACAAAATTGTCATCCCGGACGAGCGCAGCGAGATCCGGGACCCCTAACGACGGCGCTGAAATTGAAAGAGCTTCGTGTGAAACCGGCGGCGTTAGGGGTCCCGGCTCGGAGCCGCTGCGCGGCTTGGCCGGGATGACAATTTGTTGGACCACTCCTGCTGTTGTTTCCCGCTTTCGCTCCTATATTGTGCGCGCGCCATGCTGAAATGCCTCATCATCCCGGTCACCCCGTTCCAGCAGAATTGCTCGCTGGTGTGGTGCGAGAAGACCAAGCGCGCCGCCGCGGTCGATCCCGGCGGCGATCTGCATCTGATCCGCCAGGCCATCGCCGAGAACGGCGTGACGCTTGAGAAGGTGCTGCTGACGCATGGCCATCTCGATCACGCCACCGCCGCCGGCACGCTGGCCGAAGAATACGGCGTCAAGATCGAAGGCCCGCATCCGGACGATCTCTATCTGATCGAGGAACTGCCCACTGCCGGCAAAAAATATGGCTTCCAGCCGGAGAAGCCGTTCGTGCCTGACCGCTGGCTCGACGATGGCGAGCACGTCACTGTCGGCGACGTGCAGTTCGACGTCGTGCATTGCCCGGGCCACACGCCGGGCCATGTCGTATTCGTGCAGCCGGAGATGAAAATCGCCTTTGTCGGCGACGTGCTGTTCAGAGGCTCGGTCGGCCGCTCCGACTTCCCGCGCGGCGATGGCGAGCAGCTCGTGCGGTCGATTCGCGGCAAGCTGTTCCCGCGCGGCGACGACATTACTTTCGTCCCGGGCCACGGGCAGACCTCGACCTTCGGCTGGGAACGCAAGACCAATCCTTATGTCGCCGACATGCTGTTCGAGGACGACTAGAGCGGATCATGATTAGGTGGAAGCGCAAGCGCTTCCACCTAATCAGGTGAATCCGCTCTACTCCTTGATGTTTAGAGCAAATTCACAGGGTTTGACGGGATCGCAAGCGATTCCGTCAAACCCTGATTTGCTCTAGGGCCCAAAGGCCTGTCTTCGTTGACGAAAACGTCAACGCCCCTGCCCCGATTTCGCCGTGGTTGATCGCCACCGTCAGATGGCCAGATGTGGACAACATTGACCGGGAGTCCGATTGACTCTCTGGAGCCCCGAAACGCAAGATGTAGTGGGAGAGGAGGGCGTAAATGCCTGAGATATTGGGTTTGAACCGGCGGCGCGTGCTGCGTCTGGCCGGTGGGTTCGCAGGTGCAACGCTCGGTTTCTGCGCCTTGGGCGGCAATCTCGCCGCGCCGGCTGTGGCACAAACCGCCGATCCGCTGAAGGTCACCGACAAGGACCATGTGCTGGGCGACGCCAACGCCAAGGTCACCATCATCGAATACGCCTCCCTGACCTGCTCGCATTGCGCAGGGTTCCACACCACGGTCCTGCCCGATCTGAAGAAGCTCTATATCGACACCGGCAAGGTGAAACTGGTGTTCCGCGATTTCCCGCTCGATCGCGTCGCGGCACAAGCCTCGCTGCTGGCCGAATGCGTGCCGGCGGACCGCTATTTCGCGCTGGTCGACATGCTGTTCCAGACGCAGGAGCAATGGGCGCGGGCGCGCGATCCGCAGGATGCGCTGTCCAAGGCCGCCCGCCTGCTGGGCATCGACGACGTGAAATTCCGCGCCTGCCAGGACGACAAGGAGGCGCTTGCCGCCATCATCGGCGAGCGCCAGGCCGGCGAAAGCATTGGCGTCGATTCGACTCCGACCTTGTTCATCAACGGAACGAAATATCCCGGCGTGCGCCCCGTGCCCGCCTATCAGAAGATCATCGACGATCTTCTGAAATAGCTTGAGAAACGCCGCGGCAAACGGGGACAAGCCGCGGCGCCCGCAACCTAACGCGTGAAGTAGAACCAGGTGCAATTCAACAAGCTTCGCCTTTCGGGGTTCAAATCCTTCGTCGAAACCACCGAGCTCTCGATCGAGCCGGGCCTGACCGGCGTGGTCGGGCCCAACGGTTGCGGCAAGTCCAATCTGGTGGAAGCCCTGCGCTGGGCCATGGGCGAGACCTCGCCCAAGCAGATGCGCGGCTCGGAGATGGAAGACGTGATCTTCGGCGGCACCGCGCAGCGCCCCGCCCGCAACATCGCCGAAGTGACGCTGAAGCTCGACAATCGCAAACGCACCGCCCCCTCAGCCTTCAACGACAGCGACGAGCTCGAAGTCATCCGCCGCATCGAGCGCGGCATGGGATCGGCCTATCGCATCAACGGCCAGGACGTGCGCGCGCGCGACGTGCAGACCATGTTCGCCGACGCCGCCACCGGCGCGCGCTCGACGGCTTTGGTCAGCCAGGGCCGCATCGGCGCCATCATCAATTCCAGGCCGACCGACCGGCGCCATCTAATCGACGAGGCGGCCGGCATCACCGGCCTCTATGCCCGCCGCCACGAGGCGGAGCTGCGTTTGCGCGCAGCGGAAACCAACCTGACTCGCGTGCAGGACGTCCTGCAGACGCTGGAAGAGCAGCTCAAGCAGCTCAAGAAGCAGGCGCGCCAGGCCAGCCGCTATCGCAACCTGTCCGACCATATCCGCCGCGCCGAAGCGCAATTGCTGGCGCTGAAACTGGCCGCCGGCGAGCGCGAGCGCGAGGAAGCGGCCGAACGGCTGCGCGCCGCCGAAGCCGCGGTTGCCGATCTGACGCGTCTGGCCGGCATCGCCGCCACGGCGCAGGCCGATGCCGCTTTGGCGCTGCCCGAACTGCGCCAGAGCGAGGCATCCGCCGCCGCCAAGCTGCAACGCCTGAACGTCGCCGCCGAGACGCTGGACGCCGAAGAGCGCCGCGTCGAAGCAGCGCAAGAAGAAGGCCGCACCCGCCTGCTGCAGATCGAGGCCGATACCGGCCGCGAGGGCGAACGTCTGGGCGACGCGCAGGCTGCTCTGGCCGATCTCGAGCAGGAAAAGACGCTCGCCGTCGAGGCGCAGGCGCTGGAGCCGGCGCAGCGCCAGGAGGTGCAGGCGGCGCTTGAAGCGGCGCGCGCCGATGTTGTTGCCGCCGAAGCCGCCCTCGAGGAATTGACCGGCCGCATCGCAAGCGATGCCGCCATGCAGGAAGCCGTGCGGCGGGAAATCGAGGAGCTGGGCGAGCGCCTGCAGCGCTTAGGCGATCGCCATCGCACCGTCGATGCGCAGAAAGCCACCGTCGAGGCCGAAATCGCCGCCATGCCGGCTCTGGCCGACGCCGAAGCCGCGATGACGCAGGCCGCGCAGGCGCTGGAACAGGCGCAGCACGAAGCCGAACAGGCCGATGCCGATCGCAGCCAGGCCGAACACTCCGCCGCCTCGGCGCAGGGCCGGACGCAGGAGGCTTCGACCATCCTCGCCAAGCTGAAAGCCGAAGCCGGCGCGCTCGCTGAATTGCTGGCCGCCAATGGCGGCGATCTGTGGCCCAAGCTGATCGACGCCGTCAGCGTCACGCCGGGCTACGAGGAGGCGCTGGGCGCCGCCTTGGGCGAAGACCTGCTGGCCTCGGGCGATTCGGGCGCACCGGTGTTCTGGCGCGCGCTGCCGCCGACCCACGAAGCGGGCGCGCTGCCGGGCGAAGCCGTGCCACTGTCGCGGTTCGTGCAGGGTCCGCCCGAGCTTGACCGCCGCTTGGCCCGCATCGGCGTGGTGGCCGATCATGCCACCGGGCATGGGCTGCAATCCTATCTGGCGCCGGGCCAGATCCTGGTCGGCCGCGATGGCGCTGTATGGCGCTGGGACGGATTCACGGTCAAGGCCGGCACGCCGACGGCGGCGGCGACGCGGCTGGCGCAGCGCAACCGGCTCAACGATCTGCGCGGCGAAGTCGAAATCGCCGAAGCCGAATGGGCCGAGATCGAGCGCCAGTACGCCGCCATTCGCGCCAGGCTGCAGCAGACGCAAGGTCGCGCGCATGAAGCGCGCCAGTCGGTGCGCAGCGCCGAAACGCTGCTGAACGAAAAGCGGCTGAACCATGCCCGGCTGCAGCAGCAGGCCAACGCCGCCGCCAGCCGGCTCCAGGCGCTGCTCGACCAGATCGGCCGCCTCAACCAGGAAACGAACGAAGCGCAAACCCGTTTGAGCGAGCGCGAAGCCGAGCGCGAAGCTTTCGTCGATCTCGACGCGCTGCGCCTGCAGGCCGGCGAGGATCGCCAGCGCGCCGGCGAGTTGCGCAGTGTCCAGATCGAACGCCAGAGCGCCCACGAGCGGCTGCTGCGCGAGATCGCCGCCCGCGCCCAGCGCCTGCAGCAGATCGGCATCGAGCGCAACAACTGGCAGTCGCGCGCCGACCAGTCGGCGCGGCAAATCGAGGAACTCCACCAGCGCCAGCAGACGGTCGCAGCGCAGCTGGCCGAGCTCGACGCCAAGCCGGCGCAGATCGCCGAGCAGCGCGAGAAGCTCCTGACCGCCATCGGCGAAGCCGAGATCGAGCGCTCCGCTGCCGCCGACGCCTTGGCGCGTGCCGAAGCCAGGCTGGCCGATGCCGACAAGGCGTTGAAGCAGGTCGAGGGCGAACTCTCGCAAGCCCGCGAAATGCGGGTGCGCCGCGAGGCCCAGGTCGAGCAGGCCGAGGAGCATCATGTCGCCGTGGTCGAGCGTATCCGCGAGCGGCTGCGCTGCGAGCCGGAACAGGTGCTGGAAGTGGCCGGCGTCGACAGCCTCGAAGGCCTGCCGGAAATGGAGAAAGCCGAGCAGCGGGTCGAGCGGCTGGTCCACGAACGCGAAACCATGGGCGCGGTCAATCTGCGCGCCGAGGAAGAAGCCGGCGAAATGGAGCAGCAGATCGGCGCCAAGGAGCTGTTCACCAAGCTGTTCGGCGGTGGCAAGGCGCAACTCAAGCTGACCGAGTCGGAAGATCCGCTGGAAGCCGGGCTCGAGATCATGGCCAGCCCGCCAGGCAAGAAGCTGCAGGTGATGTCGCTGCTGTCGGGCGGCGAGCAGGCGCTGACGGCTTTGGCGCTGCTGTTCGCGGTGTTCATGACCAACCCCGCGCCGATTTGCGTGCTGGACGAAGTGGACGCGCCGCTGGACGACGCCAATGTCGAGCGGTTCTGCAATCTGGTCGAGGACATCGCGCACAAGGCGGAAACCCGCTTCCTCATTATCACCCATCACCGCGTGACCATGGCCAAGATGGACCGGCTGTTCGGCGTCACAATGACCGAACGCGGCGTGTCGCAGCTGGTCTCGGTCGATCTCCAGGAAGCCGATCGCATCGTCAACGCGGCGTGACGCCACGGCCGCCATTTTACCTTGTGGAACAAAGAGTTAAGCACCTCTCGCGAGGGGTTTTGGCGCTTGACTTGATATAGGTCACCCCGTATGTTCGCGCGGCCTGAGCGGTTGCAGCACGAGATTTCGTGCGGTGATTGTTCGTGGCCGGCAGGACACGGCAGATCGGCTCGAAAATGACCGATGAAAAAAAGCCGCCGTCGCGCGACAGCTTCGACGCCAGATTGCGCGAGGCGCAGCAGCGATTGGCGAGCGATGCCGGAAAGGCCGGGCCTTCAGGTGGCGGTGGCAAGCCCATGACGGGCCTTGGCATCGCCTTCCGCATCGGCACCGAGTTGGTCGCCGGCGTGGTGATGGGGACGGGGATCGGATACTTCCTGGATCGGTGGCTGCATACCGGTCCGTGGTTGATGGTGGTGTTCTTCTTCCTGGGGAGCGCTGCTGGAATATTGAGCGTGTATCGCGCCACGAGCCGGATGGGCAGGCGCAAGAACGAGAACGAGCCGTAGAGCGTTACGGCGGTGAATCAAGGGGGTTAGGGTGGCAAGCCCGCTTCATCAATTCGAGATCGAGCCGATCATCTCGCTGCCGAAAATCGGCAATATCGACATTTCCTACACCAATTCCGCGCTGTGGATGACGATCGCGGTGGTGGTGGTCACGGTATTCATGGTCGGCGGTACGGCAAAGCGCGCGCTGGTGCCCGGCCGCTGGCAATCCATGGCCGAGCTCAGCTACGAGTTCATCGCCAACATGCTGAGCGAGAACGTCGGCAGCGCCGGCCGGAAGTATTTCCCGTTCGTTTTCTCGCTGTTCATGTTCATCCTGGCCGGCAACCTTCTGGGCCTGGTGCCCTACAGCTTCACCTTCACCAGCCACATCATCGTCACCTTCGGGCTGGCGCTGACCGTGTTCATCGGCGTCACCATCCTCGGCTTCGTCAAGCATGGCCTGCACTTCTTCAGCTTCTTCGTGCCCAAGGGCGTGCCCTGGGTGTTGATGCCGCTGATGGTGCCGATCGAGGTTCTGTCCTACCTGACCCGGCCCGTGAGCCTCTCGATCCGACTGTTCGCCAACATGATGGCCGGCCACACCATGCTCAAGGTGTTCGCCGCCTTCGTCATCAGCCTCGGCCTCATCGGCGGCTGGGCGCCGCTGGCGGTCAATGTCGTGCTGACCGGCTTCGAGATCCTGGTCTGCTTCCTGCAGGCCTACGTCTTCACGGTGCTGACCTGCATCTACCTCAACGACTCCCTGCATCTGCATCATTGAGTTCGGCCGGCGTCACGGTCGGACGCCGTCCCGCATTTCACCGACCAAGGTAACGAAAGGATATCGACATGGACTTGGCTAGCGCAAAGATGATTGGTGCCGGTCTGGCAGTCATCGCCCTCGCGGGCGTGGGCGTCGGAATCGGCAACATCTTCGCCTCACTGGTGGCCTCGATCAGCCGCAATCCGGCGGCGCGTGCGGACGTCTTCCCGCTCGGCATGCTCGGCTTCGCGCTGACCGAAGCGGTGGCGCTGTTCGCCCTGCTGATCGCGTTCCTCATCCTCTACACCTAAAGCAACGCGTCGACCGGCCCGGCACGGGAGGCAATCTCCCGCCGGGCGCTCGATGGAGACCGCAATGCCGCAATTAAATCCGGCGTTCTTCCCCACCCAGCTGTTCTGGCTGGCCGTCTGCTTCGTGGTGTTCTTCCTGCTGATGTGGCGCCTTGCCCTGCCGCGGGTCGCCACCATCATGCAGCAGCGCCAGGAAAGGATCGCCGGGGACCTCGATCGCGCCGCGCAACTGCGGCGCGACGCGGAAGAGGTGGTTGCCGCTTACGAGGCGTCGCTGGCCGAGGCGCGCGCCAAGGCCCAAGCGCTCTACCGCGAAACCTCCGACGCGATGGCGGCGGCGGCGGCCAGGCAGCAGGCGGAGGCGGGCCAGGCGATGACCGCCCGCATCGCCGAGGCCGAAAAACGCATCGGCGCGGCGCGCACCGAGGCGATGGCGCAGCTGAAAACAGTGGCCGGTGAGGTTGCTGCGGCAGCCGTCGCCAAAGTCGCCGGCGTCACACCCGACCAGTCGCGTCTGGCCGGCGCAATCGACAGCGCGATCGGAGAGCGTCGATGATTTCCATTGCCCACGCGGCCACCGAAGGCGGCCCGGCCGAGCCGTTCTACCTGACGCCGGAATTCTGGGTCGCGGTCTCGTTCGTCCTGTTCGTCGCCCTGGTCGCCAGGAAAGTCTGGAAAATCCTGACGACGGCGCTGGATGCCCGCGCCGCCGGGATTGCGCAGAGCATCGAGGAAGCGCGCCAGTTGCGCGCCGAGGCGCAAAGCGCGCTGGCCGAAATCCAGCGCAAGCAGCGCGAGGCCCTGAAAGACGCGCAATCCATCGTCGAGATGGCCAGGGCCGAAGCCGAGCGGCTGCGCAAGCGCAGTGAAGAAGAGCTGGCAGCGTCGCTGGTGCTGCGCGAACGCCAGGCGATGGACCGCATCGGCCAGGCCGAGAAGCAGGCCACCGCCGAAGTGCGCAACCTGGCCGTCGACGTCGCCATCGCCGCCGCCCGCCAGGTGCTGCAGCAGCAGATCGATCCCGCCAAGGCTGGCGAACTGGTCGATCAGGCGATCGCCCAGCTGCCGGCGCGCATGAACTGAGGCCGCCCATTCAAGGCGAACCGAACCAGACCCCCGCCACGGCGGGGGTTTTCGTTTTCTGGCCGCTCTACGCCATCACTTTGGCCGCGCTCACCGCCGGCCTGTTGCTGCCGGCGCTGACCGTCACCGAGCTGCGCCTGTTCGACACAGTCTACTCCGTGCTGGGCGGGCTCGACGCGCTGCGCCGCGCCGGCGACTGGCTGCTGTTCGTCCTGATCTTCGCGTTTTCCATCGTGCTGCCCTACGCAAAGCTGGTGCTGCTGGCCTGGGTGTGGCGGCGCGGCCGGCCATCGGGCAGCCACAGGGCGCTGGAGCTGGTCGAGGCGCTGGGCCGCTGGTCGCTGCTCGACGTGCTGGTGGTGGCGCTGGTGGTGATCACCTTGCGCGGCAATTTCTTCGTTCGCACCCAGCTCGAGCCCGGCCTCTATCTGTTCGCCGCCGCCGCGCTGCTCTCCATGGCGCTCAGCGCCTGGACCCGCCGCCTGGCGCGGCGCCACGATTTCAAATCGCACTGAAAGGCCTCGCCATGTCGCACATCGCAAGCATCGAGGAGCTGGAGGCGATCTACGGCCAGCCGATGGAGACCTCGCTGGTCAAGGAGGTCGAGCGGCTGACGCCGGAATACCGGCGCCTGATCGAAGCCTCGCCCTTCGTCGCCCTGGCCAGCGCCGGATCGGAAGGGCTCGATTGCTCCCCACGCGGCGATCTGCCGGGTTTCGTGCGCGTGGCCGACGATCGCACCCTGCTGCTGCCCGACCGGGCCGGCAACAATCGCATCGACACGCTGCGCAACATAGTGCGCGATCCCAGAGTGGCGCTGCTGTTCCTGATCCCCGGCTCCGGCACCACCTTGCGCATCAACGGCCGTGCCCACCTCTCCATCGCGCCCGAGTTGCTGGCGTCGTTCGAGATGGAAGGCAAGCGGCCGCGCTCGGTGACGGTGATCGAGATCGACCACATCTATTTCCAATGCGCCCGCGCCATCGTGCGCTCCGAATTGTGGAACCCGCAGAAACACATAGATGCCAAAACCCTGCCGACGCCGGGCAAAATCCTGGCGGCGCTGACCAACCAGCGCATCGACGGCGAGCAATACGACAAAGACTGGCCGGAACGGGCGAAGAATTCACTGTGGTGAGGCGCATCGCCTTTGCACCTCGTGCTTCGACAAGCTCAGCATGAGGACTGAGAAGCCCCTCACCCTGAGCCCGTCGAAGGGCGAGGGCGGGCTTAGGCGCTTGGTTACGATACCTCGTCCTGTAGCGGGCGGACGGAACTGCCGACAATGGAGCCGACGTTGCGGGCGCGGATTTCCGCCGCCGCCTCGTCGTACAGGAAGGGCAGGAAAGCGTAGCGCCGGCCGCTGGTGACCGCCGTCGCCTCGTGCAGGATGCCGCAAGAGAACACCACCGCGCCGCCGGTGGGGGCGCGGAACAGGCGGCTGCCATATTCGGGGAAGCGCAGATCGCCGCCCTGGTATTCCTCGGTATTGAGATTGATGGTGACGGCGAAGCGGCGATGGGCGGTGCCGGTGGTAGTGTTGTCGCGGTGCGGGCGGAAATAGCCGCCGATCTGCGCGTCGTAGCAGGCCACGATATAGCGCTCCATGCGGGTGACCTTGAACTGATAGGCCTTCTCGATCTGCGGCACCAGCCGGCGCAATATGCGCCCGCGCGTCGCAGCCATCAGACCTTCGTCCTTGATCAGGCAATCCTGCCGCCGCTTGTGGCCGTAATCGACCACGCCCACGGTCTTGTCGCCGATCTGGGTCATGTAGCCGGAATCGACCGCGCCCTGCTTCTCGTAGGTGTCGATCAGCACCCGGCACAGTGCCGGTTCGAAGACATGCTCCACCACCAGCACCGGCGCCTGCGGCGCCGCCGGCGCCGGCGCCGGGATTGGCGGCAGCCGGGTCACGATATCGACCATGGCTGCGGCATCTTCGGCGCTGCGCAACGGCCTTACCGCCATCACCCGCAGGCCGTAATCGACCAGGAACAGGGTGGGTGTGACGCCAAAAGCCTGCTGTTCGTCGGCGACGCCATAGAGCCGCGCCACGTCGTGACCGAAATCCCAGAATGTCTTGATGCTGCCGGTCTCGGCCAGGCGATTGCTTTTCTCGTCCGCAGGGTCGGCGGAGACCACGAACAGCGCGGCATTGAAGCCGTTGAACACTTCCTTGCGCGCCTGCAGAGCCTGCATCGCCGCCTGGCCCAAGGCACTGCCGGCCGAACCCAGGAAAACCAGCAGCAGATAGCGTCCGGCGCAAGTATCGAAATGGAAGCGCTCGTTAGCGACCGAACGCACCTTGAACCAGGGCGCGGCGTCGCCGGGAAGGACAGTTGGTATGGACATTGCTCAGCAATATTGCCGCGAAACGCCCCGGAAATGAAGCCATTCCCGGGCGAACGCGACGCCCGCCGCCCGGTCAGACCCAGGCATGCGCCCGTTCGCGCGCCGGCCGACGGTTTCCGACCTTGCCGGCATGCATGGTCTCCTCGCTCCAGCGATAACCCGCCTCCTCGATCAGCGCATGCAGTTCGGGCAGGCTGGCCTTGAAGCTCTGGCCGCGCGAAACGTCGAGATCGTTGGTGAACAGGTTGAACGTGCGCAGGGTCTCGACGTCGAGCGGCGCTTCGTGCGCGGAAAAATGGCGAATGAGCGATTCGACCTGGCCTCGCTCGTAATCGTTGCGTGCCTCTCCAATCACCTGCCTCAGCCGGTCCGCGGCAAGCCGCTGCACATCGCGCGGCATCACCGAGGTGCGCAGCCACGGCGGGTCGCGCAAAATGTTCATTAGCGACGCTTCAATTCCGCTTTCGCAGCTGAAGCGAAAGATATTGGCCAGATCCAGCATGTTGTAGGCTTGGATAACCGGAATGGTGCAAACGAAAAAATTTGGGCGCTTCAGTCGGTGTATATTCTTTTCGATCGTCGCCCAGCGCGAGGGATAGCGGATATATTCCTGCACCGGCCCAATGCCGTCGGTGCTGATAGTCATCAGCACCGACTTGAACTGCGCCAGCATGTCGAGTACTTCCTCGTCCACCACCGTGCAGTTGGTGGTGAGCTCCATGTCAATGTCCTTCGCCACCCCATGGGAAATAAAATAGTCGAGGATCTCCGCATAACGTGGCTCGAGCAGCGGCTCGCCACCGGTGACGTAAAGACGCTTCAACTGCTGCACTTTTCCAAGTAATTCCTTGAAAACCAGTTCATCCTTCTTGAACCACAGGCCCGGCGTTTCGAAGCGTGTATTGAAAACCACCTGCTGGTGAATGTCGGCGGGCGCCACATCGCGGCGCAGCCTGATGGCCGACAGCGGCAAACCTTCCCAGCGATGCAGCTGCTTGTTCCATTCCCGGCTCGATTCGATGTCGATGATCAGGGATTGCCCCATAACGCTGCCATCGATGTCGACGGTCACGCTCAGGACTTCGCCACCGACCCAACCGCTGTGTAAGAGGCGGCCGTTGACCGATATGCGGCAAATGCGTGAGAACGGCACTGCCTCGCTGAACGCTACGATGATCTGCCGGGGCCGATTGATTGGACCTATCGGTACGTCGAACCGGGCCGCGCCATCCGTCCAAGTGAGGTATTTCTGATCAAGCGACTGCAGTTCGTGGACGCCACGACGCAATACGCCGATGCGATGGTTCGGACCGATATTGGCGTATTCGCCCTGCCATACCGCATGCATGGGGTCGTCTCCCCCCACCCAAGCGGTTTGTACCGGATCGCGCTCGATTTCAGAACTCGAAGCGCCATAGCACATCCGGCATTTGAGATTGCATAGATTGCCGAGCTCGAGCTTGATGAATTGCGGGAAAGTTTCGACGCGATAGTCGTTGGCGATCGCCGCTTCGCGCATCGCTTCGACATCGAGCTTCTCACCAGCAAACGGCTTCAAGCCCGTGTCGGTGCGATAGCTGGTCGAGGTCGCGGCTTCATTGTCGTAGCAAGCCTGGCATTCGCTAAGCGGTTCGCCGGCTACGAGCTTGCGACGCACCTCGCGCATATAGTTCGAGTTCCAGATTTCCTCGGGACTTCTGGTGTAGAGCGACATTGGCATATCGTTCTCCGTCACCAGATCGGGAGCCATGCAGCAGATACGCACCGTACCTTCATTGCCGACGCACATGTGCTCGAACGGCATGGCGCAGAACACTTTCGATACGTCGGCGGGAATTTCCGCAGCCGGCGAATGCCGCGCCAGCGATTCTTCCACCGCCTTGCCGATCGTCGATCCGCTATCCGTCACCATGGACGGCGTCGGATGCAGCAGCGGCGCTATTTCGCGCTCCACGACCGCGACGATCGCCGCCGCCGCCTCACCGGCATTGCGCGTCAGATTAGCCTGCCGCTCCCGCTCGGCTGCGACCGCAATGTCGCGATCCTGGCCCACCGCCCGCAAGGTGGTGGCGATTTCCTGAACCGATCTGCCGGGCTCCTTCCACCACGCGACGGCCAAAATTTTCAGACGCTCCAGCGTGTCCCAGTGTGCGCTGGTCCACGGCAGCACTAGATGCGGCCGGCCTTGGAGCACCCCGTGTTCGGCGAGCATCGGAATGCCGTGATGAACGATGGCGAAGCCGCCGAGCGGCGCCGCCAATGCCGCTTCCAGGGTCGGATGCAGCACGACATGCACCAGCCCCGCCAGGAAATTCCGCATCGCCGGCGTGGCGTCCTGCACGAAGACGTCGAGGCGCAGATCGCCCATGCCGACCAGCGCCAGCAAGGCGGCCTCGATGCCGGGATATTGCGCATTGAGAAACAGCGACAGCCTGTTGCGATCGGGTTTGGCGAATGCCGCTGGCGCTGCACCAAGCGGCCCAAATCCCGGTTCCCGCCGGTAGTGCCTGTAGGGGTCGAGCGAATCGAGGCCGTAACGCCGCTGGCCGCAACGGCCTAGCACGTCAGCCAGGCTGTCGATACGTCCGAGATCGAGTTCGCCCAGCACGATATTGGCATTGGTGACCAGCGCCGCCTGATCGATCATCGCCGGCGCTTCGTCGGGCAGCGTCACGATGCGTCCGTCCGGCATCGCCGGAAGATGGCGGCCGCGGCCGATGGCGAAAGTCGGCGCGATATGCGGCCCTACCAGCCAGGCCACTGGCGTGGCGATCCCGATGATGCAATCCACCTTAATTGCCCGCAACAACGCGGTCCACGCGCCGGCAACTAGGCGCAATGTACCGACATCGGCGTAGCCTGCTCGCGCCAACTGGGCGGCGAATCCTTCGAATTTGTCCGGTGGCGGATTGTCCAGTGCTGCGGCTTGCAGCAGCGGCGCCTGCAGGATCGCCAATCCTTGGGTCGAAGCGGCAATCCGGTGCATCGCTCCGATATCGTCGGCCAAATAAAGCACGTCGTGCCCGGCGGCAGCGAGCGCCTTGCCGATCAAAAGCGCGTCGAAAGCATTGTCAGAGCCGGCAGCGCAACTGCAGGCAATCGCAATCTTCGCCATGACGGACGATGAGCTCCCCTGGCCGCAATCCGGCACTCAAACGACGGCGTGTAATATTATTGCCGCGCAGCTTAAGCGCGACGTGCAGACGATGCAATCGCGCTTAAGCGAAACAAAGCTGCAAAACGGCTTGGGAAACGCCCGCCATGGGCATTTTATGCCCCTGCGCAGTCTATGTTACCGCTACCGACGGTCGCCGACCTGGACGGGCGGCTTGAAACTGGCGGCGCTCTATTTGCGAGCGGCCATATGGACTTGCGGGCGGCCACCAATACTCCTACCCCCCGATCCTATTTTTATGCCCCGGCTCGGCGGGTGGAACGTTTCCAGAATCTCGATCGCGCTAAATCCATTGTCCCGCAACGCCTGTTGCAGGGAATCGAGGGTCAGAAGGAAGGACCGGGCGGACATGCCGCTCAGCGGATCCGTCTGCTCGGAATAATAATCACCTCTGTAGCCGTTGACTTCTTCGGTGGCTTTGGCGTCTTCGACATAGTGTGTCGATAGAAACAAGTTGCCGGTGATCGAAGCGATTTGTTCGATCAGCTCCCACGGCCTTGGCAGGTGGTAGAGCAGGCCCGAGCAGAACACCAGATCGACAGGCCCGTACTGCTCCAGTTCGATAGTTTCCAGATTGCCCTGCACGAAAGTGATGTTGTCGACGCCCAGAATTTTCTGCACCCACTGGGCGCGGTGGAGATTGTCGGCGCGGCCTTCGATTGCCAGGACTTTCATTCCGGGCGTACGTGCCAATTGGAAGCTTTGACCGCCTTCCAGGCTGCCAAGTTCGAGTATGGTCCGGGCATCGGGGAATTCGCTTAAGGCGTATTTCACGCGCTTGTCGCCTCTGTAGTCGAGTTCGCCGCCATAGGATCGATCACCGATGTCAAATCGGGTGCACCAGGGACCTCTCGCCGCGAATTCGCGGGCGAGCTTAAATTCGGAGATTTTTCTTGTGACGGCGGAGGCAATCGACATTTCACCCTCACGATCCCTAATGGCCATTCCTCTTATAGGCCGTTAGTCGGTGCGAGAGGACGGCGGCCAAGATTTGTCACAGCCGCGATGAAACCGCACCGTCGCGCAGCGAACCGCTACGGCAGGACCGTTCATTATTGGCGAAAAATAACCCGGCCTGACGCTATTCCGCCGCCTGCGCCGTCGGCGGCGGCGGTTTCCAGCGCAACACCGGTTTGCGCGCCGCCAGCGTCTCGTCCAGCCGCCGTCGTGGCGCCAATACTGGCGCGGCCTGGAATTCGGCCGCCGCCGTGCCCGATTTTGCTTTCTGCGCCAGGTGGCGCAAGGCGTCGACGAACTGGTCGAGATCGGCCTTGGCCTGGGTCTCGGTCGGCTCGATCAGCAGCGCGCCATGCACCACCAGCGGGAAATACATGGTCATCGGATGGTAACCCTCGTCGATCATCGCCTTGGCGAAATCGAGCGTGGTGACGCCGGTGCCCTTGAGGAATTCGTCGTCGAACAGCGCCTCGTGCATGCAGGCGCCAGGGAAGGCCGGACTCATCACATCCTTCAGCCGCGCTAGCACATAGTTGGCGTTGAGCACGGCGTCAGACGCCACCTGCCACAGCCCGTCGCTGCCATGGCTCAACATGTAGGACAACGCGCGCACGAACATGCCCATCTGGCCATGGAAGGCCTTGAGCCGGCCGAACGGCTTGCCGTCGCCGACCGAGCCCGCTTCGATGGCGCGGAATTTTTCGCCTTCCTTAACCGTCCATGGGTAAGGCGCATAGGGCGCCAGCGCCGCCGACAGCACCACCGGACCCGAGCCCGGCCCGCCGCCGCCATGCGGAGTCGAGAAGGTCTTGTGCAGATTGATGTGCATGCAGTCGATGCCGAGATCGCCCGGCCGCACGCGGCCGACGATGGCGTTGAAATTGGCGCCATCGCAATAGAAATAAGCGCCGGCCGCATGCACGGCATCGGCGACCTCGCGGATGTCGCGCTCGAACAGGCCGCAAGTGTTGGGATTGGTCAGCATGATCGCCGCCACGTCCGGCCCCAGCGCCGCCTTCATCGCCGCCAGATCGACGCGCCCTTCGGCATTGGCGGGAATCGATTCGACCTTGAAGCCCAGCACGGCCGCCGTCGCCGGGTTGGTGCCATGCGCCGATTCCGGCACCAGCACGCGCAGCCGCTTGTCGGCTTCGCCCCGCGCTTCAAGGGCAACGCGGATCGCCACCATGCCGCACAGCTCGCCATGCGCACCCGCCGCCGGCGACAGCGCCACGGCCGGCATCCCGGTCAGGGTCTTCAGCCAATGCGCCAGGCTGTCGATCAGCTCCAGCGCGCCTTGCACCGTCGATTGCGGCTGCAACGGATGCACGTCGCCAAAGCCCGGCAGCCGCGCCATCTTCTCGTTCAGGCGCGGGTTGTGCTTCATGGTGCACGAGCCCAGCGGATAGACGCCGGAATCGATGGCGTAGTTCTTCTGCGAAAGACGGGTGTAATGCTGCACCACCTGCGGCTCGGACAGGCCCGGCAGGCCAACGGCTGAGCCGCGCTCCAGACCACCCAGGCGCGATTTCACCTTCGGCGCCGGCGGCAGATCGACGCCCGTGCGGCCGGGCGAATCCTGTTCGAAGATCAGCTTTTCTTCGAGCTGCAGGCCGCGATTGCCGGTGAAGGTTTCCGTGGCGGCGCCAGCCTCGGCATTCGGCCGCGCGATACGTCCCTGGCTGCGATCCATCACAGCACCTCCTTCAGCGCGCCGCAGAGCGCATCCATATCGCCCTCCGTCACGGTTTCCGTCACCGCCAGCAGCAGCAAATTCTCCGCCTTCTTGTCCGACGGCAGCAGGCGCGACGCCGGCAGGCCGCCCAACACACGCTTGCCCGCCAACGCTTCTACAACGATGGCAGCCGGCTTGTTCAGTCGTACGGTGAATTCGTTGAAGAAGCTGTCATTCAACACCTCGACATCCTTTACTGCCGCAAGCTTGTCGGCCAATTGCACCGCCTTGGCATGATTGAGCGCCGCCAGATCGTGCAATCCTTTCTCGCCCAGCAGGGAGAGATGGATGGTGAATGCCAGCGCGCACAGACCGGCATTGGTGCAGATATTCGACGTCGCCTTCTCGCGGCGGATATGTTGCTCGCGCGTCGACAGGGTCAGCACGAAGCCGCGCTTGCCATCGGCGTCGACGGTCTCGCCGACCAGCCGGCCCGGCATCTGGCGCACATATTTCTCACGCGTGGCGAACAGCCCGACATAAGGGCCGCCGAAATTCAGGCCGTTGCCCAGCGACTGGCCTTCGCACACCACGATATCGGCGCCCATGGCGCCCGGCGATTTCAGCGCCCCCAGCGAAACGATCTCGGTAACGACCACAATCAGCAATGCGCCCTTCTCGCGGCATGCGGCGGACAAAGCCGAATGATCGCGCAGTCGGCCGAAGAAGGAGGGGTATTGCACCACGACGCAAGAGGTTTCGCCGTCGATCAGGCTGGCGAGATCTTCCTTGCCTTCGATATCAGCAGGCTGCGCGGCCACGGTGAAACCGGTGTAGCGGCCCAGAGTCTCGACGACTTCGCGATATTGCGGATGCAGCCCGCCGGAGATGATCGCCTTGCTGCGCCGCGTCACGCGATTGGCCATCGCCACCGCTTCGGCCGCCGCGGTCGAGCCGTCATACATCGAGGCATTGGCGACATCCATGCCCGTCAGCAGCGCCACCTGGGTCTGGAATTCGAACAGGTATTGCAGCGTGCCTTGCGTGACTTCCGGCTGGTACGGCGTATAGGAGGTCAGGAATTCGCCGCGCTGGATCAGGTAGTCGACCGTCGAGGGCACGTGATGGCGGTAAGCGCCGGCGCCAATAAAGAACGGCACCGAACCGGCGGCGATATTCTTTGCCGCCATGGCCGACAATTGCCGCTCGACTTCGAGCTCGCCGGCAAAGCGCGGCAGATCGACCGGCCCCTTCAGGCGCGCCGCCTGCGGCACGTCCTCGAACAGCGCGTCGATCGACTTGACGCCGATCGCCGCCAGCATGGCGGAACGGTCGGTATCGGTCAGCGGCAGATAACGCATCAGGCCAGCCCTTTCACGAATTCGGCGTACGCGGCTTCGTCCATCATTCCGTCGAGCTCAGCCTTGTCGGCGATCTTCACCTTGAAGAACCAGCCCGCGCCCAACGGATCGGAGTTCACCAGCGCCGGGTTCTCGGCCAAAGCCGTATTGCCCTCGACCACCTCGCCCGTCACCGGCGAATAGACGTCCGACGCGGCCTTCACCGATTCGACCACCGCCGCTTCGCCGCCCTTGGTCAGCTTCTTGCCGGCTTCCGGCACCTCGACATAGACGATGTCGCCCAACTGGCTTTGCGCGTAATCGGAAATGCCGACCGTGCCGACATCGCCCGACACCGAAATCCATTCATGCTCTTCGCTGAAACGTTTCATTGCGCAAAACCCCTGTTAAACCTTGTGATAGCTTTTTTTGACGAACGGCATTTTCACGATCTCCGCCGGCAACGCCTTGCCACGCACCAACAGCCCGACCTTGGTTCCGGCCTCGGCGAAATCGCGGCCGACATAACCCATGGCGATGGGACGATTGAGCGACGGTGCAAAGCCGCCACTGGTCACCACGCCGATCTTCGTGCCCGCGGCATCGACGATCTCCGTCCCCTCGCGCGCCGGGGCGCGACCTTCGGGCAGGATGCCGACCCTGCGGCGTGGCGGACCGCCGGCGATCTGGCGGATGATGACGGTGTCGCCCGGAAAGCCGCCGGTGTTGCGGCGATGCTTGGGGATCGACCACAGCAGGCCCGCTTCGATCGGGCTGCTCTCGGTATCGATGTCATGGCCGTAAAGGCACAGACCAGCTTCCAGCCGCAGCGAATCTCGCGCGCCGAGCCCGATCGGCTTCACCTCCGGCTGCGCCAACAAGGCGCGCGCCAGAGCTTCGGTCTTGTCCGCCGGCACCGAAATCTCGCAGCCGTCTTCGCCCGTGTAGCCCGAGCGGGTGATGTAAAGTCCCGCGCCTTCCCAGACGAAGCGCGCGCCGGTCATGAATTTCAGCTGCGCGACGCCGGGCACCACGCGCTCAAGCGCCGCCACCGCATGCGGTCCCTGCAGCGCCAGCAGTCCGTGCTCGTCCAGCGTCTCGAAACGGGCGCGGCCTTGCGCGGCCTGACGCAGGCGGGCGAAATCGTCCTGCTTGCAGGCGGCGTTGACCACCAGCAGCAGCATGTCGCCGGCATTGGACACCATCAGATCGTCGGCAATGCCGCCATTGGGCAGAGTGAATTGGGTGTAGCGCTGCTGGCCCGGCGCCAATGTCTTGATGTCGCCCGGTGTCAGGCTTTCGACGATATCGGCGGCTTGCGGCCCGCTCATCCAGCACTGTCCCATATGGGAGACGTCAAACAGGCCTGCTTCGGCGCGGGTGTGCAAATGCTCGGTGAGAATGCCGCTCGGGTATTGCACGGGCATGTCGTAGCCGGCAAACGGCACCATCTTGGCGCCAAGCTCGACATGCAGCGCATGCAGCGGGGTCTTCAGCAGAGGCTGCTCGGATGAACTCACGCGGCGCTTTCTCCCGTGCCAGAATCGGTCGATGCCGCCGCCTGGTGGCAGCGCTCGACCCCCTCTGTCGCACGACCTGAAAGATTCGCCGCACCCGGATCTGCCGGCGCGCTGCTTACTTCTTCGGTGAGCGGATCCGGCCCAAACCGGTGCCCGCTACTTTCCAGAGTTCCCTCTTCCTGCGCTCCATTTGCCTGAGAGTTTCCGGGGTGGTTGCTCCTTCGGCGCCGGCCATTTCAGACCGGTCTCTCCCGCAGGTTTCATCGGGAATAACCGACCTTAGACAGGGTACTTAGCAGGCGCAACGCGGCATTCCGGCCGCTACCGCAGATTCCGGTGGAAAGACCCGCCCGTACTCCGCAAAATGAGTGATTACTCACTTAATAATTGAGGCGCAGTCTTGGGCAAGGCGGAAGACACCAAAAACCGGATCGAACGGGCCGCACTTACCCTGTTCGTGGCGCGCGGCGTGACGGCGACCACGACCAAGGAAATCGCGCTGGCCGCCGGCATCGCCGAGGGCACGATCTACCGGCATTTCGCCACCAAGGAGGCGATGGCCGAGGAGCTGTTCCTGCGCGTGCACACCGCCATCGCGCAGGAGCTGGACAAGGCGCAGCGCGCCAAGTCGACCATGAAGGACAAGGCGCGCGCCATCGTGCAGACCTATTGCGCGGCGGCCGACAGCGACTGGCTATTATTCTCCTATCATCTGCTGTCGCAGCACCAGCACATGATGCAGGTCAATTCCGCGCACGCCAATCCGGTCGCCGTGGTGCGCGAGATCGTGCGCAAGGCGATGGCGGCGGGCGAGATTCCCAAACGCGACATCGACGTCGTCACCGCCATGGCGCTGGGCGTGGTGCTGCAGCCGGCCGTGCACAAGGTCTATGGCCGCATCGGCAGCGCGCTGTCCGACCATGTCGAGACGCTGGCCGAAGGCGTCTGGGCCGCTTTGTGCGGCAAGGCCCCGAAGCCGCTGCGCCTGCCGAAGGCTTGAGGCTTAACGCTGCAGGCGGCGGTTGTAGTTCAGCTCTTCGGGGCTGACCGCGATGCCGATCGCCACCTGATAGCCGCCGGCCTGGTCCGCGGCGAAGGCCGCGCGCTGGACCAGTTCTTCGACGCCGGCCAGGCGGGTGCGGTTGCCGTCGAATTTATAGTCGGCGGTGAATTCCTCGCGCGCCAGGATCTGGTTGTTGGGCCCGATCAGCGCCACGAAATAATTGAACACCGCCTGCCGGTTCTGGCTCGCCGCCGCCGGACCTTCCTGCACGCCGAGCTGCACCTTGGTCTCGATGGTGACGCCGTTGCGC